>CAZJIP010000009.1:0-30061 GCA_964546105.1 uncultured Methanomassiliicoccales archaeon
TCGAGCGCCTTCCGCACCCGGCGGTCGTCCCCGTACCCGAACTTGATCAGGGCCCCGGTCATGAGGCCCGTGCCGCGGATCGTGCGCCCCTCGTAGAAGTACAGCCGCAACCCCGCCCGGTGCAAGGCGCCCGGGCCGTAATAAGCCGAGCGGTTTCGGGCCTACTTCAACTCGGGCTCCTGGATGATTCGCGACGTGAAGTCGATCATCAGGATGACCAGGACGATGAAGCCCATGAACGCGAAGGTCACGAGACGGAAGCCGAACATGAACCCAGCCGCGATGAACAGGCCGATGAAGAAGACGATGTAGACGACGTAGAGCAGGGTGGGCACATCGATCCGCATGGGACCCCTCGCGACCTTCCTTGCGGGGCCCAACCCTTCGTCGGGTATATCCTTTGCGTCCTCGGAGCCGCCCGCCGCAACCCGCCGTGAACGCTTAAGTAAGCTCGCCGCGTTGGCGGCACCGAGGGCCCGTAGCTTAGTCTGGTGGAGCGTCTGGCTCATAACCAGATGGTCGCTGGTTCAAAGGGCTCCGCGCGATTCCGCCCGGAGCCGGGAATTCCGGCCGGGCCCACCCCTTTCACGGTTCGGGCATCGGCGGCTTGGGCGCGTGGTTGTGATTGTGGTTATGGTTCCCGGATCCGAGGAGGGTGTCCCGGATCAGGTCCCGTGCCCCGACGACCTCCTCCATGTCGCCGTCCCACTTCTCGAGGGCCGCGCCGAACTGGTCCTCGATCCGGTCGATCACCGTGCGCACCTTCTTGCGGATCTGGGTCGACTCCTCGCCGGAGTACACGACCGCGAGGTACACGTACTTCCCGCGCTCGATGAGGATCCGGTATTCCCCGAAGTCGAGCTGGTGGAGTTCCCGGTGCTCCCCGTACTGGAACGCCTCGCGGACGAACTCCTGGACCGCGGTGAGCATACCGCTCAGCACGTCTTCGTCCTTCTCCCGCATCAGGGTCCGGGAGAGGTGGGAGATGAGGACACCATCCCGGTACACCAGGAACACCTCCTCGATCTCCACCTTCTTCCGGCGGGTGAGGTAGCTGTAGAAGAAGATCCCGCCCACGACGCCGCCGAGGGCAATCAGGAGGAAGGGCGTCAGGTCGACGTCGATGGTGACCGCCGTGGGGATGGAGCGGATGTGGTCCAGCGGCGTGCCCACGCTGTTCGTGTAGTTGGCTTCCAGGGCCATGGAGATCACGGTGCCCGCTTGGAGCCCGTCCGCGACCCGGACCGTGAGGTTGATCGTCTGCGAGGATCCGGGAGCCAGATTCGTGAACGTCCACGTCAGCTTCTGGGTCCCCGTGGCGCCGACGGTCGAGTCGTACGTGACGATCTGGAGCCGCGTGTCGACGTCGTCCGTGACCCGGACCTGCTCCGCGAGGGTGAGCCCCTGGTTCTCCACGCGCAACGCGTAGGTCATTCGAGCTCCCGATTGGACCATGGTCCGGTCCGGCACGACGGTCAGGACGATGGACGGGGCGATGACCACGACATGCACGGGGGCGTCGAGCCCGGGGCGGGGTCGGAGTTCGAAGTCACGGTACTCCACGCGGAAGTCCAGGTCCGCGGCCGTTCCATTCGGCGTCGTCTCCCGCGGCCGGATGAACAAGCTGAACTGGAAGAGGCCCGGAAGCTGGTTGCTCCAGTGCCAGGAGTACGCGTTCCCGACGAGGTTCAGGACCGTGCCCGCCGTGTCGTCGTAGTAGGTGAGGGCGGCGGGGAACGTCACGTTGAGCCAGACGTCCCCCGTGGAGCCGCTTCCCCAGTTGTAGATGGAGATGACGAGGGGGAAGGCCGTCCCCGCTTCGATCTCCGGCGCGTATGGCGTCACGCTGAGGCTCAGCACGGCCACCCCGGCGGTCACGGAGGCCGGCGACAGGATCAGGGAGGGGAGCGCATTGCCGAACGCGTCCCGGTACTCGAGGGTCCCGAGGATCTGTAGCACGGTCTGGTCCGGCGTGCTGTCGTTCACGGTGAGGTTCAGGTAGATCGAGGTCAGGCCAATGGGAACCGAGGTCAGCGTGAACCCGATTGAGGTCCCGTTGCCCGTGAACGCGGCGCTCGCGTTCACGAGCGTGAGTCGCCTGTCGAGGGTCAGGTTGACCCAAACCTGCGAGGCGGGCTCGTTCCCCTGGTTTGCGAACTGGACCACGGCCGGGGCGACCGCGCCCGGGCTGGTCCGGTTGACCAGGAACGTGAGGTTCCCCTGGGGGATCCAGGGTGCCGCGGCCACGTTTGCGGCGCTCGCCGATGTCGGGGGCATGAGGATGCCGGTCAAACTCGTGTACGCCAAGGTCGCCGTGTCCGTGTAGGACGCGGCGCGGACGAGCGCGGGACCCGCTTGGGCCACGAGCTGGAAGGACCAGGAGGTCCCGCCGGGCATGTCGGAGAAGCGGAAGCGGATCACGGAGCCCGATACGAAGGCCGTGCCTCCGAGGGATCCCGCCGTGTCCGAGAGGTAGACGAAGGTGGCGGGCAGCGTGTCGTTGACCCAGATCGGTCCTGCCGCGTCCCCCGTGTTCTGCATCCCGATTGTGTAGGTAAGGGACTCGTTGGCGTGGACCGTGCCCACGGGTGCGCTCGTCACGGTCAGGGCGAGCTGCGGGCCGTTCAGGATCACGGAAGCATTGGAGTAGCCCGTGGGCTGGGGATGGCCGCTCGTGTCCGTGTAGTCCAGGGTGGCCCGGCTCACGATCACGGTCGCGGCCGTGGAGGTGCCCGGGACGATCACGTCGACCTCGATGCTCTGGTTGCCGACGGCCACATCGGAGAGCGCCCAGGTGTACGTGGAGCCCGACACGGACGTATAGGCGAGGCTGCTCGTGACGTAGTTGACCTCGGACGGGAGCGTGTCGTTAATCCAGACGCTCCCCGCGGGTCCCGTGCCCGTGTTGTTGTAATACAGGAAGTACGCGAACGTCATGCCGACGCGGGCCCGGGTCACGCTCGCGGCGTTCTGCAGGGCGATGGAGGGGATGGCGACGGCCGCGAACCCCTCGGCGCGCGACGTGACCCCGTTGTCCTCCATGGCTACGACGTCGATGCGATACCGGCCCGTGGCAAGAGGCGGATTCAAGGCGTAGCCGAACAGCCGCCAAGCCGGAAGGGACGAGCCATCCGACGCAAGGACGCTCAGGGCGCCGGAGGCAACGAGCTGGCCGGTCGGCGAGGTGATGTTGATCCAGGCACCCGCGATACGACTCACGCCGAAGGGATCCGAGACGTTGGCCCAAGTGATTAGGGGATCCGCAGGCGACCAGATCGTGGTGGGACCGGCGGAATTCCGGAGGAGGAACTGGTCGATCGATACGTAGGTGGTCGTCCGGAACTCCAGCCGGGAGGGATTGGCCGTGCTGTTGTACGACAACAGCATCGTGTCCGTGCTTCCGCCGCCACCGCCAAAGCTCCAAATCTGGAGCCGGATCACGTGGCCCTTGGCGAACGTGTAGTCTGCGGCCGGGAACGAGAACGTGATGAGCTGGTATCCCGAGGTCGTCACGAGGACCGTGGGATAGAGGGTGGCCACGACGCTAGAGTTGTCCAGGAGACTCAGGTTGAGCTTCAGGGTCTGCGGCGGAGCCTTCTGGGTGGTGATCCAGAGGCGGGCCGTGACGTTGAGGGACGTGAAGGGTCGTGCGAGGGCCGGAGCTAGGACGAAGTCCAAGGGCTGGGCCGCGCCTGGACTGAGGCTCGACGTCGTCAACGAGGAGAGCGTGGGCCGGGTCGTCGTCAGGAGCTTCGTAGCCGTGGAGGTGCCGCCCAGATACAGCTGCTTCGTAGCCAGGCCGACGAGGACGGACGCACTGGCCGGATTCCTCCGGATGACGGTCCCCGTGGCATTCTGGAAGGCCAGCTCAACGGTGTTCGCGAGGAGCGTCCCCGGCGGAGTCCCGTAGGCGATCTGGACGCTGATCGTGAAGTAGTGGGCGCCGTTGGCCACGTTCTCGAACGTCAGGTTCGGGAACGATGCGGCGGAAACGGGTGCGATTCCCGGAAACGAGAGGCTTGGGTTGGTCAGACCGGATTGCAGGGTGTCGTTGATCCACACGTTGGGCGCGGTCTGGTTTCCTGTGTTGTTGAAGTGGACCGTGAAGGTGACCAAATCGCCGGGCTGCGCCTGGGTCCGGTTTCCGGTCACGGCCGCGCTCACGTTAGACGCGAATTCCAGCCCGTACGTGGAGAAGAAGAGGTCGTATGGCAGACCGGTCCACACCCTCGTGGAGGGATCGAGCAGGTAGGCGGACCCTCCCGCGTAGCTGTCCGCGTTGCTCTCGACCCAGGCGTAGCCGTTCATGGGCGGTCCTTGGGGCGCGGCGTTCTCGGCGACGATCCAGTACGTGGAGCCCGCCATGAGCCGAGCGGACGGATTGAAGGGGAAGGTCCAATTCGCGGGCCCTGCCGCGTTGTTCGGGGTGACCTGCGAGGAGGACGCCAGGGAAGAGGACATGACGGGCACGTGGCGGACCGGATCGTCCGGGTGGATGGAGACCGCCAGGGGATTCACCGAACTGCCATCATTTTCCACTCGCAGCGTCACGCTCTCGATGAGGAACGTCGTGCCGACCTGGAAGGACTGGGCAAGGGTTGAGGCGGCATAGACGGGATAGTAGGGATCGCCGGCGCCCGCGACGGGGTTGGCGGCGAACACCCGTTCGCCGAACGCGGCAGCCGGCGTGGCGAGGAGGGGGGCGAGGAACGAAGTCGCCACGAGGCACAGCACGGCCGCGAGGGTCAGAGCTGCCGGGCGACGACTCACGCTACGACCTCTTGACAAGGCGTATCGCGGGGGGCTATTGACCCCCACCGTGGCGGTTATCCCCCCTGATAATTTTTTATCGGATCCGCCTAGCAAATTATCCGCGGTGATAACTTTTCGCGACGCGCACCTTTTTGGCTCGCGGCCCCTTCGGACCCGAGGTGGACGACCTCGGCCTCGACCCGCGCATCACGGAGGTCCTTCGGGAACTGGACATCGAATCGTTCACGGAACCCCAGATCCAGGCGATTCCCCGGATCCTGGCGGGCGCGAACGTGCTGCTCGTCGCGCCGACGGGAATCGGCAAGACGGAGGCGGTGCTCCTTCCCATCCTCCACCGCATCTTGGCGGAGAGGCCCCCGGCCGTGAGCTGCCTGTACATCACGCCCCTCCGCGCACTGAACCGGGACATGCTCCGCCGGATGAGCTTCTTCGCTGAGCGCCTGGGCCTTCGGGTCGCCGTCCGCCATGGCGACACGAGTCCTCAGGAACGCGCGCGGATCACCCGCGAACCTCCGGACGTCCTGATCACGACGCCCGAGACGTTCCAGATCCTGTTCACGGGGCGAAAGCTCCGCGACCATCTGAAGACCGTGCGGTGGGTTGTGGTGGACGAGATCCACGAGCTGGCCTCGGACGAGCGCGGAGCCCAACTCGCGGTGGGCCTCGAGCGGCTCCGCGACCTCTCCGGCCACGACGTACAGCGCATCGGTCTGTCCGCGACCGTGGGCACGCCGGACGAGGTGGCCCGCTTCCTCGGCGGCGTTGACCGGCCCGTCGAGATCCTCCGGATACGGCTGCCCAAGGGCATGCGGATCGCGGTCGAGATGGCGCCGCCCCAAAGCGGAGACCACGAGATCGCGGACCACCTCCGGGTCCAGCTCGGACAGGGCACGGCCCTGCGCCGGTGCTACGAGCTGATCAAGGGGCACCAGTCCACCCTGTTCTTCGTGAACACGCGGGACACCGCGGAGTTCCTCTCGTCGCGGCTCGGAGCCTGGTATCAGGACCCCACGATCGGAGTGCACCACGGGAGCCTCTCCAAGGAGACCCGGATTCAGATGGAGGACGACTTCAAGGCGGGCCATCTGCGCGCCCTCGTCTGCACGTCCTCCCTGGAGCTGGGCATCGATGTCGGGAGCGCGGACTTCGTCCTGCAGTACAACAGCCCGCGGGAGGTCTCGCGGCTCGTGCAGCGGATCGGCCGCTCGGGCCACGGCGTGGGGGAGGTGGCGGATGGCGTCATCCTTGCGACCCACGAGGACGACCTCGCGGAGGCCTGCGCGATCACCCGTCGCGCCTTGGCCGAGGAGATCGAGCCCCTCGTGGTGCGGCGGAACAACCGTTCCGTGCTGGCGAACCAGCTGGTCGCCATGGCCGTCTCGGAGCGGTTCGCCTCCGCGGACGAGTCCTACGCGACGGTCCGTCGGAGCTGGCCCTACCGAGACCTCCTGCGGAAGGACTTCGACGAACTGCTCGGTCAGCTCAGCACGCTTAAGGTCCTGTGGTACCGCGAGGGACGTTTCGGCCGGAGCTCGAACTCCCTCCGCTACTTCTTCGAGAACATTTCCATGATTCCCGACGTCAAGACGTATCGCGTCGTCGATCTGGGCTCGCGCCGCGTGATCGGGACGCTCGACGAGTGGTTCGTCGCGGAGAACGCGAAGCTGGGCCAGAGCTTCATCATGCGAGGGACTGCGTGGCGGTTCGTCGACTTCAAGGAGGACCACATCCTCGTAGAGCCCGTCAAGGAAATCGGCGACGTGCCCTCCTGGGTCGGCGAGGACATCCCCGTGCCCTACGCTGTCGCGCAGGAGGTCGGCCGGATTCGGCGGGAGCGCGCGATGGCCGCGTACCCCGTGAACGAGTTTGGAGCGTCCAAGCTCGAGGCATACCTTCGCTCCGCGGGCGAGGCCCCTCTGGCGACGGACCAGCGCATCACGATCGAGAACTCGCGCGAGTTGATCGTGATCAACGCCTGCCTCGGGTCCAAGGTGAACGAGACGTTGGGGCAGCTGATCTCCTCCCTGATTTCCGCACGGTTCGGGCAGAGCGTCGGTGTGCAGACCGATCCGTACCGCATCGTCCTCGATGTGCCACGGAGCGTGAGCCCCAAGATGATCGAGGAAATTCTCCGGCCCGAGGATCCCGATGCGCTCGAGCCGTTGCTCCGGGTCATCCTGAAGAACTCGGCGTTCCTCCGCTGGTCCTTCGTGTACGTGGCGAAGAAGTTCGGCGCCCTGCGGCGGGACGTGGATTGGGAGGCGGTGTCCATTCCACGCCTCCTCAAGACGTTCGAGAACACGCCGCTCTTTGAGGAGGTTCTCGACAAGGTATTCTGGGAACGCATGGACATTCCCCGGACCGTTGAGGTGTTCCACCGCATTCGACGCGGTGAGGTGGAGATCGTGGCGACGCACCTGACAGCCATCGGCCGCGCCGGGCTCGAAGGCGGTCGGTTGCTCGTGTCCCCCGCGAAGGCGGACCACGCAACCCTGATGGCCGTGAAGACGCGGCTGGAGAAGGAGAGCGCGACGTTCCTCTGCCTGAACTGCAAGTTCTCCTGGCGGGCGGGCGTGCAGGACCTTCCGGCGAAGATCCTCTGTCCGAACTGCGGCGGGGCCATGATCGCCGTCATCGCCGCGTACGAGAAGGAGCGCTTGGCTCACCTGAACCTCCAAGGCGGGGACAAGGAGAGCCGCGCCTTCGCCAAGCGCTTGTTCACGAACGCGAGCCTGGTCCTGGCCCACGGCCGCCGGGCCGTTCTCGCGCTCATGGCTCGCGGCGTAGGAGAGGACACCGCGGCGCGAATCCTGCGAGGATACCACGAAACCGAGGAGGACTTCCTTCGCGACATTCTGGCGGCAGAGATCAACTACGCGCGGACCAAGCGATTCTGGGATTGAGGGCCGAGCGGCGGTCGCGAAAGAAAGGGGAGCCCGAAAGGCCTGGGGACGGGAGGACCGCTCTGCCTCGCGGGCTCGCTGTGTGGGTTATCGTGCGATTCGGGAGAAGAGCGCGCGTGGACCGGCGGCTCACGCCATGTTGCCCCGGTGTTCCTCCCCCGCGGGAGCTGAAATGGAGCCCCGATTCTGGAAGCGCCTTCGCATGGGTATATTCGTATTTAATCGTTGTTTGTTTTCGCCAGGCGGCGATCATCCTGAAGGCACTTCCCGCCCGGAAACCTGCCCTAGGAATACGATTTGGCCGCTACGCTATCCGATTCGCCCCCGCGCGAGGACGTAGATTTCCCGGCTGCTGGGCGTCGAGGCGCGCGGCTTCACGCCCTTCACCGCCTCGAAGTGGCTTTCGACCCTCCGCAGGAAGGCAGGGTATTCCTCACCCTGGAACACCTTGACGAGGAAGTCGCCTCCCGGACGGAGGGCCCGGACGGCGAACGACAGGGCCGCACCGGCGAGCTCTAGGGTGCGAGCCTCGTCGTACGATCTCTGACCGCTCAGGTGCGGGGCCATGTCGCTCAGGATCACATCAGCCGGCCGTCCGAGAATCTCGAACAGTCTCGCTTGGACGTTGGATGATGTGAAATCGCCGCGTACGAACTCGACGCCCTCGATGGGCTGCATCGGAGTGAGGTCCACCGCCAGGACCCGACCTTTCGGGCCCACGCGTTCCTGTGCGATCTGGGACCAACCTCCCGGCGCGGCCCCGAGGTCCACCACCGTGTACCCTGGATGGAAAAGGCCGTAGTCGCGGTCGATCTGGGAGAGTTTGATGGCGGCCCGGCTGCGGTACGCCTGCCTCTTCGCGGCGCGGTAGTACGCATCATGCTTGCGAGATTTCACCCAGGCCCGGGGCACGGGGATGCATCAACGTCGCGGGGACGATGAAGGTTTGGGGCGCCGAGGTCCTCAGACGCGGACGAGCAGCCGGACGGGCGGCTCAGGAAGACGTTCGATGCGTCCCGTCAGCTCGAGGTCTCGCTGGACTACCTTCGCGTACCAGCGGGCCTTGTTCTGGTCCGGGAACAGGTCGGACGGGACGAGCTTCTCGACGCCCTGGAAGAGTTCGCGGAAGCTCACGGGCTTCTTCACCTTGCGCAGGTAGGTGAGGATGGCCTGCTCCATGGCCTCGTACTCGGCCTTCTTGACGGAGAAGCCGGCGGGCGACCGCACGATCCCGGTGCAAATCGGGACCTGCCGAATATGAACCTATTCTAAGGACTCTTCGAGTCGGCGCAAGGCCCATACGAATCGGCGAACCCAGGAAACCCTCTAAATAGCCCGCCCCGCTTCCCTGGATTGAAGACCATGGTCCGGACGTACGCCGAGGCGGGGGTGAGCCAAGACGAGAAGGCGGCCCACATCGCGGCCATCGTGTCCGGGCTGTCCTACCGCCGGCGGGGGATCGGGCGCCCGCTCACCCGGATCGGTCACTTCACAGGGCTCGTGGAGTTCGGCAAGTACGCCCTGTCCCTGTGCACGGACGGCGTCGGCACGAAGCTCCTCGTGGCCAACGAGATGCGGAAGTGGGACACGGTCGGGATCGACTGCGTCGCCATGAACGTGAACGACATGGTCTGCATCGGCGCGGAGCCCATCGCCTTCGTGGACTACTTCGCCATCGAGTCGTACGACCACGAGGTCGCGCGGCAGATCGGGATCGGCCTGAACCGCGGCGCCCAGATGGCCAATGTGTCCATCGTCGGGGGCGAGGTGGCCGTCCTCCCGGAGATCGTCCGGAGCTTCGACCTCGCCGGCACCTGCTTCGGGCTCGTGGAAAAGCGCAAGGTGATCGACGGCCGAGCCATCCGTCCGGGCGACGTGATCCTCGGCCTCCCGAGCACGGGCATCCACTCCAACGGGCTCACGCTTGCCCGCCGTCTCCTCCGGGACGCGGCGCTCACCGTGTTCGACCCCGTGGGCGCGTCCGCGGACCGATGGGGCCCCACCCTCCTCGAGCCCACGGCGATCTACGTGAGGCCGGTCCTCCGCGCGTTGAAAGCGGGCCGGGTCCACGGCATGGCCCACATCACCGGCGGCGGCCTCCGAAACCTGGTCCGCCTGAAGCCTTCCGTGGAGTTCCGCATCACGGAACCCCTGGAGCCGCCGCGGGTCTTCCGCGAACTCCAAGCCCTGGGCGGGATCCAGGATGCGGAGATGTACCAGACGTTCAACATGGGGATGGGTTTCGCCATGGTCGTCCCCGAGGACGATGCGGCATCCATCGTGCGCGCGCTGCGCCCCCAAGTACGGTCCCGCGTGGTCGGGACCGTGGAGAAGGGCCGCGGCGTGAGCCTCCCATCCCGCGGGATCCGCTGGGAGTCGTACTGAGCGCCGCTAACCCCTTATCCGGCCATCCCCTTCCCGCGGGGCGAGGTCTTCCCGATGCCCGGGCTTCTCGAGGGAATCCGCGTGTTGGACGTGTCGCGCGTGCTCACGGGGCCGTACTGCTCCCTGATGCTCGCGGACCTGGGGGCCGACGTGGTCAAGATCGAGATGCCCGGGAAGGGGGACGACACGCGCGCCTGGGGACCGCCCTTCCTGGGCGGGGAGAGCGCGTACTTCCTGAGCATCAACCGGAACAAGAAGAGCGTGACGGTGAACCTGAAGGCACCGGAGGGTCGGAAGATCGTGCTCGAACTCGCGGCCCACTCCGACGTCTTCCTGGAGAACTTCGCGCCCGGCGTCGCCGAGCGTCTCGGTCTGGGCTACGAGGCGGTGCACGCCGCCAACCCTCGGATCGTGTACTGCTCCATCTCGGGGTTCGGACAGGACGGACCGTACCGGGACCACCCTGCCTACGACATCATCCTCCAGGGGATGGGCGGGCTCCAGGGAATCACGGGCGAACCGGATCGACCGCCCGTGCGCATCGGCGTGGCCGTCGCTGACATCGCAGGAGGCATGTTCGCCGCGTTCGCGATTGCAGCCGCCCTCGTGCGGCGCGCGAGGACGCAGGAAGGCGAGCGTCTGGACGTATCCCTCCTGGACTCCCAGCTCGCGTGGCTGACCTACATGGCGGCGAACTACTTCGCCACGGGGAAGGACCCGGAGCGGGCGGGCTCCCGCCATCCGACAATCGTTCCCTACCAGGCATTCGTCACTGCAGACGGCTACCTGAACGTGGCCGTCGGGAACGACGACATCTTCCGGAGGTTCTGCCACGCGCTGGGCCGGCCCGAGTTGGCCCGCGACCCGCGTTTCGCGACGAACCCGAAGCGCGTGGAGAACCGCGGGGCGCTCGAGCCCCTCCTCGATGCCGTCTTCCGGGAGCGGACCAACGCGGAATGGATGCGCCTCCTGAATGCGCACGCCGTGCCCGCGGGCCCCATCTACCGGGTCAGCGAGGTTGCGCAGGATCCCCAGGTGGCGTCGAGGGGGATGATCGTCCAGCTCGCCCATCCCAAGGCCGGCTCTATCCAAGCGTTCGGGACGCCGTTCAAGTCGCTCCACGACCGGACTTCGCACAGCCCTCCGCCGCTCCTCGGCCAGCACACGGACGAGGTGCTCGCGTCCCTGGGCTACACGGCCAGCCAGGTCACCGAGCTCCGCCGCTCCGGCGTCGTCTGAGTTCCCCGCATCGACGTAGCTTTAAGTTCCGGCGACCGTCCCCGGGCCCAGAGCCGTTCCATGGCCCTCGCGCTGCTTCTCGACATCGACGGCACCCTGATGGACACATTCGACGCTATCCTCGCTTCCATGAACGCGGCGCTGGACGAGTTCGGCGTGAAGCCGCTGACGCGGGACGAGCTGCGGCCCCTGATCGGCATGCCGGTCCAGCGGCAGATGGATCTCCTGCGCGGGATGCAAGGCCCCGTCGTGGACCAAATCACGGACCGCTATTACGCCTACTTCATGGAGCACGTGGAAGCGGGTCTGCCGCTCTACGTCGGCGTGAAGGAAACGCTGGCGCAGCTCGCAGACCGCCCGATCGGCACGATGACCACGCGGCGTCTCCAGGGCGCGCGGCGGATGCTCGAGGTCTCCGGCATCGCGCCGTTCTTCAAGGCCGTCGTGGGCGGAGACGAGGTCTCGAGGCCCAAGCCCTATCCCGATCTGCCCCTGTTCTCCGCCCGCGCACTCAACGTGGCCCCCGAGCAATGCGTGGTTGTGGGGGACGCGCCCGTTGACATCCTCGCAGGCCGCTCCGCGCGCATGTGGACCGTGGCCGTGTCCTACGGATACGGGAGCGCGGTGGCCCTGCGGGAGGCCAAGCCCCACGCCACGATCGAGCGGTTCCCCGAACTGACCGCGGTGATTGCAGAGCTCGAGTCCCGCGCACCCGGCTCGTAGCGCCCCCTCGGAACGTTCTTACCCGCGTCCCCCGTTCTCGCCCCCATGGCCGAGCCCGAGGTCGCGGGCAAGCTCATGCCTCTCGCGGAGGCCGTGAAGAAATTGATCCCGGACGGCTGCCGCCTGCGGTCGGGCGGCATCGCGGTGCGGAAGCCCTTCGCGGTCATCTATGAGATCATGCGGCAGCGGAAGCGGGACCTCACGTTCCTCATGAGCGGATGGACGGAGGACGCGGACTGGCTCATCGGGGCCGGTTGCGTCGAGAAGCTCGAGGGCTCCTACCTAGGGCTCGAGGCCCTCGGCCTCGCGCACTGCTACCGGCGCGCGGTCGAGAAGGGCGTCCCTCGCCGCGTCCTGATCGAGGAGTACAGCAACTTCGGGATGACCATGCGATTCATGGCCGCCGGGATGGGCCTCCCCTTCATGCCTGTGAAGTCCCAGCTCGGCTCCGATCTCCTGGTCGTGGAGGCCTTCCGCCACCCCAAGGCCCAGGTCGTCGAGGACCCGTTCGGCAGCGGGGAGAAGGTCGCCTTGCTCCCGGCATGCCCCGCGGACGTGGCGCTCCTCCACGCACAACGCTGCGACGAGGACGGCAACGCCCAGGTCTGGGGGCAGCTCGGAGACGACCTGTGGGGCACGTACGCGGGCAAGAAGGTCCTGCTCACTGTGGAGGAAGTGGTCCCGACCCGCGTGATCCGGCACGACCCCAACCGCACGATCATCCCCGGGTTCCGCGTGGACGCCATCGTCCTCACGCCCTTCGGCGGCCACCCCTACCAGGTGCAGGGCTACTACGACACGGACCGGCCCTTCCGGCGGGACTACGCCGCGCGGAGCACGACCCTGGAGGGCTGGCAATCCTGGGTGGACGAGTGGGTGTACGGCGTCGAGGGCCACGAGGAGTACCTGAAGAAGCTCGGCAAGGAACGGCTTGACAGCCTCCGTGCGAAGCCCGTGATGAGCGGGAAGGTGAACTATGGCTACTGAGGCCGCCGGGCCCACGGCCGCCGCAGCGCCTCCGTACAAGCGCACGGAGCTCATGGCCATTTGCGCCGCACGCGAGATCCGGGATGGCGAGATCGCGTTCATCGGCACGGGGCTCCCCATGCTTGGCGGAATGCTCGCGAAGCAGACGCACGCCCCGAACTGCATCATGATCTTCGAGTCCGGCGTCGTGGATGCCCGACCCAAGCGGACACCGCTCTCCATCGGCGACGGGTGCCTCGTCCCCGGCAGCGTCATGCTCTGCGGGCTCACCGAGGTCTTCGGCCTGATCATGCAGCCGGGGTACGTGGACGTAGGGTACATCGGCGGCGCGCAGGTCGACAAATTCGGGAACCTGAACACGACGGTCATCGGGGATTACCGCTCGCCCAAGGTGCGGCTGCCGGGATCGGGGGGCGCGAACGACATCGGCTCCCTGGCGAAGCGCACGATCATCATGATGAAGCAGGACCGCCTCAAGTTCGTCCAGAAGCTGGACTATGTGACGACGCCCGGGTACATCAACGGCCCTGGGGGGCGGGAGCGCGCGGGCTTGCCGCGGGGCGGCCCGGCGTGTGTCATCTCGGATATGGGGGTTTACCGCTTCGACCCGCACACCAAGGAGATGTACCTGGAAACGTACCATCCGGGCCTGGAGGTGGACGAGATCCGGAAGAACGTGTCGTGGGAACTCGTGGTGAGTCCCAAGGTCCATGTCACGAAGCCTCCCACAAAGCGGGAGCTTCAAGTGCTCCGGACGAAGTGCGACCCCGAAGGCATCTTCCTGGGCACGTGAACCGCCATGACGAGACCCCCGCGCCGCAATCCAAAGTCGGCGAAGGCTGCCGGGTTGCCCGTTCCGTTGGGGTCCCGAGGCTCCGACCGAACCCTCAGCGGGATCCCCGTCGACCTGGTGGTCGGGCCCTCCGGACACGAGGCCGAACGAGGTCTCGAGGCGCTCGGGTTCCCCGGCGAACCTCCCTTCACGCGCGGCATCCGGCCGACCATGTACCGCGGCCGGCTGTGGACCATGCGCGAGTATGCGGGGTTCGGGACCGCGGAGCAGGCAAACCGCCGGTTCCGGTACCTCCTCGCCCAAGGCAACGAAGGCCTGAGCGTCGCCTTCGATCTCCCGACCCAGATGGGGTATGACTCGGACGCGGCCATGGCCCGCGGCGAAGTGGGCCGCGTCGGCGTGGCCATCAGCAGCCTCCAAGACATGCGGGTCCTCTTGGACTCGCTGCCTCTGGATCGCGTGAGCACGAGCATGACGATCAACGCGACCGCTCCAGTCCTCCTCGCCATGTACGTGGCCGTGGCGGAGGAGACCAGTGTGCCTCGCCGCGCGCTCCGAGGCACTTTGCAGAATGACATCCTGAAGGAGTACATCGCACGGTCGACGTACATCTACCCGCCCGCTCCCTCCATGCGGCTCGCCCTGGACGTGCTCGAGTTCTGCAGCCACGAGGTGCCCAAGTGGAACGCTGTCAGCGTGAGCGGATACCACATCCGTGAGGCGGGCGCCACCGCGGTGCAGGAAATCGCGTTCACCCTAGCCGATGCGATCGCCTACCTCGAGGCCGCGGTGAAACGCGGGCTGCGTGTCGACGACATCGCGCCGCAGATCTCCTTCTTCTTCGACGTGCACATGGACTTCCTGGAAGAGGTGGCTAAGTTCCGGGCCGCGAGACGCCTCTGGTCCCGGATTGTCGAGGAACGCTTCCACGCGGAGCGGCCCGAGTCCCGAGCGCTGCGGTTCCATGCGCAGACCGCGGGCGTCTCGCTGACCGCGCAGCAGCCGGAGAACAACGCCGTCCGCGTGACCCTCCAGGCGCTCGCTGCGATCCTAGGTGGAGCCCAGTCGCTGCACACGAACAGCCTCGACGAGGCCCTGTCCCTCCCTTCGGAGAAGGCTGTGCGGCTCGCGATCCGCACGCAGCAGATCTTGGCCCACGAGAGCGGCGTCGGCAACACCGTGGATCCCGTGGCGGGCGCGTACTTTGTCGAGGAGCTTACGGACCGCCTCGAGACGGAATCCCGAAAACTCCTGACCGAGGTCGATCGGCGGGGCGGTATGCTGAAGGCCATCGAGACGGGCTGGGTGCAGCGCGAGATCGGCGACAGCGCCTACCGCTTCCAGCTCGCCTTGGAGCGCGGTGAGCGGGTGGTCGTGGGTGTCAACGCGTTCGTGGAAGGCGAAGGCAAGGTCCCGACGTACCGGATGGACTCCCGTCTCGAGTCGCGCCGGCGGACTGAGGTGCGCGAGTTCCGCGCGCACCGCGACGCGGCTCAGGTGAACGGAGTGCTGCGATCCGTCTCAGACGTCGCCCAGGGCGGCGGAAACATGGTCCCGCCGATTCTCGAGGCTGTGAAGGGCGGTGCCACCCTTGGCGAGATTAGTGACGCGCTCCGCGAGGTCTTCGGCGTCTACAAGGCCCGGGAGGGCGTATGATCGGTCCCGCGCACCACGTCGGCGTCGCTGTGGAGCATTTGGACCCCGCGGTCGAGAGGTACCGGGCGCTCGGGCTCGCGCTCGACTATGTGGAGGACGTGCCGTCGGCCGGGGTTCGAGTCGCCTTCCTGAGGGCGGGTGCAATTCATGTCGAACTCGTGGAACCCGTAGACCCCTCAGGGGCCGTGGCGCGATTCTTGGCCAAGCGCGGCGAGGGCCTTCATCACATCGCCTTCTCCACACGAGATATCGTCGGGGAGCTCGCCCGCCTGGAGAAGGAAGGGTTCGAGCTCGTGGACCGAGTTCCGCGGCCCGGAGCCCGAGGCCGCAAGGTCGCCTTCCTCCAGCCGCGGTCCGCGCACGGCGTGCTCATCGAGCTCGTGCAGGAGCCCGCCTAGGGCCCGGACTCAGATTCGTTAGGCTAGGCGAGGTCGAATACGTTTATCCGAGCGGGCTGGTGTCCCCCGCTCCATGAGCCTCGAAGGAGCGGCCATGTCGCTGGCGTCCGCGGCCATCAGCGCGGTTTTCGCGTTCTTAGTGCTCCACCAATGGCTGGCGCGCCGGAAGGCGTACCAGCTCGCTTGGACGGCGGGTCTGTTCATGTTCGCGATTGCGGCTTTCACCCAGTTCCTCGCGGAGACCTACGGATGGACCGATCCGGTCTACCGGGTCTACTACTTCCTCGCGGCACCCTTGGTCGCGGTCCTCGGGGTCGGTTCGGCATTCCTCGCGAACAGGCGGCTGGGGATCGCCCTTTCGCTCTACACAATCGTGCTCAGCGCCGCCTTCGCGTGGGTCGTGTTCACCGCATCGGTCAACCCAGCAGCCCTGAAAGAGGCCATCCCCGCGGGGACAGGCTTCGCTCCATCCGTCCGGATTTGGTCTCCCTTGTTCACGGTCCCCGGGAGCCTCGCGCTCATCGGTATCGCACTAATCTCGTACTGGCGGACGCGGTTCTCGTTCAACCTTTGGATCGCCGCAGGTGCGATTGTGGTGGCTGGCAGTGGATCCCTCGCCACCTTCGGCGTCACTTGGTTGCTCTACCTCGGCGAGCTGCTGGGCATTGCCCTGATGTTCTGGGGATTCCTCGCGAGTCGCGAGCCCGCAAAGGCGCCACGGCCCACGGCGGAACAGGTGCCCTCATCCTGAGCCGCCAACTTTGAAATAGCCTCGCCGCGGTCCGCCGCCCGTGAAGACCGGGGAGTATCAGAATCCCCATCGGAAGATCGTGGGTCGCACGATCTGGCACTACGACGCGGTCGAGTCCACGAACGACACGATGAAGGAGCTCCTGGAGACGGACGTGCCCGAGGGGCTCGTCGTGTGGGCGGACCGCCAGGCGGCGGGCAAAGGCCGGCGCGGTCGTTCCTGGGCCTCTCCTCCGGGAGGACTCTACCTCTCCGTGCTCCTGCGGCCCAAGGAGGTCCATGCGCAGGTCCTCGGCCTGCTCGCGGGCATGCCTCTTGTGAAGACCTTGCGGCACTTCGGAGTCTTCGCCGTGCTCAAGTGGCCCAACGACGCAATCTTCCAGGGCCGCAAGCTCGCGGGAATCCTCTCCGAAGGCGTGTACCGCAAGGACACCTACCACGTGGTCCTCGGCGTTGGCATCAACACGAACCTCGACTTGGAGCGCCTGCCTCCAGACGTGCAGAGGCGCGCGACGAGCCTGAAACGTGAGGTCAGCCTGTTCGTTGCGAACGAAGAGTGCCTCGAGTACTTCCTGGAGCAGATGGACGACGTGTACTCGCGGTACCGCAACACGCCGAGCCCGCTCATGATGAAGGAGTACCGTGGAGCGTGCGGCACGATCGGAAAGCAGGTCTCCGTAGAGACGCCTCAAGGCAAGATTGTCGGAAAGGCCTTCGACGTGACTCCGACAGGTGCCCTGATGGTCCTGGACGAGCACGAGAAGCGGCACGAGATCGTCGACGGGACCGTCGAGTACCTGGTCTGAACCCGACGAGGTTCGGCGAGCCCAAACCCTTTTGCAGTGTACACGCCATCCGCCTCCCACGAGCGCCCGTTCGAAGCGACGCGACTGGGCCAAGTTCGGCACCGTGGTCGTCCTGTCCGTCGTTGTGTTCGCGGTCTTCTCCGTCCCCGTGGGACCGCTGCCCCCGCTGGGCTCTCTCCTCGATCCGACGACGGGTCTCTGGTCCGTCTCGTTCGCGGGACGTGGGCTTCAGACTCAGACCCTCCAAGTTCCTGGGCTGTCCGCGCCCGTCACCATCGTCCGCGATGTCATGGGTGTGCCACACATCTACTCGACGAACGCCTCCGCGGGATGGTTCGCGCTCGGGTTCGTCCATGCCCAGGACCGCCTGTGGCAGATGGACATTCAGTACCGCACAGCCGCGGGCCGACTGAGTGAGATCCTCGGCCCCAGCATGCTCTCGAAGGATGAGTTCTTCCGGACCATTGGGCTCGCTCGGATTGCCGCGAACGCGGCCGCGGCCCGGGAGCAGGCGGGCGACTTCGACATCACGATCATGAACGCGTACGTGGCGGGAGTCAACGCCTACATCGCCTCCCTGGATCCTCCGGACTACCCGATCGAGTTCAAGCTCCTCGGGTACCGCCCGGAGCCTTGGTCGGTCGAGAAGACCCTCACGGAGGGGGGCCTCCTTGCCTGGTATCTCATGGGCAGCTTCCAAGACTTGGACTACAACCTGCTGGTCCAGCAGTTGGGTGCCGCGGAGGCCAAGGAGCTTTTCCCCGACTACCCGGCTGGAATGCAGTACCCGATTCAGCCCGCGGCCCTGTCAGGGTCGGAGGTTCCGCTGCCATCCGCCAAGGCCGTGCAGGACATTCTCCGGAAGGCGGCCCTTGCAGTTCCATGGACCGCGAACTCGGGGGACGTGGGGAGCAATAACTGGGCGGTGGCCGGTACGCGCTCCGCCACGGGCATGCCTATCCTCGCAGCGGATCCGCACTTGCCGCTCCAGTTGCCGTCGCTCTGGTACGAGGCCGAGCTGCAGGCACCCCCGTACCGTGTGCGAGGCGCCACGTTTGCCGGCATCCCCGGTTTCTTCTTCGGGACGAATGGGCACATTGCTTGGGGCGAGACGAACACGGGTGCGGACGTGAACGACTTCTTTGCAGAGCACCTTTCGGAGAACCGCACCGAATACCTGTATGGCGGGGCCTGGTACCCGATCACGGTTTACCACGAGCCGATTCGCGTGAAGGGCGGGACCGTTGTGGATTTCACCGTGAACGCAACCCGCCACGGGCCCATTCTCACCGAGGCGGGCCAGACCGTCTCCATGCAGTCGACCATCGTCTACTTTGGGCAGGAGCTTCGGGCGATGCTCGGCATCAACCTGGCGGAGAACTCGGACGAGTTCAATGCGTCCGCGAGATACTGGCGGGTGCCCGCGCAGAACATCATCTACGCCGACAACAATGGCCCGCACGGCAACATCGGGATTCGGTCCACGGGGCTCTTCCCGATCCGCGCCAACTACAGCGGGCGTCTCCCGGTGGACGGCTCCAACGCGAGCTACAGCTGGATCGGATTTGTTCCGTTCGACGCGTATCCGCATTCCTGGGACCCACCGGAGGGCTACGTCTTCAGCAATAACCAGGTCCCTTACCCTCCGGGCTACGCCTATGGCTCCAGCCTGGGCTCCTCGTTCGATCCGGGCTACCGCGCGCGTAGGATCCACGAGCTCCTTGCGGCCGATCACAATGTGACGCTTTCGGATATGGAGCATTTTCAGCTGGACCTTTTGGACACGGCGGCACAATCCTTGGTGCCCTACATCCTGAATGCGGTGACACCCTCTGACGGTGTGGAACGCGACGCCTACGACGCCCTCCAGACATGGACGACGGTCAACGCGTTCAACATGACTCCGCCCTCCGTCGGTGCAACCATCTGGTACACCTTCATGACCTACTACATGCAGGACGCCTTTGGCGACGAATACAAGGCCCAAAATGCAACGTCGCTGGAGTACCCTCTGTTCGAAGTCCTGGAGAACCTGACGATTGCCGACCCGACGTCCCACTGGTTCAACAACGTTTCCGGTGGCCAGACCAAGGTCCAGAGTCGCGATGATGTGATTCGGGAGGCGTTCCACGACACGGTCAACAATCTCACCGCGCGGCTCGGACCCATAGTGGCCACGTGGAGCTGGGGCTCGGTCCATTCGCGGGAGTTTGACCACCTCACCGGTCTCGCGGCCCTCCAGCGGGGGCCGTATCCGGCGGGCGGCGATGAGTACACCTTGAATGTCGCGGGGGGGCTCACCGCCACGGTTGGCCCCTCTTGGCGCCAGATCATTGACTTCAGCGACCTGAACAACTCCCTCGCCATCTATCCGGGTGGACAGTCGGGCAACCCGCTGAGCGTCCACTACGACGACTTCCTCGGGGCCTACCTGAGCGGCAAGTACCTCGCGTTCCGCGAGTTTCCCACGGCCGATTCACTCCTGCCCAATTCCGTGGAGTCGACGATCACCCTCGTTCCGCGTTGATGCCATGCCGAAGCCTCGATTCCCGGATTGGAGCGTCCGAATCGTGTTCCTCGCGACCTTCGCGTTCGCGGAGCTCCTCCTTCTCACGGGGACGTGGCAGCTGGCCTACCTCGCCGGCTTCCTGGCGGGTATGCTCTCCGGTCGCGCTCGGCGCGCGCTGCTCTTGGGTGGCCTCGGAGTGGCCGTGGCCTGGGCCGCCTACCTGGTCTACGTGTTCGTCGCGGGCCAGGGTCTCCAGCTCGCGAACCTCGTCGGCGAAATCCTCGGCGTCGGGAAGGGCGCTTGGTGGCTCCTGACCGCGATGACCCTCATACTGGGCTTCCTCCTGGGCGCCGTCGGAGGCCTGACCGGGTACACCGCGTCCCGGCTGTTCCTGTGGGCGGAGCCCGAGCCTGTCGCGGAAGCCCCGAAGGGTTGAAGTCGCGCCTCCGCATTGGAGCGCGCCATGGCCGTTGACGATCGCGTGGAGGAACTCCGCCGCCGGCGGGCCGCTGCGCACGAGGGCGGGGGAGCCGAACGCATCGAGCAGCAGCATGCGAAGGGGAAGCTCACCGCCCGCGAGCGGATTGAGGTCCTCCTGGACCCGGGCACGTTCGTCGAAACGGACGTGTTCGTCGAGCACCGCGCGTCGGACTTCGGAATGGACAAGCGCCGCATCGCCGGGGACGGCGTGGTCACCGGATACGGGAACATTGACGGCCGCACCGTGTTCGTGTTCTCCCAGGACTTCACCGTGTTCGGTGGCAGCCTCGGCGAGATGCACGCGAACAAGATTGTCAAGATCATGGACATGGCCATGAAGGTCGGCGCCCCCGTGATCGGGCTGAATGACAGCGGCGGCGCACGCATCCAGGAGGGCGTGATCAGCCTGGGCGGGTACGCGGAAATCTTCTTCCGGAACGTGCTCGCGTCCGGCGTGGTGCCGCAAATCAGCGCGATCCTCGGACCGTGCGCGGGCGGCGCGGTCTACAGCCCCGCGATGACCGATTTCACGATCATGGCCAAGGGGAGCTCCTACATGTTCATCACGGGCCCCGAGGTAATCAAGGCGGTCACGGGCGAGGACGTCACCTTCGAGCAGCTCGGCGGCGCGATGACGCACAACGAGAAGTCGGGGGTCGCGCACTTCGCGGCGGATGACGAGAAGTCCGCCCTCCGGCTCGTCCGGAAGCTCCTCAGCTACGTGCCCTCGAACAACGTGGAGGACCCGCCCATCCTGATGAGCGAGGACCCGGTGGACCGCCGCGACCCCGAGCTCGCCGCCGTCGTCCCGAGGGAGCCCGACAAGCCGTACGACATGCGGGACGTGATCACCCGGGTCGTGGACCGCGACTCATGGTTCGAGGTGCAGGAGCACTGGGCGCAGAACATCGTGGTGGGCTTCGCGCGCCTCGCAGGCCGACCCGTGGGCGTCGTGGGCAACCAGCCCAAAGTCCTCGCCGGCACACTGGACATCAGCTCCTCGACGAAGGGCGCGCGGTTTGTGCGCTTCTGCGACTGCTTCAACATCCCGCTCCTCACGTTCGTCGACGTGCCCGGGTTCCTTCCCGGCACTGCGCAGGAGTACGGCGGCATCATCCGGAACGGCGCCAAGCTCCTCTTCGCGTTCAGTGAGGCGACCGTGCCCAAGGTGACGGTCATCACGCGGAAGGCCTATGGCGGCGCGTACGACGTTATGTGCTCGAAGCACATTCGCGGAGACATGAATTTCGCGTGGCCCTCCGCCGAACTCGCGGTCATGGGACCCGAGGGCGCGGTCCAGATCATCTTCCGAAAGCAGATCGATGCCGCGCCGGATCCGAGGGCGCGCGAGGCGCAGCTCGTCCAAGAGTATCGCGAGAAGTTCGCGAACCCATATATCGCCGCCCGCATGGGCTATTTGGACGACATCATCGAGCCCGCGGAGACGCGGCCCAGAGTGGTCAACGCGTTCAGCATGCTGCGCAGCAAACGCGAGACGCGGCCGCCGAAGAAGCACAGCAACATCCCGCTGTAGGCGGCTCCCCATGATTCGCCGTCTCCTCATCGCGAATCGGGGTGAGATTGCCATCCGCGTGGCCCGGTCCGCAGGCGAGATGGGGATCACATGCGTCGGCGTCTACTCGGAGGCCGACCGCGACGCGCTCCACCGGAAGGCGATGGATGAGTCCGTGGAGATCGGCGGCACCCTCCCCGCGGACAGCTACCTGAACATCGATCACATCCTCAAGGCGGCCAGGAGGGCGCGCGTGGACGCCATCCATCCTGGGTACGGCTTTCTCTCCGAGAACCCCGGATTCTCGAAGCGGTGCGAAGAAGCGGGGCTCATCTTCATCGGCCCGGATGCGAAGGCCATGGCGCTCTCGGGCGACAAGATCGCTTCGAGGAAGGCGATGGCCGCCGCCGGCGTCCCCGTGACCCCTGGCTTCGATCGCGTGCTCCACTCCGTGGACGACGCCGCGGAGGTGGCGGAGCGCCTCGGCTATCCCGTCATGTTCAAGGCCACCGCGGGCGGCGGCGGAATCGGGATGTCTCGCGTGGATCGGGCCGCCGACCTTCCCGCAGCATTCGAGGCCGCGCAATCCGTGGCCCGTGCCAATTTCGGGAACCCGGATCTCTTCTTGGAGAAGTACATTGAACGCGCGCGGCACGTGGAGGTCCAGGTCCTCGTGGCGCGCCGCGGGAAGGGACTCCACTTCGGGGAACGCGAATGCAGCGTCCAGAGGCGGCACCAGAAGCTCGTGGAGGAGACCCCCGCCACGTGCCTCACGCCGTCCCAGAGACGGAAGCTCTGCGAGACGGCGGTCCGCGGCCTTCTTCGGGTGGGCTACCGCAACGCGGGGACCGCGGAATTCCTGTACCACGACGGCAAGATCACCTTCAACGAGATCAACGCCCGCCTCCAGGTCGAGCATCCCATCACGGAGATGGTCACCCTCGTGGACCTCGTACGGCAGCAGATCCTCGTGGCCTCGGGGGAGGATCCTGAAGTGTCTCAGAGCGAGATCCAGGCCCACGGTCACGCGATGGAGTGCCGCGTCAACGCGGAGGACCCGCTCCGCAACTTCCGGCCGTCCCCGGGCCGCATCGTGGGATACCGCGAGCCCGCGGGCCATGGGATTCGAGTGGACAGCGGCGTGGCCGTGGGCTCCGTAGTGCCGCCCTTCTACGACTCTCTGATCGCCAAGCTCATCGTCCGCGGCCGGACGCGGGGCGAGGTCGTCGAGCGGATGTCGCGCGCTTTGGCGGATTACGAGATCCGCGGCCTGCAGACCACCCTGCCCTTCCACGAGGCGCTGTTCCGCGAGGCGGCCTTCCGCAAGGGGAACCTCTGGACCACGATGGTCAGCGACCTGCGGATCGTCGAGCGCATGCACGGTCGCGGACCGCGGGAGGAGCGGATCGCGGCGATCGCCGCCGCCCTCGCGGCAGGACCGGGACTCGAGGCGCTCGAGAGCACGCTGCCCCTGGGTCGATCCGTGGTCCCCGCATGGGCCCTCGCCGGGCGCCGAGAACTCCATGGAGGTGCGGATGCGCTTCCGACTCGTCGTCGATGGTGAGGCCCACGAAGTCGACGTGGAGGGCCATCCGCCCGGGCTCACGGTCCGCGTGGACGGGGCCGTCTACCGCACGAAGGCCACACGGGATGGCGCGGAGCTTGCGGTTCGTATCGGAACGCGCCGCCACCGCATTCGGATCCGCGGGCGGCAGGTCACGGTGGACGGTCTCCCGCACGAGGTCGCGACGGAGGCGCTCGGTGTGGCGGACCGCCTGGCTCGGGGCACCGAGGGTTCGCGGCCCGGTGCTCCCCTGGAAATCCGCCCGCCTATGCCCGGACGGATTGTGAAGCTCGCGGTGGCCGCAGGCGAACGGGTGAGACGAGGTCAGACCGTCGCGGTCCTAGAGGCCATGAAGATGCAGAACGAGATCCCCGCGCCTCTGGACGGGCTCGTGAAATCGATCGGCGTGCGGGAGGGGGAATCGATCATGGCCGACCGCGTCATCGCCGTGCTCGACGCGCGGTGACGTTGGGCACCTTGAGCAGGTGGCGCATCTTCTCCTTCTTCGTGAGCAGGTAGCGGATGTTCGCGGCCTTTGCGGGCACCTCGAGGGGGATCCGCTCGGAGACATGCACACCGTGGGCCTCGAGTTCCTCAATCTTCGCGGGGTTGTTCGTCATGAGGCGCACGGACTTCACGCCCAGCACGCGTAGGATGCAGGCAGCGCACTTGTAGCTGCGCAGGTCCGCGGGGAACCCGAGGAGATGGTTCGCCGCGACCGTGTCCACGCCGTGGTCCTGGAGGTGGTATGCGGCGATCTTGTTCGCGATGCCGATCCCGCGGCCTTCCTGGGCAAGGTAGAGGAGGACACCATGGTCGGCCTGACTGATCTTCTTCAGGGCCGCGTCGAGCTGCTCTCCGCAATCGCACCGTTCGGATCCGAAGACGTCGCCCGTCAGGCACTCGCTGTGCAGCCGGACGAGCACGTCGCTGCGGCCGGCCACGCGTCCGCGCACGAGGGCGACGTGCTCCTCACCGCTGTACGGGCAGACGAACGCATGGATCCGGAACTGGCCGTAGCGGGTCGGGAGGCGGGCGCTCGAACCGAGAAGGATGTTGTCGCAGAGGCGGGCTTCCTGCTTCGTCATTGTCCGCGGAGCGGACGACCGCGCGCTATATAAGAATACGGGTATGAACCATGAATCCGGTGCCTACATGCAGAGGTACGCGGCGATGAGCGCGGGCGCGGCGCCCAGGGCCGTCGCGGTCTCTAGGGAGAGGCCGCGACCCGTGAGGTCGAAGTGGAACCGTCCCAGCGGATAGATTTCCCGGTCGTCGAGACCTCGGGGTCCGAGGCCAAAGACGAGTAGGATGGATGTTCCGTGCTTGAGGAGCCCCGCGAGTTGCCGCGCCGTGGTGGCCTTCTTGGGATCGGGTCGATTTGTCGTCACGACGACCTCTCCGAGTTGCGGCGGGAATCCCTTCTTCGGGAAGTCGAAGCGCGCAAACCGGCCTGCCGCGGCGAGTTGCCTGAGGTACTTGCCGCTCTCGCCGATGCTCGTGGTCCCCGCCACCCACTCCACGATGTCCAACGGCGTATCGAGGTCCTTTTCGTACGGGAACCCGAAGGTCGCTAGGTTGGCATCGAATGCCAGGGCCACGGGCCCTGCCCGTGCCAAAGCCCGGCGGTGGGCCTCGTGGAACTTCACCGGGTCGTAGGAGTTGTAGAGACCGAGCGTCATCCGGCCCCGGGGCATCGAGAGGCGCGATGGCCGCCGGGCTATTTCGACCTGCCGTGCATTCCCGTGGAGACAGCTTGAATTGCCTAGTGGCCATGCACCCCGCCGCATGGAGATGTTCTACTACACGGTCGAGGGCGGACGTCTCGCCGGACTCCCAGGACCGGCGTACATGGAGTGGGACTTCAGCCGTCTTCGCAGGATGGGTTATTCCGTCGTGGTGAGCCTGGAATGCGCTCGTCTCAACACCTTCGAGATTGAGGACGCAGGCTTCGAGCACCGGAAGATCTGTGTTGAGGACTTCACGCCGCCGACGTTCGACCAGATGGACGAATTCGTCGACTACGTGGACCGCAAGCTCGGGGAAGGCAAGAAGATCCTCGTCCACTGCTACGCGGGCCGCGGGCGCACGGGGACCATGCTGGCGGCCTACCTTATCCATCGCGGGATGGCCGCGGAGGCCGCGATCCGCGAGATCCGTGAGAAGGCCCATGCCGCGTACGGCACCTTGGTCGGCGTCATCGAGCCGGAGCAAGAGGAGGTGCTCCGCCAGTACACGCGACGCGTCCGCGGCGTCTGAGCTGCCCCATCGTCACTTCAAGGAGACGAGCTTCTCCCCGTCCCACTCGTACTTCCGCTGCTTGCGTTTCTTGTGCACGCCCTTCTGGAGGAGGTACCCGACGAGCAACGGCAGGCCAATCGTCGCGTCCACGTGGCTCTGGGCCATCTTCGCGTCGCGGTGGAACTTGCCCCAGGACTGGCTCTCCTCGAACGTGCAGCCGCTGAGCCCGCCCCACTGGGGCATGTCCGTCGTGATCTGCGCGGCGTACATGTGGGGGTTCTCCGCGTAGCCCATGACCTCGAGCATGGGCTCCACCTGGGAGATGTAGTTCTTCGGCGTCCCGCCGCCGACGTAGAAGACGCCGGTCCTCGGCGACAGCGCTTTCACCTGGGCAATCTCGTAGTTGTCCTTGATCGAGTCGATTGCGATGGGCGTCTTCTTGGCTTTCACCTTGAGGTAGTGGTGCTTGGCCAGCGCGATGCCGATGGAGGAGTCGTTCAGCGCGGGGACGAAGTAGGGGATGCCCTTGCAGTAGCACGTGCCCACGAGGCTGTTCGGATCCTTGGACGCGATCTTCCCCATGTGCCACAGGAATTCCCGCGAGCTGTACGGCCGCGGTTCCAAGCTATCCGCGAGGGCCGCGATCTCGTCGTCGCACTCCCGGAAAAGGTCCTCGTCGGCTAGGGTGTCGTACACGCGGTCGAGGAAGTGCTCGCGGAGCATCATGTCGTCCGTCTCGGGCTCCGTGGCCCAGTGGCGGTGTCCGTGCGCTTCGTAGAAGTCGTGGTAGGCGATGGCCCCCGTGGTCACGACGACGTCCACGAGGCCGAACTCGACCATGTCCCGCATGACCTTCCGCAGCCCGCCCGGCGTCAGCGCGCCCGCGCCGCCGAAGAAGACCGTGCACTGGGGGTCCGTCATCGCGTTCTCCAAGACGGACGCGCAGGTCCCCAGGGTGCGCGCCTGGAACGAGATCCGCTTGTAGCCGTCGACGAGGTCCGCGACGGTCTCCGTCTTCGTCAGGTCGAGATGCTCGATCGGGACCGAGGTTAGCTCCGCCTTGGTGGGTTTCTTCCCGGCCATCGCCACCGCCGGCCGGGCGTATGTGCGCCCACGGGAAAAACTTGCGGTCCGCTCAGTCCTTCTGCTTCTTCGGCCGCGAGCAGACGGCGTATTCGTCGCCGTCCCAGAACACGTCTAGGTCGGGGTGCTGTCGCTGGATCTCCTGGATCCGCTGCATGACGTCCTTCAGGGTGATCGACTCGTCGTTCGGGTCGATTCGAAGGATGATGTGCTTCTCCTCGCCGCCCAAAGCCAACCCTGACCTCGAATTTTTTATTGCGGCCGTGAAATTATTGCGTGCGTATAAGTACGTTTCCTACGGCATCTCGATCGCGGATTGACCGCGTGCCACCCGGAGGCGTCGTGGTGGCCAAGCCACCCCGGACGCGTCGTCGACGTTATCGTCCGAGCAAAGAATATTCCGCGGTAAGGGGATTCCGGATTCGGTATGGAATCGCCTCGACGGGTAGGATTGCACCCCTTCTGGACTATCATCGCCCTGGTGTTGATTTCGTGCTCAATGGCGCTCCTGATCTTCGAATCGTGGCAGGTGGCGGTAGAAAGTCGGAATGCATACCTCCTGCTCGTGGAGTTCCCCTTCGCCATCGGGATGGGGGCGCTCAGCGGGCTTCTTCTTCGGCGACCGGGTGCTGGCGGTTGGGTCTTCGCGGCGGTAGTGCTTGGAGCTTTCGTGGGGGACCTCGCCTACGCGTACTTCGTGGAATCGCGGCAAGTGCCCATGGGTCCCTACCAATGGAATTCCGCAGCACTTACGGGTCTGTTGGGCAGCATACTCCTCGGGACCCCCGCGGGCGCTGCTGGCTTCTGGACTGGGCTAGTGAGGCCGGAGCCCGTACCGTCGAACGCGCTTGCCGTTTCCGCAATCGTGCTCGGAATCCCGCCCACGCTGTTCGGAATCGCGATGCTGCCCGTCGCTGTCTTCGAATGGGCGAGGGGCTACGCGCTGACTCTCGTCCTTACCTCGATCGGACTGGCGAGCGGGTGGGCTCTCTTTCTCGGGGCGGTTCGAATCTGGCAGTTGCGCGCTCGCGAACAGGGGACGTCCGAGGTCACCAGCATGATGTAGTCAGCCGTGCGGGGACGTGGTGAGTCCATGCCTCCCGCCTCCAGAGCGGCCTAGAGCTTCCGCTGATACTGACGTTGATACGGTTAAATACCCAACCTTCTCGTTGTATGCCTGAACCGGTCGCTCGCTGGACGTTGCGAGCTAGGCTCCCGAGGTGCGAGTCCGTTGGAGACGAAGCCCGGTGCCGGTGGGACCACGACGGTCACGTGTCGCGTCTGCGGTGGCGAAGTGAACGCGCGCGGCGAGTGCGTGGTCTGCGGCACGAAGCAGAACGAAGGGCGCAGCACGGAGGCGAATGGCAACCTCGCCTCGTGGCTTAGGGGCGAGTCGGGCGACAACGGACTGAGCACGTGGATTGGCGCTCCCGTGGGCTCCGTGACCCAGGATGCCAAGGACGACGCTCTGCGGAAGTGGCTGGCGGGGGAAGACAACGCCTTCCAGGAATGGATCGGCACGCCCTCGGGCGCAGGTGCCGGGGGCGCTCCCGCCAAAGGAGCCAAGGGTTCCGAGCAAGTCTCCGACGAGAAGCTCCGCGAACTCCGCTCCAAGGCGTTGGAGGCGGATGGCCTCCGCGCGGAGCTGGAGACCATGCGGGCCACCCTGACCCGGGAGCTTGCAAATTTCCGCTCGGGCCGCTTCGACCCCATTCAGTACATCGAGGAGGTTGCCGCCCTTTCCAAGGACCTCCAGACGGAAATCGCGCGGCGGAAGGAGCTCGAAGGCGAAATCGAGCACATCAAGAAAGGGTCCATCGCGGTGATCAAGTACGTCAAGGGTCAGCAGCTCAAGGCAGGCCCGGCGGCCGACCTCAAGCGGCGGGTCGACCAGGAGGCCCAGGCGCGCGCGGCAGTCGAAGCGGAGCTCGCCGAGCTGCGGTCCGTCAACGAGGCCCTGAAGGACAAGATCGAGGTGGGCCTCGCGAAGACCAAGCCGTCCGAGCGGGAGCTCAAGAAGCGCGAGGTCGAGCTCGCGGAGCGCGAGGCGGCCCTGAAGGCTCGCGAGGCGCTCGGTGGGCCGCGCGCCCTATCCCCCGAGGCCCTCGGGATCACCGTGGTCGACGAGGAGCTCAAGCGTCGGCTCGAGGAGGAGCTCCGCGAGAAGGAGCAGGAGTACCTCGAGAAGGAGGACGAGCTCAAAAAGCGGATCATCTCCCTCGAGGAGGAAGTGAACAAACGCAAGATCGAGGAGCAGGTCCGCGCCCAGGAGAAGGCCCTCGAGAGCAAGCCGAGGAGGGAGCTCGAGGACGCACTCCGCCGGAAGGAACAGGAACTGCTCGGGAAGGAGAAGAGCATGCTCCTCCGGGAGCAGGAGATCCAGCGCCTCCAGGAGGAAATCGGTCTCAAGGAGGACGAGCTGAAGAAGCTGAAGGAGCCCCTCGCGTTCAAGGAGGAGGAGCTCCTGCGGCGCGAAGAGGACCTCATGTACCGCGAGAAGCGCCTCGAGGCGGAGCTCCGGAAGGCCGAGCAGGCCAAGGCCGAGGGCGGCTCCGCGGAGGAGATGGATCTCAAGGCGCGCCTCGAGGAGCTCAAGGGCGAGATCCAGCAGAAGGAAGAGGAGGTCCGCAACAAGGAGAAGTACCTCCAGCAGAAGATGGAGGAGCTACGTCTCCGCGAGCAGGGGCTCATCGAGGAGGAGATCGAGGCGCGCGCGGAGGAGCGCCAGGTCGAGGTGAAGCAGCAGAAGGTGAAGACGGGCATCCCGCGCCTCGACGACCTGCTGTTCGGCGGCATCCCGTTCAGTTCCAACGTCTCCGTGTACGGCCCGGCCTACGTCGGGAAGGAGGTCGTGGTCAACCTCTTCATGGCCGAGGGCCTCAAGAAGGGGCTCCCCGTCCTGTGGATCCTGACGGACAAGGCTCCCGCGGACATCCGCGAGGAGATGGCCTTCGTCCTGCCCGACTACGAGGAGCGGGAGAAGCTGGGCCTCGTGAAGTACATCGACGCATACTCCAAGTCCATGGGCGCGGACGCGTCGGATCCCAACACCACGTACATCGACGACCCGACGGACCACGGCGCGATCCTCAAGGCGACGGATGCGATCGCCACGGAATGGAAGAAGAAGCACCAGAGCTACCGCCTCGCGTTCCGCAGCGTGTCCACGCTCATCGCCTACCTGGACCCGACGACCACGTTCAAGTTCCTGCAGCCCTTCGTCGGGCGCCGCAAGCGCGACAAGGCCGTCTCCTTCTA
>CAZJIP010000010.1:0-27615 GCA_964546105.1 uncultured Methanomassiliicoccales archaeon
GTCGAAGTCCTCGCGTTCCTTGGCGAGGCGTATGCGGGCCTCGCCGAGCGCGCGCTCCTCGGAGGCGAGATCCGCCTTGCGGCGCTCCGTGTCGAGTTCGAACGCCGCAATCCTTGCCTCGAACTCCTTGTGCTCGGACTCGAAGGCTCCCTTGGCGTCCTGGAGGATCGTCTTCTCCTGGGCCAGCGCCGCCTCCTTCTCGTTGATCGCTTCCATCTGTTGCTGGATCTCCAGGGCCTTCCGCTCCACGAGCTCCTGCCGCGACTGGAATGCCGTCCGCTCGTCCGCGAGCACCTTCTCTCGGGCCTGGAGGTCGCTCTCCTTCCCGAAGAGGGCGGCCTCCCTCGGACCGAGGTTCTCCTTCAGGTCGGCGAGGTCCTTCGTCTTCTTCGCGATGTCCGCTTCCTGTTCCTGAAGAGCGGCGGCTTTCGCGTCGAGCGCCTTGTGCTCCTCGACCGCCTCCGTAGTCAAGTCATCCAAGGCGCGCCGCTCCTCGGTGAGCTCCTGGGCCCGGGTGTTCAGGGATGCCTCGCGGTCGTCCAGCTCCGCAGACCCATCGCGGAGCCTCGTCTCTTGCTCGGCGAGGGCCGCGGCCTGCGTTTCCAGGGAGGACTCCCGTCCGGCAAGGTCCGACTCGCGCTGCGCGAGGCCCTGGTCCCGGCTCTCGATCTCGGCCTGACGCGAGGCCAGTTGCTGCGCGGTCTCTTCGGCCGTCTTCTCCCGGGATTCCACGTCGGCCAGCCGAGTCTGGAACGCCTGCTCGCGCTGATCGAGTTGGGCGGAGAGGTCGTCGAGCGACTTGCGCTCCTCGGCGAGTTCGGCTTCGAGCTTGCGGACCTCCTGCGCCTTCGAATGATAATCCTCGAGATCGGCCGCAAGCTTGGACTCCGCGGCATCCAGGGTGTCCTTGCGTTCGGCCAGCTCCGCTTCTGTCGCGGCGATCGTGGCCTCGCGGCTGGCCAGCTCCTGCTCCTTGGGCACGAGGCGGGTGCTGCGCTCCTCGAGGTCCTGGGTGGTGTCTGCGATCTCCTGGCGCTGCGCTTCGATCTCCAGGGACGCCTTGGCCAGGGAGGCGCGCAGGGTTTCCAGTTCCCTCGCCTCGTCATCGAGGCTCTTCCGTTCCTCGTCGACCCGATGCTCCCGCAAACGCAGTTCCTCGCCATGGGCATGCAGGTCGCGGGACACGCGGTCGAGCTTCCCGCGGGCGATCGTGAAGGCGTTGACCATGTCTCCGAAGACGCGGGCCCGGGCCTGGAGGTCGGCACGTTCCTCCTCGGCCTGCGCCCGTGCGCCCTGCAGGTCCGTCTCCTCCGCACGGACCTCCTCGGCGCGCTGCTTCACGCTGTCCTCGAACTTGTCTTGGATGCTCGCGAGCATCCCCCGGGCGAACTCCACCTCCTTGATGTCCGCCGGCCCGATCGCGAGCATGACCAGGGAGAGCATGTCCCCATGCACGGCGCGGGCGTGGTACTTGGCCACGCGGACGTCCTTGTCCACGGCGTTGAGGGCCCCCGCCTGCCTGGCCTGGTCGTAGGTGACCCGGCACTTGGGATCCAGGGTGAATTCCCTAATCAGTCGACCGCGTTCGTCCACAAGGAAGGCCTTCGTGGGCCTCCAGCGCTGTCGTTGCGCAAACATGGCAACCACCACGAGCAGTGCCACCGGGGGCATCGCGAGCACGTAGGGAGCCTGCCACCAGGGAGGTGGAGGAGGTGCCGCTACGGTCACCTGCATGCTCGGATCCGACCCTAGCATCGTGAATTGGATCTGTCCGGACCCGTCGACGGTCCCGTCCTTGAAGGACGCGCCGTCCTTGGTCACCCGGTACAGGAAGCCGGCTGTGTTCCCGCCAACGGTCCACGTGATCGTCTGCGAGGTCTCGTTCGAGGTGTGGGTCCACGCGTAGGCGGACCCGACGGTCCACGTGGTGAAGACGGAGATGGTCACGAGCGCCGTGCCGTCGCTGTTCGTGACCGTGAGACCCGTGACGTTGGCGATCCCGTCCGCGACGGTCCCGCCCACGGTCAGGGCATTGAACGTGATCGCGTAGTTCGTCTTGTTCAGGGCGGCGCCCGCGTTGACGGTCAGCGTCGTGGCCGTCAGGTGGGACGCCAAGGCGATGCTTCCCGCGATGGTCAGGGTCGCGAACTGCTGTCCCGCGCCCAGCGTGATGAACTGGCCGAGTCCCGTGAACGTGACGGACGACGCCGTTGCCTCCATCGCCGCCGCGGCGGATGTGTCCCAGGAGCCCGCTACCGTGACGACGGCGGAGCCGAAGGTGAGGCTGGCCGGCCCCAGCGAGGCCAGATTGCCCGCGAACGTGGCCACGGACCCCGTGAGGGTTAGCGTCCCCGACCACGTCAGGTTGGACGCGAAGGCGACCGCCACGCCCGGGTTCACGGTGAGGCCGAACACGACCTGGGGGATCCGGATCGTCCCCCCGGACGCGTTCACGACGATGATGGAGGTGCCCGCCGTGAAACCGCCGGCGAACGTGTCCATGGAACGGACTGTGAGCACGCTGCCGTTCGCGGTCAGCGCGCCTCCTGCCGCGACCGTCAGAGAATCCGCCGTGAGGGGTAGGTTGGCGGCCGACGTGTTCAGGGTCGTGGACCCTGCGGGGTCTTGGATCGTGATGGTATGGGCCACTAGGCCCGAGGTCGCCAGGGTGAAGGTCACCGTGGACGCTCCCGCGTCGAAGCCTACCGAGTTGAACTCTACGCCACCGAGGTTCGAGCCTGCGAACGTCATCGTCTGGGACGAGCTCGCGTTGAACGTCACGGTCCCGGTCCCCGGGGACCAGGAGGCCGAGGTGCTCCCGTTCGTCCAGCTTCCCGAGATCGTCCATGCCTCGGCGCCGAAGGCGATGTAGGATACCGCCGAGGAGATGTCCACGTTCCCGGAGATCGACACGCTGCCCGATACGGAGGTCAGGTAGCCGCCGAACAGGGTCAGGTTCCCCGTCACGGTCAGCGGATAAGTGCCCTTGGCGAGGCCGCCCGAGGGGATGGACAAGGACGCCGCCGTCACTTGGGAAGCCTGTGCGACTCCACCCGCGATGATCAAGTTTCCGAAGGATTGCGAAGCGTTGAGCGCAATGGTCGCGGTCGCGCCCGTGAAGGTCACCGTGGACGTACCAAGAAGGAGCTGCGCGGCCGCGCCCGAGGTGTCCCAGGAACCCGAGACGGACAGCGAGCCGGTGGTCAGCGAGATCGTGTCCGCGGCAGAATCATTCATGGTCACCGAGGAGACAGCGATCGAGGAGGCGGAAGCACTCAGCGTACCGCCCGCGGAGATGGTCAGGTCGGCTCCGCCCGTGATGCCGTTTCCCGCCGTGGTCAGAGTGCCCGTGATCGCGAGGGCGCCGCTCACGTCCACGGCACTGGCCTGGGTGATCGTTCCCGAGACGGTCAGATCGTAGAAGCCGTGGCTCGCGTCCAAGAGCTTCACGGTCTTGCCGCTGCCCGAGAGGGTGACCGTGCTGCTCCCCTTCGCGAACACAGAGCCTGCGCCCGACGTGTCCCAGTTGCCGCTTACCGTCCACGCGCCGCTCGTCAGTGTGAGCGTGCCGGAGGTACCCCCAACCATGGTCACGTCAACCGCGGAAACGGTCGACGCGTTTGCGGCCAAGATACCCGCGTTGCCGATGGTTACCGATCCGCCATACAGGGCTAGGTTCGCCGTCGCCACGGCTGTGGTCGATCCCACTGCATCTTGGATGGTGAGGGTGCCACCCCACCGCAACGCATTCGTGGACAGGGTGAACGTGACTGCGCCGCTGCTCGCGGCCGACGCGAAGGTCACGTTGTAGAACTCGGCCGCCGCGAGGCTCGCGAAGGTCATGCTCTGGGACACGGCGGAGTCGAAGACCACGGTGCCGGTCCCCGAGGACCAGCTCGCGGACGTGCTCGCGTTGGTCCAGGAGCCGCTGAAGGTCCACGTGCCGGTCCCCATGCGGACGTACGCAGCCGGACTCGTGATCGAGGTGTTCCCGGCCACGCTGAGGAGGGAAGCCCCGCCCGAGCCGTCGAGGACTGCGGCGCCCGACAAGGTCAGGTTGCCTGCAATCGTCAGCCCCGTCCCCGCCGATGCGCCGATTGTGATGGTTCCCGAGGCGTGCGTGACGTTCCCGCCGACCGCCAGCGTGTAGCTTCCGAGCGCGAAGGTCCCGGTCCACCCCGTCGTGTTCAAGGAGGCCACGGAGTCGTTCTGGTCCAAGGTTACCGTCCCGCCGCCCGAGTTGGCATCGAAGACCACGTCCATGGTCGCGTTCGGCACGGAGCATCCGCCCGCGCCGCCGGACGTGGAGGACCAGTGGCCCGTCGCCGACCAGGAGCCCGTTCCCCCGACCCAGTATCGCGTGCTGCCGCAAGGGGCCGCCACCACCACGTCGACCACCGGGTCGGAGCCGAGCATGGTGAAGATGACGTTGCCGGAGGCGTCCACAGATCCGCCGGAGAACTGCGCGCCATCCTTGGTCACGTTGAAACGGCCACCGAGCCTGTTCCCGCCGATCGTGAAGGTCAGGGTGGAGGTGCCGACGGTGGAGGAGTCGGACCAAGTGTACTCCGTGTCTGTCGTCCACATGGAGAAGCTGGTGATTGTCGTCAGGTTCGTCGGATCGCTGTTCGTGACGGAGAGGCCGACCACGCTGACCGAGCCGTCCGCGATGCTCCCGGTCCCGTTCTCGAGGAGGCTGTTAAACGCGATGCTCTGGCCCGTCTTCGTCAGGAGGGCACCATCCCCTATGACGAGTGCCGCTGCGGTGGTGACCGCGGAGGCGAGCGTGGTGTTCCCCGTGACCGTGAGGTTGTAGAACATCTGTCCGGGAGCTAGGGCGAGAGTCGACGAGGCGCCCGAGAGGGTGACCGTGGAAGTGTTGGCGGACAGCGTGGACCCCGCGCCCGACGTGTCCCAGTTCCCACTCACGATCCACGCGCCGCTCGTTAGGGTGAGGGTGCCCGAACTGGCGCCTGTCATGCTGACGTTCGCGACACTCACGCTGGATGCGTTCGCGGTCAGGACGCCCGCGTTGCCGATGGCGATCGATCCGCCCACCAAGGCAAGGTTGCTCGTCGAGAGGCTCGTGGTCCCGGTGCCGCCCTGCACGGTGAGTATCCCGGACCAGACTAGGGCGTTCGTCGCCATGGTGAAGGTGACCGTCGACGCGCCGCCGCTGAACGTCACGTTGTCGAACTCCGCGGCGTTCCCCGGGAGGGCGGCGAACACCATCGTCCCGCCTGTGGCGGAGCCGAACGTCACGGTCCCGGTCCCCGCGGACCACGAGGCCGAGGTCGAGTTGTCCGTCCACGTTCCCGCGAATGTCCATGTGGCGCCGCCGAAGCCGAAGTAGCCCCCGGCGTTGATGGTCACGTTCCCGTTGAACGTCTTGCTCCCTGAAGCTCCGGCCGTGATGCCGCCTGAGAGGGCCGCAAGCGCGGTCGCGGTCAGGTTGAACGTCAGGGTGGCGAACACGCCGTTCACGGTCAGGGTGCCGCCAATGTTCAGGTCGGATGCCGCGGTGAGCGTGACGCCCGGGTTCACGGTTAGGTTGTTCAGCGTCTGGGGCGCGTTAAGGGTCCCGCCGGTAGTCCCGGCGACTAGAGTCGAGGTCCCCGCATTGAAGGTACCCGAGGATGTATCGAAGGATCGGAAGGTGATCGTCGAGGCGTTCGCGGTCAGCGTGCCGTTCGCGGCCGCCGTGATTGTCCCTGCGGAAGTGATGGGGAGGTTCGCGGCGGAGGTGGTCAGGACCGTCGCTCCGGTCGGGCTCGGGGCCGTGTTCTGGACGGTCAGGTTGCCTGAGAGATTCAGGCCGCGCGTGGACATCGTGTACGTGACCCCGGCGGCCACGGTCGTGTCGAAGACCACGTTGGCGAACTCCGGGACGCTCAGATTGGCGCCCGCGAAGGTCATCGTCTGGGCGGAGGCGCTGCCGAACGTCACGGTTCCGGTCCCCGCGGACCAGGAGGCCGACGTCGAGGCGTTCGTCCAGGAGCCGACCACGGTCCAGGGTTCGGAGCCGAATTGGATGTAGGAAACCGCCGCGGAGACATTCACACTGCCAACCACGGTGACCGCGCCCGAGGTGCTGATCAAGGCCCCGCCGCTCAGCGTGAGGTTTCCGTTCACGGTCAGGGGGTTCGTGCCCTTGGTAAGGGCTCCGGCGCTCACGGTTAGGCTCGTCGCGGTGAGCTGGGAGAGCTGGCTCAGAGTTCCCGACACGGACAGGGCGGCGAAGGATTGACCCGCCGCGAGGGTGGCCGTCTTCGAGGCGCCCGTGAAGGTCACCGTGGACGAAGTGGCGGTGAAGCTCGCGGCTGAGGCGGTGTCCCACGAGCCGCCGATGCCAATGGTCGCCGACGCAAACGTGAGGGTCGCGGCGCCCGACGAAGTCAAATTCCCGGTGAACGTGGCCGTGGCGGACGTGAGGGTGAGGGTGCCCGCGAAGCTCAGGTTGCCTGAGACGGTGGTCGAGATCCCGCTGTTGACCGTGAGGTTGTTCACGGTCTGAGTCACGTTCACGCTGCCGCCCGATGCGTTCACGGCCACGGTCGAGGAGCCCGCCGTGAAGGATCCCGCGCTCGTGTCCATGGAGCGCACTGCAATCGTCGAGCCGTTTGCGATCAGGGCGCCTCCCGCGGCTACGGTCAGCGTGGCGGTGGCCACGGGGAGGTTCGAAGCTGACGTCGACAGGGTGGTGGTCCCCGCGCCGCCCTGCACGGTCAGGGCGTTGGCGACGCGGAGGCCGTTCGTCGCCAGAGTGAAGGTCGCTGCGTTCGGGCCGCTGTTGAACGTGAGGTTGTAGAACTCGTTCGCGGAGCCCGCCATGGGCGTCACGGTTTGGCTGCTGGCCGAGTTGAAGAGGACCGTGGACGTGCCGACGGACCACGAGGGCGAGGTGGACGCGTTCGTCCACGCTCCCGACACGGTCCACGTCTCCGAACCGAATGTGATGTAGGCGGAAGCGGAGGAGATGTTCACGCTGCCACTCACGGTCACGTTTCCCGAAGTGCTCGTGATGGCCCCGCCGGAGAGAGTGACCGCATTGAGCGCCATCCCGTTGGTGCCCTTCGCAAGGACACCGCCGGAAACGGTGAGGATCCCGCCAACGGCCAGGCTCGATGCCAGAGTCGTGGTCGCCGCGGTGATCGTCAGGTTGTTGAAGGTCTGAGTCATGGTGACGGTCGCCGCGGCGGTGAAGACGACCGTGCTCGTCCCCGCCGTGAACGTGGCGTTGGCCGCCGTCGCGGTCCAACCCCCTCCGACGCTGATCGTGGATCCCCGCGCAAGGAGCGTGCCGTTGGTCCCCAGGGTCACGGAACCCGCGGTGATGCCCAGGTTCGCGGCGGAGGTGTCCAGGATCGTGTTTCCCGTTGGCAGCGCGACCGAGTTGCGCACGGTCAGCAGCCCGGACAGCGTCAGGGCATTTGTCGCGAGGGTGTACGTCACGCCGGCCGCGTTCGTCGTATCGAACGTGACTGCGCCCCCGAATTCCGTCGCGGTGGCCTTGAACGTCAGGGTCTGATTGGCGGCACTGCGGAACGTGATCGGGGCGAGGAAGGACCATGATGCCGAGGTCGTGTTGTTCGTCCAGGCGCCCGTGATCGTCCAGGCACCAGCGCCCGCGGACGTGACGTAGCCGCTTGTGGCGACGCTCACATTCCCATTCACGGTGACCGTTGCGCTCCTCGAGGCGTAGGCTCCGAGGGAACCGAGATTGAGGCCGCCCAAAATGGAGGCGTAGTTGGAGCCGGATGCGTCGAAGAGCACGGGGCCACTCGCGCCCCCTGCGGTGTTCTGCACCGTGAGCGTACCCGCAGCCCGAAGCGCGCTAACCTGCGCGTAGGTGAATCCCGCCGCAGCAGAGGAGTCCAGGACAAGGTTGTTGAACTCGTTTCCCGCCGCGGTCCACAACGTGAGTGTGGTCGCGGCGGCTCCTACGAACCGCACGGTCGACGTGCTGACGGCCCAACTTGCCGGCACACTCGAATTACCGTCCGTCCAAGATCCGTTGATCGTCCACGTGCCTGCTCCCGTGAAGCGGACCGCGCCGCCGGCGGTAATTGTCACGTTCCCCGAGGTCGATGCGGTGCTCGCTTCCAAGTTCAGGACACCGCTCGCACCGATGGCGAGCGTGGACTGCAGGGTGAGGGTGAAGCTAGAGCCGGAGGTGTCGAGCGTCCCGTTGACCGTGGCCGCCCCGGTGGCGGTTATGTTCGAACCCAGGGTGGTCGTCCCCGCGCCCTGGGTTAGGACGTTGAACGACTCGCCGGCGCTCATCGTGACTGTGCCGGACGCTGCGAACACGACCGTTGACGTGCCTTTGTTCCATACGTGATTCGCGGCCGTTGAGGTCCAGGATCCGTTCACAGTGATGGTCGAGCCGTTGGCGGTCAGCGTGCCGCGGGTGCCCAGGACGATGCCGCCCGCGGTGAGGGCGAGGTTGGATGCGCTGGTGGAGAGCACGACGTTCCCGGTGGGAGTCGCCGCGGTGTTCTGCACCGTGAGGGTTCCGGCCACTCGCAATCCGTTCGTCGCCATGGTGTACGTGATACCCGCAGCCAGCGAGCTGTCGAACACCACGTTGCCGAGCTCGCTCGCTCCGAGGTTGGCGAAGGTCATCGTGGCGCTCGCACCGTTCCGGAAGGTCACGGTGCCGGTCCCGGCGGACCAGTCCGTGGCATCCGTGCTGCTGTTGCTCCACGAGCCCGCAATGGTCCACGTCGCGCTGCCGAACACGAGGTAGCTGTTGGCGTCGGAGATGATCACGGCGCCGTTGATGGTGATCGCGGAACCTTCCGATCTTAGCGCACCGCGGGGTGTGCCGAGGGTGAGGGACACCGCGGTCAGGCTGTAGTTGCCTGAGGAGGTGTCGAGGATGGTGGCCGCTGTGGCGCCTCCCGCCGAGTTCCGGACGGTCAACGCCCCTCCGATCTTGAGGGACGAATCGCCCGTGGCCCCCGCAGCCATAGTGTACGTGATGCCGCCGGCCACGGTCGAGTCGAACGTCACGGCCCCGCCGAACTCGTTGCCGGCGATGTTGGATCCGGTGAAGATCATTGACTGCGCCGCAGCCGAGCGGAAGGTCATCGCCGCGGCGAAGGACCAGGAGGCCGAGGTGGTCCGGTCCGTCCAGGAACCCGTCACCGACCAGGAGCCTCCCGCGTTCGTGATGTAGGCAGTCCCGGCGCCGACGTTCACGCCGCCGCCGATGGTGACGGTCGAGGACCGCGTGTTGAATGCACTCCAGGTGGAGAGAGTCAGTCCGCCCGCAGTGACTCCGAGGTTGGCGGTGGAGGTATCGAGGATTACGGGTCCGGTCGCGCCTCCCGCGCTGTTCTGGATCGTAAGGAGGCCGCCGACGTCGAGGGGATTGGTCCCCATCGTGAACGTCATACCCGCGGCGACCGTCGAGTCGAAGGTCACAGCGCCGGCGAACTCATTCCCGGCCTGGGGGCCGAAGGTCATCGCACGGTTGCCCGCGGCCCGAAAGGTCATGCCAGCCGCAAAGGACCACGAGGCCGAGGTCGAGAAATCGGTCCACGTTCCCGTGACGGTCCAGGTTCCCGCGGTGTTCGTCACGTAGCCGCTGGCCGCCGAGACGATCACATTCCCGTTGATCGTGACGGCGGACCCTTCCGTGTTGAGCCCGCCCCACGTGGCCACCGTAAGGGTCAATGCGGTTACCGCCAGATTCGACGCCGAGGTATCCAGGAGGGTAGTCCCCGTCGCGCCCGCGGTGGAGTTCTGAATGAGGAGCGTGTTTCCGACCCGCAATCCGTTCGTGGCCATGGTGTACGTGAGGCCGCCTGCGACGCTCGCGTCCAGCGTGAGGTTGTTGAACTCGTTCACGCCCAGGTTGCCGAAGGTCAGCGTGCCGCTCGCGGCGTCCCTGATCGTGACGGTGCCGGTCCCTGCGCTCCAGCTGCCCGAGGTGGAGTTGTTCGTCCACGTCCCGTTCACAGTCCACGTGGACGTGCTCATCGTGACCACGGTCACGGACCCTAGGACCGTGACGTTGCCCGTGACCGCGATGGCCGATCCCCGCGGAAGGAACGTCCCCTGAATCGTGAAGTCCCCGTTGACGGTGAGTGGCCAATTGGTGGCGGTCGTGTCGAGCGTGCCGCCGAACCCGGTCATGTCGAGGTTGGCGCTGGTCGTCGCGGCTGCGAGGCTGATGATTCCCGAGGCGGACACGTTGATGATGGCATTGTCCGTGGGTGCGGGTGAGCAGCCGCAGGAGATCCCGCCGGAGGTGTTCGACCAGTTCGACGTGCTCGTCCATACGCCGCCTGCACCGATGCGATAGCAGTTTGCGCCCCCGCCGCCGCAGCCTGCCACGACCTCAACGGCCGAGGCGGCCCAAGTCGTGGCGGCCGAGGTCCAGGTGAGGGCGGTCCCCGGGCTTGAGAGGTCAGCCCCCGCGCCGCATGTGTTCGACCCGTTAGGGACTCCGGAAGTGCAGACCGCAGTCGACGTGCCGTACAGCGACGTGGCCAACGCGCCCGTGCCCGTCACGGCCGTGGGATTCGCGATGCCTTGCAGGCCCAGGACGGCCACGGCCAGGTTCCCCGCATACACCGCGGCCACCAGGGGGGTCGATGCGTTCGCGGTCGTGCCGGTGATCCCGGTCCCGTTGATGAAGGGGTTGCTGATGTTCACCCCTTGGAGCAGGATGGTAGCGCAGGTCTGTTTGGCGGTGGCGGCCCCGGTCAGTGTGGCCGTCATGGTCTGGGGGCCCGAAGGAATCGTCCCCGCGAATCCCCAGATTTCGGTGTGCTGAACCGTGCCGGCGGTCTGGGAGGTGTTCGGAATCAGGCTCAGGCTCACGGAGCCGTACGTGACCGTGACGTACGCGGCGTTGCCTCGCTCCGTCAGCAGGACCAGGATTCCGTTGTCCGAAGCCGCGGCGGTCTGCGTCGTGGTGCATGTCGTGGTGGCCGACGAGCCGGTGGTGGCCGTGACCGTCTGGTCGACCGTCACCGCGGCTCGCGCGTCCCACATGAACAAGCCGAAGACCCAGCCGGCGGCGGCGCGGAGCTGTGCGCCCCAGTCCAGGGGCGGGAACCATCGCGCTACGAGCCGCGCCAAGGATCCCACCAGGGTCTCCGGCGCCTGCTTCGGATGAACGAAGACGTTCGGGTTGGGTGCCAGGTACCCCGTCGGGACGAGCGCGGCCGTGGGGTAGAGAGAGGGAGCCGGAGCGTAGTACGTGAGGTTGTAGAACGGCTGCAGGTCGTTGCCGCCGAACAGGAGATGCTGCAGCTCGGGCGTCCATGCCCCGCCGGGGATGTGGAGGCTTCCGTCGGCCGCGCGGTAAGGTGCGAGCGGATCGTTCGAGCCCGGCCCTAGGAGGGCCAGCAGGGCCGCCGCCAGAAGGATCCCGATGATGAGGAGGGCAATCCGCGACCTCATGCCGATCCCACGCGGGGGAGACCTCGCGGGGTCGCGCGGACCATCGCGGATCGGGGAATTCGTATCGCGTGGGAAGAGGCCGCGCTCGGGCGTCCGACGTGCCGGAATATTGGGGCGCGCGACGGGGCCTGCATGGTCGCCGTTCCCACCCGCCGCAGGGTCGTTCGCCCCGGGCGGAGAGTCGTGGAAACGACCCTCCCGGGACCTATATAAGAGGCGCCGGATGGTTATCCGGCCTGATTCCCTAGGGGCGTCCGGGGAGCCGGGTCAGCGGGCCGGGACGTTGCTGGAGAGGCGGGCCTCCAGGGCCTCGAGTTCCGCCGCCCGCTTCCGAAGCCGCTCCTCGCGGTCCAGCAGCTCGAGGGCCTTCTGCTGGATGATCTTGACGCGCATTTCGATGTCCTTCTTGGCCTCCTCGACCTCGGCCGGAGGCATGGGCGCGACAGTGCCGCCCTTCGTTCGGTCGAGGGCCGCCTCGCGACCCGTGAGCTCCTGCTCGCGCCGGGTGAGTGCGACCTCGCGCTCGCCGAGGGCCATCTCGCGTCCGCGGACCTTCTCCTCGCGGTCGAGCATCTCGATGGCGCGGCGTTGGAGGAACTTGCGTTCCTTGGCCAGCTCGGCCTTCGCAGCCTCGATCTCCTGGAGCGCAGCCGTGGCCGGCGCGGTCGAGGCCTCGCCGGGCTTGTGGGAATTCATGAGCCGTTCCTTGGCCATCGCGGCGAAGCGCTGGCTGAGCTCCTGGACCCGTGCCTCGATCTGCGTCCGGAGGCGCTCCGCCGCGGCCTCCCGGGCCTGCGTCTCCGCACGTTCCTTCTGGAGGGCCGCGGCGGCGTCCGCAGTCTGCTTTTCGAGCGCGGCCGCCTTCTTCGTGGCCTCCCGGTACTTCGCCTCCAGGTCCTCCTTCGCAGCCACGAGGGCGTTCCGCTCGTCGTCGAACTGCTGGCGGAGGGCCGCCAAGGCCTCCGTGTCCACGACCGTGTGATTCTCCGCGGCGGAAGCGGCCAGATGTTCCGCCATCTCGAGGGACTGGCGGGCCCGATCGACGCCGTTAGACACCTGCCCCTGCATCTGGGCTACGTAGTCGGCGAGGGCGGAGAGGCTCGCCTTCTGGCGCTCGAGCTCATCGCCGCGCCCCTTCAGGTTGGCACTGTCCGCCTTGAGCTGCACCTCGAGCTTCGCGAGCTCCTTCTCCCTCGCATCCAAGCGCGCTTCCCGATCCGCGAGGGCCTTCTCTACCTCCGCGCTCGGCTTGGGGGCCTCCGGAGCGCGCGGGGCGGCACCCGTTGCCTCCGCGGCGAGGTGCGCGTCCGCGGCCGTCAGGAGGAGTCCCGTCCAGTCGATGTCCTCGGCGGCCAGCTGACCCCGGGAGAGCAAGACGAACACGAACCTCCCGCTCTGGAACGCGGTGAATACGTATTCCCCGACGAACAGGGTCTCCCGGTCTCCGATGCCCTCGTCCGGGAGGACCTTGAGGAAGTCGTTGTAGTCGATGGGGCACTCCGGGTCGAGGACGTACTCCCCCGTCATGTCGCCCATCTCGTTGAGCACGTAGATTTTCTTGAGTTGGGCACGCGCGACCTTCTTCGCGGGCGCGACCATCAGGAGGGCGGGAAGGACGGGGCCGAGTCCCCGGTAGACGAAGGTGCCGAACAGGGTCTCAAGAACCCCTTGCATGCGCTGCCCGCCTCGGCGTCGCGAGGGCTCGACCTCGCGTTGCCATCGTGTGAGGCTCGAGTCGCCCTGAGGTTATTTAACAGCGGGCTCTTGGTTATCGGGCCTGAGAAACTAGGGGCGTTACCGGGCGCGCACGGCTCACGACGGAGTCACGGACAGGGAGGGACTGGACGTCCCGTCCTTGGGCTTCGCGTCCTTCGTCGGCACGAGCGCGCGCTGGAGCTGCACCGCGTAGTCCCGGAGCGTCGTCACCTTGGCCTCCCTCGCCCGGAGGTCGAGCTCGATTTCGGCCAAGTGCGCGGAGGCGAGCCGGAGCTCCGACTCCATGGCGCCCGTCCGCTGTTCTCGCCGGAGGAGTTCTGCCTCCCGGTCCGCGAGGTCCTGCTCCTTCCCGCGGAGCTCCATCTCCCGTTTGGCGAGGAGGGGTTCCATCATGGGCGGGATGTGGATTCGGGCAGCCGCAAGCAAGGTGCCGACGCTGCCCCGTTCCTCGATCCGCGGGACGCCGCGGGTGAGCACGACGAACCAGAGATCGTCCACCTTGAAGGGCGTGAACGCGTACTCGCCTTGGTAGAACGAGACCAGATGCCGCATGCCGTTCAGGGGCAGGGAGCGCATCAGGTCGCCGCCCTCGAGAGGGCAGTCGTCGTCGAGGACGTACTCTCCGAGCAGATTGTTCTTCGCGTCCAAGACGAAGATGCGCCCGTAGTCGATTCGGGGCACGGTCTTGGGTCCATGGGTCGAGAACCTCGTCGGGACCACGCCGATGGCGTCCCGAGGCACGTCCTTCTGCTCAGTAGCTTCTCGCACGATCCTCCGCCCTCCTCCGTTGTTGGTGCGCGGTGCTTGGAAGATAGACACGCCACGTCATTTGAGCGTTTCTATTGAATTGTCACGTTCTCGTTATCGAATGTGAGAATACCACGACCGGGATGGCCGGATCCGTTCAGACCAGGGCCCGCGCGGCGTCCAGGTTGTCCACGCCGATGGCGAGTTGCACGCGGTCTCCGACGTTCTCCAGCTGGACCACACTCAGGATGTCGATGCCCGCATCGCCCAGCTTGAGGGCCAGGGAGGCGAAAGCACCCGGCGTGTCCGAGAGGCTGACCACGATGACCGTGCGTTGCGCGCACTCGTAGCCCGCCTTCGTGAGCGACTGGCGGGCTTTGATTGGCTGGTCCGTGATCAGGCTGACGTAGGATCGCCCGGCCCCGGAGTTCGCACTCATCGCGTCGATGTTGATCTGCTCTGCGGCCAGGATCTTGAGGACCTTCGCGAACTCGCCGGGACGGTCCGGCAGGTCCACGTCCAGCTGGATCACTCGTTCCTTCCTCCGACGACCAGGATAAGGCGTCCGAGGCCACAAGGCTTGCGCGTTTCTCCCCCGGGCCGGCGAAGGGTATTTCGACCCCCGTCCCGGTGCCCTGTCCGGTCGCATGCGTTACACGTTCGCCTACGTGGGCGTCCAAGTGCGCGACCTTGACCGGTCCGTGAACTTCTACTGCTCGCTCCTTGGCATGCGGCTCCGGAGGCGGGAGAAGGTCCCCGAGACGGGCGGCGAGTGGGCGGAGCTCGTGAGCCCGGGGTCCCCCCAGGTTCTCGAGCTGAACTGGTATCCCGAGGGATCGGAGCACTTCCCGGACCGGTACCGCCTCGGGAACGAACTGGACCATCTGGCGTTCGACTGTGACGACGCGGATGCGGCGTTCCAGGAGCTGGTGACGCAGGGCGTGAAGCCCGCGCTCGCGCCCTTCACGGAGGGCGGCAGCCGCCTCGCCTTCGTCGAGGATCCGGACGGGATCTGGATCGAGCTCGCCTCCAAGGCGCCACCGGACCCGCAACCCTAAGTGTGCGCGGGCCATCGGGGACCGGGGTCCCGTGGGCACCGCGTCCGATCTATTCTTCGGCCTCGCGACCGCGTTCGGGTACGGGACCAGCGACTTCGTCGCGCGGCAGGCGTCGCACCGAATCGGCCACATCCGCGTCCTGTTCTACGTGGAGCTGGTCGGGTTCCTTATCCTCGCGCCCGTGGCCCTGGTGTTCGAGCGCGGAGCGTGGCGGTGGTCGGACGCCTGGTGGCTCGTCCTCGGACTTAGCGTCCTCAACACGATTGCGACCCTGTTCTTGTACCGCTCCTTCGAGTACGGCGTCCTCTCCGTGGTCTCGCCGATCGCCTCGAGCTATCCCGCGGTGACCGCCGCGCTGGCCATCCTGTTCCTGAACGACCGGCCGGGTCTCCCCGCGACGGTCGGGATTGTGTTCGCGCTCGGCGGGATCGTCCTCCTGAGCCGCGGTGGCGTGCACCCCGCGAACGCCCCACCCAAGGACGCTCGGGTGGGCATCGTGTCCGCCCTCGGCGCTTTCGCGGGATACGGCGTCTTCTACTTCGCTCTGAAGTACGTCGTCGCGGATGTCGGCCCGGTGACCGTGGCCACGGTCGTGCGCCTCGTCGGCGTGCTCGTCCTTCTGGCCCTTCCCGCCGCAGGGGCGCTCCGCGTGCGCGGGCTTCCGCGTCCCCTGTGGCCATCCCTGGGGGGCATGGGTGTCCTGGATAGCTTCGCGTTCATCGCCTTCAACATCGGGATCCTCGGAGGCAGCGTCGCCATCGTTGGCACGCTGAGTGGCCTCTTCAGCGCGGTGACCGTCGTGCTGGCTGCCGGGATCCTCCGGGAGCGGCTGACCCAGATCCAATTCCTCGGCATCCTCTCCATCTTCGTTGGCGTCGTGCTCATCGCCCTCGGATGACGGCACGAAGCCCAAATAGGCCATGGTCCGCTGCCCTCCCGATGGCCGCTTTCAGCTTCACCTACACGGGAATCCGCGTCCGGGACCTCGAGCGCTCAATCGCCTTCTACACCAAGGTCCTCGGGATGCGCCTCGTCTTCCGCATGCGGCTCCGGAAGACCCACGGCGAAGTCGCCCTCCTGCGGAGCCCGCGCTCGCGCCAGCGGGTGGAGCTGAACTGGTACGAGCCGGACAGCAAGTATGCGAAGCTCTTCTCCGTCGGCGAAGGGCTCGACCATCTCGCCTTCCGGACCGGCGACCTCAGGAAAACCCTCCGGGAGTTCCGACGCGCGGGCATCCGGGTTGTCGACGGGCCCCACGGGAGTCCCAAGGCCGCGTGGGTCTACATCCGCGATCCAGATGGGCTCTGGCTCGAGATCAACGGTTCCCTCACAAAGCGACGAGCTCTCACTCGGCCGTCTCCGGCGGAACGAGAATGATTCGCGCGTCCACGGCTCGGTAGCCCTTCCCTTGCTCGAGGGATTCGATCGGGTTCAGGTCGATCTCCTGGATCTGGTCGAAGTCGAGGACGAGCTGGGCGAAGCGGAGGATGGCTTCCGCGAGCGCGTCGATGTCCCGAGGCGTCTCGCCCCGCACGCCCGCGAGCAGCGGGTACGTGCGGATCGCGCGGACCATGCGGTAGGCGTCCTGGTCCGTGAGGGGCGGGAGGCCGAAGGCGACGTCCTTCATGTATTCCACGTAGATGCCGCCGAGGCCGAAGACCAGGAAGGGGCCGTAGACCTTATCCCGCGTCATGCCCAGGATGACCTCCTTCCCGCGGGAGATGAACTCCTGGACCAGGAGCGCATCGGGCTTGATCCCCTGGGTCTCCAACCGATGCAGGAGCCGCATGCCCTCGAGACGCAGCGCGCGCTCGTCGCGGATGTCGAGGACCACGGCCCGCATCTCCGTCTTGTGGAGGAGCTGCTTCCCCACCGCCTTGAGGACGACGGGATACCCGAGCTCCCGCGCGGACCGCGCCGCGTCGTCCACGTCCCTGCAGAGCCGCGCGCGGGCCGTCCGGATCCCGTAGGCCTCGAGGAACTCCACGGACTCGATCTCGGTCAGGCGCGTGCGTCCCTCCCCGAGGGCGTTGTCGAGGATGGTCCCTGCGGTGGCCCGCGACACGTCGAAGGTCCGCATGCGGCCCTCGTCCCGCTTCAGGTACTGGGCGTAGCGGTACATCGCGGCGAGGGCGCGCGCCGCGCTCTCCGGGTACAGGTAGGACGGGAGGCTGTGGTTCACGAGTTCCATGAACCCGGGGCTGTCCGTGGTCCGGCCTAGGAAGTTGCAGAGGACGGGCTTGCGGAACTTCGCCGCGGTCGTCCAGACCACCTTGGCCCACTCCACCTCGTCCGTCCGCACGGGAGGCACATAGACTGCGATCGCCGCGTCCACGTTGGGATCCGCGAGGACCGCCTCCAGCGCCTTCCGGTAGTCGTCCAGGGATCCCTCGGGCGTCAGATCGATGGGATTCGCGATGGACGCGTCGGGCGGCGCCCACGCCTTCATGGACGCCCGGGTCGCCTCCGTGAATTCCGCGAGCTTGAGGCCCTGGGCGGCTAGCTCGTCTACGGCCATGATCGCGGGGCCGCCCGCGTCCGAGATGACCGCGACTCGGTTGCCCTGAGGCAGGGGCTGGAGGGCGAACGCCATGGTATAGTCGAAGAGCTCCTCAATCGAATTGGCCCGCAGCACCCCGGTCTGGTTGAACACGGCCTCCGCGGCGAGGTCGGACCCTCCGAGGCTGCCCGTGTGGGACGCGGTCGCCCGGCCGCCCGCCTCGGACCGCCCCGCCTTGACCGCGATGACCGGCTTGCGCTTGGTGACTTCGCGCGCGATCCGCACGAAGTTCTTCGGGTTGCCAAAGTTCTCGATGTAGGCGGCGACCAGCTTGGTCTCCGGGTCGTCCTTCCACGCACTCAGGAGGTCGTTCAAGCTCACCTGGGCCTTGTTGCCCAGGGAGCAGAACTTGGCGAAGCCTAGGCCCAGGGACTTCGCATGCTCTAGGATGGCCACGCCGAGCGCGCCGCTCTGGGTGATCAGGGAGACGTGGCCCCGCAGCGGCGGCGTGGGCGCGAACGTCGCGTCCATCTGCACGTCGGGGTGGGAGTTGATCACCCCCATGCAATTGGGGCCAATCATCGTCATGCCGTACTTCTGGACCAGGGCGACGAGCTCCCGCTCCCGGTCCAGCCCGACTCCGCCGATCTCGCGGAATCCGGCGGTGATCACAATGAGCCCCTTGACTCCCTTCTTGCCGCACTCCTCTACTGCGGGCAAAGCGAGAGCCGCGGGGACCGTGATGATCGCCAAGTCCACGGCCTCGGGAATCGCCGTGACGTTCGGGTAGCAGGGCAGACCGTGGATCGCCTGCGCCTTCGGGTTGACCGGATAGATGCGGCCCTTGTACTCGTTGATGACCAGGTTGTGGACGAGCTCGTAGCCGATCTTCCCCGGCTGGCGGGACGCTCCGACCACGGCGATGGACCTGGGCGAGAAGATCGCATCGAGCCCGTTGTCGGCCATCGTCGCGCCCAACTTGGGACCGGCTAATGAATCTTCCCCGTCTCAGGGCATGCAATTCATTATCATGGTTGGTAACGGCGTCCCTCTTCTAATATATCGTGGAGCCAACACGCCTGCTACTTCCATCCGTCCGAGGAGTCGCCCCCCATGCACGCATCGAGCCTCAGCCCGGGATGGCGCAGCCTGGCGATTGCTCTCATCCTCTTGGCCGCCACGCTGGTCGGCCTCACGTTCGCGGCTCCGCGGGCCGGGGCGGCCGGACCCTTCTACGCCTATGGCTCAATCTGCAAGGGCACCCCCTCGGTCACCTGGGTGACGGGGGATACTTGGATTCTCAACGCCAGCGCGGTCGTCGACTTGGGCTGCGTCCTCACCATCGAGCCCGGCGTCACCGTCATGGCGGATCCCGGCGTCCATCTCTACGTCAACGGGACGCTGAACGCGAACGGGATTGCGGGAAACGCGATCAAGTTCCTCAACAACCAGACCGCCGTCACGTCTTGGGCGGGCATTCAGTTCAACCCGGGCTCCACGGGCTCCGTCACCTGGTCGAACTTCACCCGAGTCCAGGTGGCCGTGGCGGCCAAGTCGAGCTCGCCGGCGATTGAGAACAACACCATCCTCTTGGCCGCGGGCGGACTCCGGCTCGAGTCCTCGGCTTCGCTGGTCGCGGACAACGAGATTGATGGACAGGGCATCGGGGCCATTGGCGTCATCCTCGCCTCATCGACTGCGTCCCTCGAACGAAACCGGATCAACGGCACGGTCCTGGGAATTCAGACGATGACGTCGGGTTCGCCGACCATTGTGGAAAACCAGCTCTCCAACATCAGCGGCGGCTTCGCGCTCGGGATGTTCATCGACCACCAGACGTCCGTGAACATCACGGGCAACGTCATCCAGGGCGTCCGCGCTAAGGACGCCACGGCAGGGGGCCAGGGCAACGCCGCGGCCGGGATTCTGACCAACGCTACGGCCTCCGTCACAATCGCGCAAAACTCAATCACCGGGGTCCAGGGGGGACTCGGCGGTGCCGGACCCTCCAGCGTGCTTCTGGCAGGGAGCCCGGGCGGGAACGGTGGACCCGCCGCCGGAATCGCTATCGGAGGTGCGAAGAGCGTCCTCGTGGAAGGCAACACGCTTTCGGGGATCCGAGGCGGCCGGGGTGGAGACGGCGGTCAGTCGGGTGCGCTCGCCGGCGGTAAGGGAGGAATCGGGGGCTATGCAATCGGTATCGAGCTGTTCTCCGCGAGCGGCAACGTTTCCTTCCTGACCAACACGATTCAGGGAGCCGGAGGGGGCGATGGAGGGGCCGGAGGCCAAGGGGGCAGTGGCTCGGTGGCCGACGGCGCGGGCGGTGCCGGCGGAGACGCCTACGGGCTCTTCTCCTTGGGAGGACAGAACGCCAGCCTCAGCGGGAACACGGTCGAGAGCACGGTCGCGGGCTCCGGGGGCAGCAGCCTCGGATCTCCCGCCAGCCGCGGCGTTGGCGGGTCTGGAGGGAACGTCACCGGGCTGATTGCCGTAGTCAACGGGCTCGTGACGTTCCATGCCAACACGGTCAGCATCCTTCAGGGAGGGACCGGAGGCAACGGGCACACGCAGGGAGGCTTCGGCGGGAACGTGACCGGGCTTCTTGCGTTGGGCTTCTCCAAGGCGTTCAACTCGACCACCATGAGCTACAACGTGGTGTCCTTGCTCACCGGAGGTGCCGGAGGGATCGGGGGCGTCCTGAGCGGCGACGGAGGGAACGTCACGGGGATCATGGCGCTCCATGTGAATGTCTCTCTGTCATCCAACCAGATATCCGCGGTACAAGGAGGCGCAGGCGGCAGCTCCTACATCCTTACGAATCAGGCCAGCGGGGGCGGTGAAGCGGGGGGAGTCGCTCTCGTGGACGTTCCCCTGGGATCCTCGGTCCGCGACTCCATTCAGACCGTGACCGGAGGCGCGCCGGGCGGGATCGTCTCTCCGCGCGTCGGCCGAGGGGTCGGGTACTACTTCGCCGGGAACAACACAATCCAGACGCAAGTGCAGGTGACGAACGGCACGATAGCTGGGATCGGGAACTACAGCTTCTACGTGGATAACTACACCACGGCGACGACCTTGAACACGCCCTTCTCCGGCGATACGGTCGCCGTCATGGCCGCGGGCAACCTGACCGTCCAGAACTACCTCGGCGTGCAGGTCTACTGGCCCAACAACAGCACGCTGGTCCAGAATCCCTCCCTCCTGATCGAGGACGATTCCGCGACGGCGTTCTCGGGCGTCCTTCCGAACGGGCAACGGGACTGGTTCGTGGTGACCAATCGGGAGTACATCGACTCGTCGCTGCCGACGTACCACGTGACGAACGTCTCCGTTTCCTACGGCTCCTACGCTTTCTGGAACAATCCCCGGCTCGCCGACATGAACGCGAGCCACACGGAAAGCTTCGGTATGGTCGACTCGAACGCCCCTACGTCGCTAGCCACCACGCTCCCCCCGTACGAGACCGCATGGACCTTCCCCGTGTCCTACACGGAGACGGATCGCAACGGTACGGGCGCGGCCAGCGTGACCCTGTGGTACCTGTTCAACGGCGGCGCATGGACCGCATTCCAGACGCAGACGGCCCCGGGACTCGGCACGTTCACTTTCACGGCGACCGCGGACGGCGTTTACGCCTTCGCGACCATCGCCACGGACCGGTCAGGCAACGTGCAGCAGCCGAATCCGCCGATCGCGAACGACACGTGGACGATCGTGGATACCACCGTGCCCGGGTCCCGCGTGGTTTCCCTGCCCCGCTACGAGACCTCCCTCTCGTTCACCGTGCGGTGGGCGCCCGACGCGGGCGTGACCGACATCGTGAACTACACGGTCCAGGTCAACACGGGTCTCGGATGGGTGAGCTGGCTGACGGGCACCACGGCGACCTCGGCCACCTTCACGGCAACGGGCCAGGGTCCCGTGGCGTTCCGCACCCTCGCGACGGACCTCGCGGGCAACGGGGAATCGAAGTCGATCAATGACACCTGGACCATGGTGGACGCGATCGCCCCCCAGGCCATCGCCGCGGCCCCTGCGGGGAACCTGTCCTACACGCCCACGGCCCTCCAGATCACATTCAGCGAGCCCATGAATGAGTCGGCCGTCGAGATGGCGTTCTCGATCGCCCCGGTCGTGCCCGGCGCCTTCTCGTGGAGCAACGGGTCCACCACGCTGCGGTTCCAACTCACCGAGCCCGTCGCCGCCGGTACCTCTTATGCGGTCACGATCGACACGCGGGCGAGGGACCTCGCGGGGAACGGACTGACCCAGGCGTACGTATTCACGTTCGCCACGCCGGCTCCCCCGGCCTCAGGGCTCTCCCTCGTGGACCTGTGGCCCCTGCTCGTGGTCGTTGCGGCGGCCCTCGCCGCCCTCGCGTTCTTCCTCGTGCGTCGGCGCGGGGCAACGGCACCGGAGGCGGTCGCGGAGGCTCCGAAACCGGCCCCCGTCGCAGCGCCGCCCAAGCAGGAAGCCGCGATCGACGATGTGTTCCTCCTGTACCGCCGGGACGGCGTCCTGATCAAGCACGAGACCCGCCGTCTCCGCCCGGACATCGACACGGACATCCTGAGCGGGATGCTGACCGCAGTGCAGCAGTTCGTGAAGGACTCCTTCCACGGCGACGAGGGAGAGGAGCTCAACGAGATGACCGTGGGCCAGATGCACATCCTGATCGGCCGCGGCAAGTGGCTTGTCCTAGCCGCTACCCTGACCGGGGGCGACGTGGAGTCCATGACCGCGCAGATCCAGAAGTGCGTCGCGGACATGGAAGACCACAACTGGGACCGCCTCGAGGACTGGGACGGGGATCTGGAGATCGCGAAAGCCCTCGGGCCGTACCTGAAGAAGCTGATCCGCGGCGAGTACGCCGCCCCAGGGTCCTGAGCGCGTCAGACGGGCAGGGTCGTCAGTAGGGCCATGACCTCGTCGCCCGGCTCGCCTCGGGCGCGGGCCTTCGCCTCGAGCCGCTCGAGCTTCCGCTTGGCCTCGTCGAAGATCTCCATGACCTGCTGGATCGTGTCCTTCCGCCACGGCACGTGGTAGAAGGAGAGGCGGCCCACCTCGAAGTCCACGGTGCCCTTGGCCTGGATGCGCTTGATGGACTCGTTCACGAGGCCCTTGAGCATGCCGAGCACGGCAAGGCGGTAGTTCACCTTGTCCTCGGGGCTCAGCTGGTCCCAGATCGCGCTCGAGTCCAGGGCGGTCCCTGGGATCCGGTAGTACTTCTCCACGAGGTTGCCCCGGACCTCGCTCTTCGTCGGCTCGATGAGGCGCGCGGCGAGGAGCTGGTTCACGTGGTGGTGGACCGTGGCCGGGGAGAGGTCGAGCGCCTTGGCGATTCCGCTGATGCTCATGTCCCGCTCCATCAGGAGGGTGAGCATCCGGAGGCGGGAGGGATCGCTCAGGACCTTGAGCTGGTCCACGGTGACGGTCACGGGGCGCGGATCCACGGACTGCAACTCGTCATCGGGCATCGGGATACCCTATTCGATAATATCAAAGCGTGTAAACGAAGTCGACATATTTAAATATCACCCCGTACTTATTACGATTCGACAGCAACGAAACGGTAATACAAGGTGATAACATGAAGCTCCTCAAGAAGTCGAACTCCAAGGAATTCCTCCTCGCAACCGAGTCCCCCGTGTGGGGCAGCGGCGCGATCAGGTACGCGACGCTGAAGCGGTAGGAACGGCAACGGAGCCAAGATTCGGAGGTGAAACGAATGCCATACATCGTCCTCCCCTCGACGGTCCGCTTGCTGCAGCCCAAGCCCGTGCAGACCGTGAACCGCCCCGTTCCGCCCTCTTGAAGGCAACTCACCCCTCCTCCAATCCGCTCGCCACCCGCGGGCGGACCCCATATTTTTCCCTGAAATCCGATGCTCAGCGTGAGCCCGATCCCGCGGCCAAGATGCCGGGAAACGTTTTACCTCGCCCGGACGTTGGCGCCTCTCGGAGACGGACAGCATGTCCCTGGCGGGTCGCGCGGCGCTTGTGACGGGCGGTTCGCGCCGGATCGGCAAGGTCCTGGCCTTGGCGCTCGCCGAGGACGGCGCCGACGTCGCCATCACGTATCGCCGACACGCCCGCGAGGCCGAGGCGGTCGTCCGGTCGATTCGCGAACTCGGCGGCCGTTCCATCGCCATCCGCGCGGATCTCACACGGCCTGCGGACTGCCGCCGGGCCGTGGACACGGCAGCCCGGCGGTTCGGTCGTCTGGACATCCTCGTGAACAACGTCGGCGAGTGGATCGTGAAGCCCGTGGAGTCCACCCGGCTCGAGGAATGGCGCGAGGTGATCGACTCCAACCTCACGGCCACCTACCTCTGCTCCCGAGCCGCCCTCCCGTGGATGCGGAAGCACCGCTGGGGACGGATCGTCAACCTGGGTGCGGCGGGAGCGTACCGCGCCCACGGCACCGCACGGATGGCCGCCTTCTACGCCGCGAAGGCGGGCATCGTCGCCTTCTCGAAGTCCCTAGCCCGCGAGGTCGGGGCCTACGGGATCACGGTGAACGTGGTCTCCCCGGGCGTGATCAAAGCCCCCGAGCTGTCCGTCGCCCGCGCGCGGCGACGGGCGGATCCGGAGACCGCGGTGCGGCGGCCCGGCACGGGAGCGGATCTCGCTGCGGCCGTGCGGTTCCTGGTCTCCGAAGAAGCGGAGTTCGTGACGGGCGATGTGCTCGGTGTCACCGGCGGATGGCTGCTCTGATCCGATTTCAATTCGTCTGAATAGATAATTATCGGACGCAAGCATCGCTCGCGACATCCGGCCGCTGGTCTCCTTGCCGCGCACGCTTAAGTGGGCTCAGACCGTTGCGGGACGCGTGGCCGTCGGTCTCGTCTATCACGAGGACTTTCTCCGGTACGACTTCGGCACGGACCATGCGCTCCGGCAGATTCGGGTCCGCCTCGCACGCGACCTGATTGCGGCCTACGGCCTTTTCAAAGAGGCGGAAGAGATCGTCCCCGCTCCCGCGAGCGAGGACGAGGTCCGCCGCGTGCATGCCCCGGACTACGTCTCCGTGGTCCGGGACCTCAGCATCCATCCCCAGGGCGTTTCCTACGAGCATGGCCTCGGAACGGCGGACAATCCCGTCTTCGGCGGAATGTACGAAGCGGCTCTCCTCCACGTCGGAGGGACGCTGCGTGCCTGCGAGGAGGTCGCCTCGGGGAAGCGAACCCGAGCCATGAGCCTCGGAGGCGGATTCCACCACGCGATGGTCGACCGGGCCTCAGGTTTCTGTATCTTCAACGACTTGGCCGTGGGACTCCGGTCCCTCGTCGACGACCACAAGCTGAAGCGCATCCTGTACGTGGATGTGGACGCCCACCACGCGGACGGGGTCCAGGCGATCTTCTACGACGATCCCCGCATCCTGAAGATCTCCCTTCACGAGGACGGCCACTACCTGTTCCCCGGCACGGGGTTCATGGACGAGATGGGAACCGGCGCCGGACGGGGGTACTCCGTGAACGTACCCTTGCCTCCCTACACGCGCGATGTGTCGTACCTCTACGCCTTCCAGGAAGTCGTCCCGCCGCTGGCCCGCGCGTTCAAACCGGACCTCATCGTGAGTCAGCTCGGAGCGGATGGCCACTCCCTGGACCCCCTCACGCACCTCATGCTGACCACGGAGACCTACGAGGCGGTGGGCATGATGCTCGACGGCCTCTCCCGGGAGCTTTGCGGCGGGCGCTGGGTCGCGACGGGAGGCGGCGGATACGAGGTAACCGCGGTCCCGCGCGTCTGGACCGTCTTGTTCTCGACCATGGTCGGCCGCGAGCTAGAGGACGCGCTCCCCGTGGACTGGCTCAAGGAGTGCAACCACCTCGTCGGATCCGTGCCCGGGGACAAGTCCCTCCGAGACCACACCCGTGCGGAAGAGGAAGCTCACGTCCCGCGTGCGGCAAAGCGCACGGTCGAGGAGCTCCGTCGGACCGTGTTCCGCCTGCACGGAATCGCATGAGTGTGATGTTCAGGTCACGCGCGCGGCCGTGGGGACGCCCCGGGTCGTGGTCGCTTGCGTTTTCGTCGGACCTAAACAAAATCGCCTGACACCCGAGAGAGAATTGGTCAATCGGCGTTGCGCGAACGGCCTTTTTCCCATAGAAACCATGCGTTCGTGACTTGTACCATGCGTGGGACAAAAGCTTTAATCTCACACGCGAATTTGTCGCAAGGGATGGGGCGAAGCACGCTCTTCCTCCATAGCCTTGCGCGAAGAGGGCAGATGCTGCCGAGCCCTGCAATCGCTCGCGGGTTTGCACCCGTGGTGAGAACCGAATGACCAACGACGAGGTCGACGAGAAGGTGTCCAAGTCGGCGGAGGATGTGCGGGACGAGTTCGAGGAGAAGATGGACCGCCTGCGAAGGCAGTACGAGCGAGACCTTCACTCCTTCCGCTACGAGATCGAGGAGCGCGAATACCGCCTCAAGGCGTACGAGGACAAGTTCAACAAGATCAAGCAGCCGCCCCTGCTGTACGCGTACGTCGTGCGGAAGGAGGGCCCCGACATGGACGGGAACCAGGTCGTCGTGGCCCGGGCCACGGAACTCCTCAAGGTCTCCACCGGGCTCGTCGACAAGACCCAGCTCGCGATCGGCCAGTACGTGTGGGTCCACCCCCAGACCTATGCGATCGTCGAGGGCAGCGGCGTCCGGAACGAAGGCGTGATCGCCAAGGTCGTCGACATGATCGACGGCAAGCTCGTCGTCGCCGTCGAGGGGGACATGGAGAAGCGCTTGGTCGCGTGCGACAAGGGTGTCTACAAGAAGCTGAAGCCCGGATTCCAGATCAGCGTCCTTCCGCCCACCATGGAGGTCCTCGATGTCCTCCCGAACCTGGAGGTCAAGTCCCTCCTCCTCGGGGAGAGGCCCAACGTGGCCTACTCCCAGATCGGCGGCCTCGCCGAGATGATAGAGCGGATCAAGGACGTCGTGGTCCTGCCGTACAAGGAGGCGAAGCTCTTCGAGGCGATCAAGCTCGAGGCGCCCCGCGGCATCCTGCTTTACGGCCCACCGGGCTGCGGCAAGACCCTCCTGGTCAAGGCGATCGCCACGGAGAACGACATGACCTTCTTCAACGTCAGCATCGCAGACGTCCTCTCCAAGTGGGTGGGCGAGTCGGAACGGATTATCAAGGAGATCTTCCGCCAGGCCCATGAGAAGAAGCCGAGCATCGTCTTCTTCGACGAGATCGAGGCCCTGTTCACGGTCCGCGGGACCATGGACACCTCGGGCGTCCACAAGAACATCATCGCCCAGATCCTGAGCGAGATGGACGGCCTCGTGCGGCTCCACGATGTGTTCGTCATTGGCGCAACGAACCGCGCAGACCTTGTGGATCCCGCCCTCCTGCGGCCCGGTCGGTTCGACGAGATCATTGAGATTCCACGCCCCGAGCGGACCGCGGCGGAGGAGATCATGAAGATCTACCTCACGGACGACCTGCCCATCGGCCCCGATGAGAAGGCCGAGTACGGCGGCCACTCCGCGGCCGTCGAGGGGCTGCGGCGCTTCGTCCTCGACGAGCTGTACGGCGAGAACAAGTGGGTCAAGGTCAAGCTGGACTCCGAGGCCACGGAAGCCATCAAGACGGTCAAGCGGAAGGACATCATCTCCGGCGCGATCATCGAGGCCATCGTGAAGACCGCGAAGAAGAACTACGTGAAGCGGGTCATCGCCCTGAAGAAGAACGACCGCAAGAAGGAGGGCCTGACCCGGCGGGACCTCGAGCTCGCGATCGAGGAAGAGTGCAAGGAGCACGCGATCACGGAGATGTACATCTACGAGAAGCGGCAGCGGGAGGTCTTCCGGACCGGCGCAGACCCGATGGTCGGGTGAGCGATGAAGAAGATGGTCCAGGGGACCGAGCACGAATACACGCTCTTCTGCCGCAAGATGGGCTCCATGGGGTTCGACCCCCACACCCTCGCCCTTGACCTCCTCCGCGAGAGCGACCTCCACCTGGCGGGCGAGTTCATCACGAACGGCTCGCGCGTCTACTACGATGTGGGCCATTTCGAGGTGAGCACGGCGGAGACGACGAACTTCCATGATGTCGTCGTATGGGAGAAGGCGGGGGAGAAGATCCTGGACTGGCTCCGCCGCGTGATGGAGGACAAGTACACGGACGGGACCACGAAGATCCACGCGTTCAAGAACAACA
>CAZJIP010000011.1:0-27548 GCA_964546105.1 uncultured Methanomassiliicoccales archaeon
CCGCATGGTGGAGCACGTGGACCACGCCAAAGAGGGTCTCCCGCGCCCCCTCCACGGCGGCGCGCGCGCCGGCCGCACGGAAGAAGTCCTTCCACGCTCCAAGGTCCGTTCGGCGGACGCGGAGGTGGAGCGGCCGGAAGCCGCGGGTGAAGCCGGTCCAGTATCCGCCGTCCGTCCACACCGTGACCGCGGTGGCGTCGGCATACGCGTGGGGGAGCGGGGAGCGATCCGGGAGGCCGAACGCGGCCTCCTCGCGGCGGACCACGGCCTCGATCCGGCGTTCGGGAGCCACGGTGCGGTAGCGGCCGGTCCCCCGGGACTCGAGGTAGCCGAGGCGCACGAGGTCGGAGAGGACCTTGGCGGGAGCCGGACAGGGGAACGTCTCCCGGAAGGCGGCGGTCGTGAAGTCATCCACGCCGAAGGCCTCGCGCATCCAGGCGTAGAGGGAATCGTAGGCGGTGGGCATACGATAACCATTATGGTTACTCATATTTATAGACTCCTATGACCGGGGCGAGGCGACCGGGGACCGAGCCCGGTCAGGCCGGGACGCGGCTCAGGGTTCCTTGGTCCCCCCTGCCACAGCACGTCCTGCGTGGGCACGCTCCGGCACGACCTGGGCGAGATCCGCTTCGCCGTCTGCGACGCCAGCCTGACGGTCGCCGTGGAGTCCTGGGGCGCCCGCCGGCGCCGAAGGAACTAGGCCATCACGCACGTGGACCGGAAAACGCTCGGGTGAGGCCCGCCGGCGGCGGAGGTCCCGAGGCATCACGTACCTGGATCCGAAGACGGCCTAGGGCACCCTCCGCAGGATGCGGTCGACGCGCCGCCGAAGGGCCCTCCATTCCGCCAGGACCCCGAAGCGCCTCGCGAGGGACGTGACCCGGCGGAGGTCGAGCCGCGGGAGCTGTCGGGCGTACACGGCCTCCGCGTCGAGCAGGTCCTGGGGCGAGCCGAACAGGAGCTTAGCCACGATGAGGTCCTCCGGCGCGTCGACGTACAGGAAGCCGCGTCCGCTGCGCACGCGACGCCGGAGCTCCAGCGCGACGCGCTCCCGCGCCGAGTACGCTCCCTTGCAATCGAGGCGGTACTCCGACCGCAGGTCGTGGACCGTGAAGTGCGAACGTTCACGCAGGGCGTCGCGGATGTCGTCGGGCGAGACCGCGAACCCGCGCTCGCGGAAGCCTCGTGCGACACGGACCGCGTCCTCCTCCGCGATGGCGAGGATGAGGTCCACGTCGAATGTGCTCCTGGGACGCCCGTACAGGTTCGCCCCGACGCCCCCCACAATCACGTACCGGACGCGGAGGCCCGAGAGGACCCGGACCGCATCGCGGACGACGGCGGCTAGGTCCCTCATCCCCTCGCCTTATTCATCCGGAGGACCGCGGCGTTGTGGGCCGACAGGGCGCGGAGGGATTCCTCCGGGGATTGGCCGCGTCGGCGAACCGCCTCCCGGAGCACGTCCTCCTCTCGCTGTCGGGCCACGGACTTGCGGAGGCGGGCCTTCGTGGGCTCCATGTCCCTGACCATGTCCTGGGACCGGATAAACGATTCGGGAGGAGGGGCGAACGGAGCCCCGCCCTCCAGGACGCGCCGGCTCCTCGCCCAGGGTCCCGACATCGTCCCGATCCCGGGAACGAAGCACGTGAGGTACCTCGAGGAGAATGCGGCCGCGGCCGACCTCGCCCTGTCGCCCGCGGACCTCGCCCGGATCGAGGAGGCGGTCCCCAAGGGCTCCGTGGCCGGCGACCGCTACGGCCCGGCCGCCCGCGCCCTCGTGGACCGGTGACGCCCGCTCCGCGGGCTAGGACCTCCCGTCCGGCGGACGATCGGAAACGTGGCTCGCGCGGGACGTCGCAAGTACGGTTCTAACACTAGGCCCTCGACCCGTCGGAAGTGGGCACGGTCCCTCGTCAGGAGGGGTTCCTCGAACTGGAGGGCAATCCCCGCGATCATCGCGTCGTCCGCCGGGACCCCGTCCCCCCGCGCCCTCAGCTCGCCGTGGATCTTCCCCGCCCGGTCCGCGGACGGGCCGTCCAAAGGAAGCGTGGGGTAGGATTCGATGGCTCGTAGCACCTTCCTCCGTTCCTGCTCGGGGGCCGTAGAGCCCGCAACCCCCGTCGAAAGCTCGAAGCGGGTGACCGCCGTCATCACGATCCGAGTCCCGCGCTCCTCGAGGGCTCGGACTTTGGCGACCGCGTCGGCGTGATGGGGGCTGCGCCGGCGCATCAGCTCGATGAAGAAGTCTGTGTCGCCGATCAAGAAGACCCGACCTGCACGGCCTTCTTCGCGCCCCGTCCGAGTTCGCGGTGGACCCGCCGGAGCGTCGCCTCGAGCTCGCCCTCGGCGAGTCCATCAAGCAGCCCGTCGAGTTCCAGCGCGGACGGGCCCCCGAGGACGCGGTTGATCGCCTCGCTGAAGGACTCGTTGCCCCGCTTGAGGCGGGCGAGCTTCCTGTACGCGTCTTCCGTGATCGTAATCGTTTTGACCGCCATCGTTACAAGTACATGCACGTACACTTATAAGGCTTCCGCGAAGACCCGCGAAATGGTTAGTCCCTGGAACGGACCCGAGCATCGCCCGAGGGCAAAGCCCGCCGGAAGTCCAGTTCCTTGCTGGGAGGTAGCCAGCGTCCCGTCCCCGGGCAGCCGGGAGTGCGAATCGCGCTGGTGGTCCCGCGCAGGTACTCGGTTCGCGACGCCTTCACCCCGTCTGGGGCTTCGGGGCGAGCTCCGCGGACAGGGCCTTGAGCTGCTCCTCGGCCCTCCGCAGCTTCTCCTCGGCATCCGAGAGCTCGGCGGATTTCTCCTGGACGATCTTGAGGTGATTCTCGACCCTCCGCCGATACCCGTCGACGGCGTCGGGAGACGCACCCGCCTTCCCCGCGCTTCCGGGGCCGGTGCGCATGGCCTCGACCGCGGCCTGCACCTCGGCGAGCTTCGCGACGACGTCCTCCCGCGCCTTCACGACGCTCTCCTGGGCCTCGAGGACCTGGCGACGTTCCTCCATCGCCTGGGTCGCTGCCGCGACCTGCGCTTCCCGGGCGGCCAGGCTCTCCTCCCGTTCCAAGACCTCGGACGCCTTCTTGTTGAGGTACCGCATACTCTTGGCGACCTCGGCCTCCGCGGCGTCCACCTGCTCCCGCAGCCTCGCGACCTTCTTGCGCGCCTCGTCCGCCTCGTTGCGGGCGTGGGCGACCGCCTGCCGCTCCGCCTCGAGCTGGGCCACGAGGACTTTGTGTTCCTCGCGCTGCCGCTCGAGGGCCTGCAGGCCTTCTGAGACCTCTCGGTCGCGTGCGGCAATCTCTGCGTCCCGCTCCATGAACCGTTGCTCGTGACCCGCGAGATCCTTGTGCCTCGCGTCGAGAGAGGATTCGCGCTGGGCGAGGTCCCGATTCAGCTTGTCGGCGCGTTCCAGCATGGAGGCCACGACCTGTTCCTTCGCGGTCAGCTCCTTCAGCCGCGCATCCAGCGCGGAGCTGCGCGCCGCGTTCTCGACCGCGGAGCGTCCCAGCTCGTCCTTCCACGCCGAGAGACGAGCGCCTTCCTGGTCCAGCGCCTCGCGCTGCTTCTCGAGCTCCGCTTCCTTCGCGGCGAGCGCCGCGCGGGCGGCGTCCGATTCCGTCCGCCACCGCAGCTCCTGGGCCTCAAGCGACTTGGCACGACCCTCCAAGTCCGTCCGCTCCCGGACGAGACGGGCCTTCTCCGACTCGACCGTCGAGCCCAGGGCCGCCAACTCCTCGCTCCGGCGGTCGTTGGCCTTGGTGCGGGCCTCCACATCCTGCGCCCGCATCGCGAGTTCGGCCTCGGATTCCCGGAGCCGTTCGGCGGTCCGGGCATGATCCTGATCCACCAGCGCGATCCGTTGGGCAAGGTCCTTCTCCGCGACCGACAGGGCCTCCTGGCGGCGGGTCCACTCGGCCGTCCGCGTCGCGGCCTCCTCCTTGAGCGACCGCTCCCGACCGTCCGCGTCGCGGGCGCGTTGGGTGAGGTCCGCCTCGAGTTGGTTCAGCCGGGCCTCGCGCTCGTCGTTCGTCCGGGTCGCCGCCTGCAGCGCCGTCTCCCGTCCCGCCAGGTCCTTCTCCGTCCGCGCGATCCGGTCCGCTTCGAGTTGGGTCTTCGCCTCGCGTTCGCGGACCTCCTGTTCGCGCTGAGCGAGGCGCGCCATACGGCCCTCCCAGGACTTCCGAAGGTCCGCCATCTCCGTCTCCGCGGCCGCCTTCTGCTCCTTGAGGAACCCGTCCTCGGACTCCAGGGCGGACTGCCACTGCCGCAGCTCGTCCGTCTTGCGCGCGGATTCCGCCTCGGCCATGGCCTTGCGGGCCTCGAGCTGCTCCGCCTTCGCGGTCAGCGCGTCCCGGTCCGTCTCGAGCTCCTTGCGCGCCTGGGCGAGCGACTTGGTGTGAATTCGAAGGGTTTCCTCGCGGGAGGCGAGGTCCGCGATCCGACGGGCATCCTCCTCCGCCCGCGCTTGCACCGCGGCCTCGCGCTGGGCGACGGCTTGCTCCCTCGTGGCGAGGTCGCTGCCTTCCTTCGCCATCCGGGCGCGGTCCTCCTTCTGCGCGACCTCGAAGGCGGTCCGTGCCTCCTGCAGCTCCTTCTGCTGCTGGACGAGGGTCCGGACCTGCGCATCGCTCTCCTGCCGCTGGCGCTTCACGTTCGCCTCGAAGGCCGCCACGTCGGCGTCCAGGATCTTCCGCTCCTCCTTCAGGCGGGCTTCCTGGGCGCGGAGGCCCCGCTCCGACTCGGCGAGAGACGCTTCGACCTTCTTCAGGGACTCCTCCCATGCGGCGAGTTCCGGCTCGCGTTGGGCCACGGCCGTCTCGCGCGCCCGGAGCTTCTCCTCGCGCTCGATGAGATCCAGCGCCTTCTTCTGGAGGAACCGGTCGCTCGTGCGGAGCTCGGCCTGCGCCGCCTCGGTCCGGGCGGCCAGGTCCGCGTTGGCCTTCTGGGCCTTCGCGAGCACGTCACGTTCGGACTCGAGGGTCCGGTTCTTAGCCTCGGCCTCCGCGCGCAGCCGGTTCACCGCCTCCGTGTCCTGCCGGAGACGCTCCTCGCGCGCGGCGAGGTCGGCTTCCCGCCGCTTCAGGTCGTCTTCGAACCCGCGGAGGTCCTTCTCGCGGGCCGCCGCCGCATTCTCTCGCTTGACGAGCTCGTCCGACCAATTCTGTAGCTTCGCCTGCTCCCCCCGGAGGTGCGCCTCAATCTTCGCGAGCTCCTGCTCCAGCCGCTCGACGTGCGACTCCTGCTTCGAACGCGGGGGGTCGGGCGCCTGCCCGGAACCCGCACGCGACGAGCCTTCCGCGGAAGCATAGCGTAGGCTTTCTGCGTCCTTCGCGGCCTCGAGGAAGGCCTTGCTCCATTCGATGTCGTCGGCGCGGAGGGCTCCCTGAGACAGGACCACAACCACGGAACGGCCGCTCCGCAGGCCCGTGAAGACGTACTCGCCGACGGCGAGGGATTCCCGGTCGCCGATGGCCCCGTCCGGAAGGATGCGGAGGAAGTCGTCGTAGCCCAAGGGGCAGGCCGGGTCGAGGACGTGCTCGCGCGCGACCTCGCCCGACTCGTCGACGACGTAGATCTTCTTGATCCGCGCGTGCGCCGGCTTCGTCGGCGTCGCGAGGACGAAAAGGGTGGCTAGGGCTGGTCCAAGTCCGCGGACAAGGATGGCTTGGACGAGGGTCTCGGGCATCCCCGGCATGATGCACCCGTCTCGGGCGTCGCAACGGCGCGAGTCGAGTGCCGAATCCATCCGCCGTGGGCCTATTAAGAGGGCCGCCTCCTGTTATCGCGCCCGGCACTTTTGACCCTCCCCCTGGGATGCCGACGGAAGCTGGCCGGACGCCGCTCCGGGGGAGAGCCTCCCGCCGGGCCTGGGCGGGGCACGAGGGTTTTGACGACATCCTCCGAACGGAAGGGACCTACGTCCTCGGCCTTTCGGAATCCTAGGCTATCCGGTGGATTCCAAGCTCCTCCGGGAGTTTCAACGGAAGCATCCTAGCCCAGCCAACCTACCCTGTGTCACCTCTCCTGTGCCGTCATGCCGTCGACTCGATGACGCCCTCGGGTGGCGGACGGCGGCGGAGGAGCTGGGTGTCGCGAACGTGGACCCGAAGACACTCCCGAACGGCTCCGCGGCCCACGACGAGCCGGCGTATGGAAGGGGATCTCCCTGGCCTGAGAAGGCGTTCCCTACGGAGCCGAGGACGAGCTTGGCCACGTGCCCGAGGTCGAGCGTGTGGGTGCGGTCGAGCGTGCCGCGAGATTCCCCTCCGGAGCGGGGACGGGATAGTTATATTTGGTCAGGAGAAGCTCGCCATCCACTTGTGGGGGGTCTGCCCGATGCCGGGTAGGGATGGTTGGCAAGCCTTCGTCGTGTCCGTCGTTTGCGGAATGCTTGTCGTGAGTGCAGGAATCCTCGGACCGCCCGGTAGGACGTCTCCCGGCGCCTCGTTCGTCCGGGGGGCGGTCGCGGCGACCGCCCGTTCCGCGGGCTCGTTCGTCGGAACCCTGTCCCTGATCAACAACACGCTCCTGCCGGGCAACGTCGCCTTCGCGAACGTGCAGTATCCGCTCGCCATGGCCATCGACGACGCGCGAAGGACCGGCTACGTCGTCGGCGACACGTACGGGCCGGGCACCCTGGCCCGCATCAACCTCACGACCTTGGCGTTCGAGGGGGCCATCCCGTTCCGCGCGCCCATGTACGCCGATCGCAGCCAGGCCGGGATCGCGTACGACCCGGCGAACGACCATGCGTACGTCACAGACACCTACGGCGGCTCCGTGACCGTCTTCGATGTGGGGGCGCGGCAGATCGTCAAAGAGATCCCCCTCGGTATTGGGACGTGGCCCCTCGGGGTCGCATACGATCCCGCGAACGGACATGTCTACGTGGCGAATTCCTGGAAGGATCGCGTGACCGTGATCGACACTGCGACGGACACGATCGCGAAGAACATCACGGTCGGATCGAGTCCGAACCAAATCGCCTTCGACTCCGTGAACCACTACCTCTACGTGACGAACTACGACTCGAGCACCATCTCCGTAATCGATGGCGCGACAGATGCAGTGGTCACGACCATCGGCGGCCTGGGCTCCATGGGGAACCCGAGGGCCATCGCGTTCGATGCGGCGAATGGCAAGCTGTATGTCACCCAGCCCCAGGCGGGCAGCGTGAGCGTCATCGACGGGGCGACGAACCAGGTCGTCGGCACGGTCGCCCTGGGCCGGGTATGGAGCATGCTGGGAATTGCCTACAATCCTGCGAACAAGGACGTGTACGTCACCGCAGCGTATGGGACGGCTGGACTCGCGTGGCTCGGGAAGGTCTTCGTGATCGACGGAGCGACGGACACGGTCGTCGGCGAGGTGCCCGTGGGCGACGACCCCGCGATGCCTGCGGTGGACCCCACGACCGGCGACGTGTTCGTGCCCAATACCTCGGGCGAGAACGTGACCGTGATCCAAGGCGCGACGAACACGGTCGTCGCGAACATCAGCGTGGGCACGATTCCCACGTGGGGCGCCTACGACAGCGTGAACAGGCGGGTCTACCTCAGTAACAACGGTGGGAAGAGCCTCTTCACGATCGACGCCGTCACGCACCGCGTCCTTCGCGAGACCTTCTTGGGCATCGGGTCGCTCCCCTACGGGGTCGCCTATGACCCCGCGAACGGGGACGTGTACGTGGTGGATCCCGCAGGGTACAGTGTGATCGTCGTGAACGGCTCCACCGGCCTTGAGGTCACGCGGATCCCGGTCGGGCATGACGGCTGGCCCGAAAAGATTGCCTACAATCCCGTGAACGGCCACCTGTACGTGACCGACAACCGCGGGAACGCCGTGATCGTCATCGACGGCGCGACGAACCGCATCCTAGGCAACGTGTCCGTGGGCTCGCAGCCTTTGGGCCTCGCGGTCGATGATGCAAACGGCCGCGTCTACGTTCTGAATACCTTCTCCGGCAACGTGTCCGTGATCGACGGCGAGACGAGCCGGGTGGTCGCGACCGTTGATCTCGCTACGCATTCCTTGTCGGGTGGCATCGCGTACGACTCGGCCCACGGACGCGTGTATGTGCCGGTCGGCGGCAACGTGACGGTCATCGACGCGGCAACGAACCAAGTGGTCGGCGCTGTCCCCCTCGGACCCGGGGCCTCGGCGCTGGAAATCGCGTACAACGCCGCGAACGGCTACCTGTACGTGACGAGCCTTTGGGGCAATGTGACCGTGATCGACACGTCGGACAATGCGGTCCTGGGCACGCTCTCGGTGGGTCACCAGCAGCTCCCGTACGACGCCATCCCCGCCTCCACGTACGTCTACGTGACGGATTCGGGATCGGGCGCCGTCTCCGTCATCGCCATGGGCGGGCCCGCGATTGCCTCCTTCACCGCTTCGCCCTCGACGATCACCCTGGGATCGAACGTCACGCTGACGGTCGCCGCGACGAGCGAGGAGGGCGCGTTGTCCTACGCCTACGTGGGCCTTCCCAGGGGCTGCTCGTCAGCGAATGCGACGACCCTGACGTGCACCCCGACGGAGACGGGCGCCTTCTGGGTGACCGTCGCGGTGACGGACACGGCGGCCCGCAGTGTGACGGCGAGCACCGCGCTGTCCGTGAATCCGGTCCCGGCCACTAATCTCGGCCTGCCGCTGTCGACGGCCTACGCAATCTTCGGCGCCGTCGCGGTCGTGGCGGTCGTGTGCGTGGTCCTCGCCATCCGGTGGATGAGGCGGAAACGGGGCACGCCTCCGGGCGCCGCACCGCCTCCGGCGCCTCCGTAGACGTGCACGCCTTCCTCGACCGTCTCGAGGAGGAGCTCGATGACAAGCCCCTGACGGACCCGACGTCCCGGGTCGATGAGGTCGGCCGCCTGTACCCGCCACCGGAGTAGTGATTCCTCGAATCGACGGCGGGAAGCGATCCGCTCGCTGCACTGTCGAGGTGTTCACCCGACGACGAAGCTCCCGTACATCCCGTCCGCCGCGTGGCCGGCGTACTCGCACAGGTACCAGTAGGAGCCGGACTGGGCGGTGAGGGACACGGACGTGCTCGGGTAGCCCGCACTGGACATACGCGAGAGCATGGTCATGGACATCATCGCGCCGGAGCGCATCATGGGCATGCAGCCGCCGTGGAACCAGAGCGTGCGGTTCCCGGAGTACGCCGTGCCCGAAGTCGGGGACGCGTTCAGCGTGGCGAAATCCGCTGCGGACAGCGTCCGCGCGGTCCCGTACGAGGGATTCCACCCTGGGGCGGCGGGGTTCCCGAGGGACCACACGAAGGCGGCCGCGACGGCGAAGCCGACGACGACCAGGACGACCGCCGCGAGGAGGACCGCGCGGCGGCGACCCGGTTCCTGCGGTCCGGGAGGCGGGGTGGTGGTCGGCGCGGTGGGCGTTGCGGGCGTCGATCCCCGCAGCCGAAGCCATTCGTCTCGCGTGATCTCGCCCCGCGCATAGCGCGCACGGGATCCGAGGCAGAGGAGCTCATCGCCTTCCCCTCATCGTGCTGCGGAGTCGAACGGCCCCTCTTAGCGCCGCGGGTCGTATTCCACGCAGCGTCCGGATGGCGGGTGGCCTTCGTCTGCGAGGAAGCGCGACCCCCATTTGCACGTCGCCCCCTAAGGACCCGGCGGCCGCGCTTTCGCGCAGCCCCTGAAGCGCCTTTTCGGTCATCCTACAACAGCCACGTCGAATCGCGTCCGCTTTGCATCAGAAAGGCTTGACTACCCGTTCGCGGCATGTGCCGGGCCCGTGGAGGGTCCGGAACCGGGCGTCCCCCGCCTGGCCGCGGCCCTGCAATCGAAGGGATGGGACCGTGCCGTCCTTCGTGGACCGGATGGGGCGCCGCCCTCTTCCACACGTGGATTGGTGGCGGAGAATGAATCGGACCCGAAAAATCGTGGCGGCAGGCGTCGGGACCGCGGTGATCGCGATCATCATCGCTGCGGTCCTCATGGTCCCGAGCCTGCACACGCAGACGCCCGCGAGCGCGACCCCACCATCGAACGGCGGGACGGGCAGCGAGGGCAGCGGCGGGACGGGCACGGGCAGCGGGAGCGGTTCCGGCAACGGCACCTCGACCCCATGCAACGTGACCGGCGACGACCGAGAGTCGGGCGAGGCGAACGACACGGATGCGTCCGCAATGATCGTCCACCCACTGGATGGGAACCAGACCAACGAGACTGGAGACCACGACGAGGGGCCTTGCAGCGCCTCGGGCGTGGACCACGACTCCATGGGGGACCGGGAGAGCGAGGCGCACCGCGCGCCCCAGGCGGACCGCGGTGTGGCGGACGAGCTGAGCGCGGACGTCCTCGCCATCGTGCCCCAGTTGGCCGGCACATCAACGGCCTCATGGAACGCCCTGGCCCAGCTGGGCCGCGCCGTCTCGGGATTCCTTGGCGGGCTGGCCTCGTCCCTGTCGGTCTTCGTGACCGGCCGCTGACGCGAAAGCCCGGGACATCCCCGGGCCTTTCCCTTATCTTCGCGGTCGCGTCGATCTCTGAGGCCTCTCTCAGGCGCGCAGCTTCGCCGCGAGCGGCGTCGGGGCCACGACCTTGCATCTGGGACGGCCCTTCCGCGCTCGGAGTTTCATCCGCCTCACGGCAGCACGACAATCGACCACGCGGGATGGATCTCGCTTGTCCATCCGTGGTCCGTATCGAGGACCCATGCGCCCGTGACTTGGATGTGCGCCCCCGGCACGAGGGTCACGCTCCCCAGGACCGCGGCTTGGTCCGACGGCACGATCTCGATGTGGAGGTTCCCATCGTTCAGGACGTAGGCGCCCAGGGAGAGCGTCCACGCGTAGCCAGGGTCCGGCTTGAGGTCGATTCCGTAGTCCCCGTCCACCGCGGGACCTGAGGTCGGGGTGAGGGCCTCCACGATTCCGGAGACGGTCACGCACGTCGAGAGCACGCGGAGCCGCGAGGGGCCCCACACGCCGTTCGCCTCGGTCCGCCCTCCGGCGAGGTCCCCCACGCGGCATCCCACGGCCGTCGAGGTCTGGATCCACTGCTGGGCGCCGAGGCTGTCTGGGTAGAGGGGATAGCCCATGGCGCGGACCGAGTCGCCGACTGCAGGCCCGGACACCAGGAAGAGCACAAGGAGGAGCACGGCGACCACGGGCGGCGCAAGGCGGTCCACGGGCGTGCGCTTCGTGAGGCCAAGAGGGCCCCGCCTCCGCAGGACCAAAGCCCCCACGAGAGCGAGGGCCACCAGGGATGCCAGGAACGGCGCAAGGACTAGGAAGGCGGACGCGGATGCGAAGGCCACCAGAGTCGCTGCAACGATGAGGGCGGAGAGGCCCGTCCCCTCGACGCGCGGCAGCTGCGCGGCCTGAATCCGTGCGAGCATCCAGGCGGGTGCCAGGTACACCACGTCGAACACGGCGAACGCGGGCTGGATTCCCTCCCCGCCATAGGTGACGAGGCCCACCGCGATCGCGAGGAAGACGCCGACCAGGAGGGCCACGAGGCATGCCGCGAGGTCCCCGAGTCCTCGTCGGAGACGCAAGAGGAGGAAGAACTGGAGCAGTCGCACGACGACCGCGCCCACGCCTACGAACAGGAAGACGCTCTGGGCGTTCAGATCGAACGCGATCCCGAGCGCAAGCCCGACGACGAAACCGATCCGACTCCCGGGGCGGCACGTCAGGGCGATGCCGAAGACCGCGAACGCAGAAAGGCCGTAGCCGAAGAAGAGGTAGGGCGCGTTGCCGAGCGTGAGCGCCCCGAGAAAGGACAGGAGGGCGGCGAGGGTGAATCCGAGGAGCGCAGAGCCTCGCGTCCCCTCCTCGGTCACGGCCCCGCGAATCGCCTCTCCCGGTAAGTTCCTTTCGCCGGACCGGGCGCGCTCCACGATATGACAAGGACGCCTGCGGCCCCCGGCGAAAGTTTGTTATAGGTTCCATGGCATGTTCCATGGCACCTATGGAAACATCCATTCAAGTCAGCCGCGAGATGCACGAGAAGCTCAAGGCGCTCAAGGAGCGCATGCGGGCGAAGAGCTTCGAGGAGCTCCTGGAACGGCTCCTAGAGCGCTCCCGCCGCTCCCCCCTTGAGCGCTTCGGCGCGCATCCCGAGATGAAGCCCTTCGCGCATGCGGACGAGGCCCATGAGCCCTGAAGCGCGCCTCGACGCGGTCCTGGACTCCTTCGCTTGGGCCGAGTACTTTCGCGGCACCGAGGCGGGGAAGATCGTCGCCGAGGAACTGGCCGCCACGCTCGTGGGCACGCCCCTCATTGTGATCGCGGAACTCCGGGACAAGTACGTCCGCGAGCGAGTCCCGGACTGGTCCCGAGATCTCGCATTCATCAAGGAAATGACCGCCTTGCTCCCGGAGGACGACCCCATCGCGGTTCGTGCGGGCGAGACGAAGAACCGGATGCGGTCCGAGGGCCGGACCGGGTTCGGCCTTGTGGACGCCATCGTCTACGAGACGGCGAGGGCTGTGGACGCCACCCTCGTCACCGGCGACCCGCACTTCCACGGCATCCGGGGCGTACGGTTCCTCGAGTGACCGGGGACAGGTTGCAGACGTCTGTCGAACCGCCGTGGGGTCCCGCGGCATTCCCGCGCTGCGCCTAAGAAGCCCTCGGTACTCTTCCAGCGCGTACATGGCATCCATGGCGGAGGCGATGGAAGCACCCGGGGTCCTCGCGGCCGGCCCGGCAGCTCCCGAGGAACTCCTCGACACGTTCACGGGCCCCGAGCGAATCCTCGGGGTCCTCCCCTTCGTGGCCGACGTGAGCACGACGCCGCGGTGGCACCACCTGCTGTTCACGGAGGACAAGATCCTCGCGGTCCCCGCCCTTGCGGAGCCCGCAGCCGATGCTTCGAGCCTCTTCCTCCCGCCTCGCGCCGCCGTCGCGGAGCGGCATCCGGCCGTCCGAACGGCCCTGGGCCTAGTCGCCATCCCGAAGCCCTTGACGCCGGCTCATGTGACCGCCGTGGTCCCGTACGCCATGGTCCGCCGCGTGCGGCTCACCCACGGTCGCACGACGCAACCGCTCCCGGAACTCGAGATCCGCGCCGGCCGGCACACATCGTGGTGGTTCTTCCGCAAGGAGGACGGCAGCGGCGACCCCGAACTGGCGTGCTACGCGCGGGACCTCCTCCTGTCCCTCCTGCCGTTCCCCGTGGAGCTCGTGGGCTTCTCCGAGGCACCGCGGCCCGCGGAGTGGCGTCTGCGGCGCGGCGTTCGGGAGCCGCTGCCCCTGCTCACCCTCACGGGGCCCGCGGCCTCGCACCGACGCCCCGCTCAACGGGAGGACGAGCGGACTCGACGAAGCCCGCTTTCCTGGGGAACCGCGCAGCGACATCGTTAAGTGCCGCGTTCGAGTACACGGTCGGGATGGCGAGGCGCGCCCTCGTATCTGGTGCCACGGGCCAGGATGGGTCCTACCTCATGGAGCTGCTCCTGAGGAAGGGCTACGAGGTCTACGGCCTAGTCCGCCGCTTGAGCACGCCGAACCTCAACAATATCATCGACATCGCCGACCGAGTGACCTTGCTGGACGGGGACCTCATGGACCAGTCTTCCCTGGACGCCGCGGTCAAGCTCGCGAAGCCCGATGAGGTCTACAACCTCGCCGCGCAGTCCTTTGTCGGCACCTCCTTCGTGCAGCCCGTGCTGACCGGAGAGATCACCGGGCTGGGCGTGGTGCGTCTCCTCGAGGCCGTGCGGCAGCACGCGCCCGAGGCCCGGTTCTACCAGGCGTCCTCGAGCGAAATGTTCGGCAAGGTGGACCGCGAGCCGCAGGACGAGACGACGCCCATGCACCCCCGCAGCCCGTACGGCGTCGCCAAGGTGTACGGGTACTGGGCATGTATCAACTATCGAGAAGCCTACAAGATGTATGTCTCGAATGGGATCTTATTCAACCACGAAAGCCTCACGGCTGAGACACCGCTGATCGTTCGACATGAGAACGGACTGATGGACTGCCTTCCCATCTCCGAGATCATCCAGAACCCTGGCCACGTAAGCCAGCGCCTGATGGACCTAGAGATCTGGGATCGGGGAGCGTTCACCCGAGCCCAGCTCGCTACCGTCTACTGGAACTCACCCTCGAATGACAAACGCGTGCATCGGGTCATCGCTCGCTGCGGAGAAGTGCGGACCACTGCGGAGCACGAACTCATCTTGGCGGATGGGACCGGACGACGCAGCCAGTGGACACGGAGCGGGGACCAACTACTTCGGACCAACCTCCCGCCCGCGCCTGGCCTAACGCACGTCACGCCCGAATGGTCACGGCTCCTCGGCCTCATGGCCGCCGAGGGCAGCATTTCCTACGCAGGGGGAAGGTTCTCCGCCACGTTCCGGAACAATGACTCCCGCCTGTTGGACGACGTCCAGACACTCTGGGAGACGTGCACTGCCGGCAGCGTCGCAGAGAGCCCCGGGGTGTCGGGCTTTACAGGTGAGCCGACCGGCGGCCTGCGCCTCCTCGGCGAGACGGGGGCACTCCACAGCCTTCACGACATCCTGTACACGGGTAACAGGACCAAGCGCGTACCGCGCATCATCGTGAACGCCGACTTGGATGCATGGCGCGCGTTCCTTTCGGGTTACAATGCGGGCGACGGACTGCGAGCAGGACATGGAACGAGAGAGTTCAAGAGCTTCACGACATCGTCGCCGATTCTTGCCGCCGGGCTGTGGTGGCTCGCGTCCGGCGTCCTGAAACAGAAGCTAACATTCCATCCGGACTTCGTTGTGCGCGGGCCGTTCGGCGAGCGCGAATATGTCTACTACCACATCAACCTGGGAACCGAGGGGGGCCCGACAAAGGGACGCCATCTGCTCCGACCCTGCGAGGAAGCGAAACTCGTGAAGCCGGAGGCGTACACGGGATGGCTATACGACATCGCGACGGAGAGCGGCACATTCCACGCGGGGATCGGCGACTTGGTAATCCACAACTCCCCCCGCCGCGGGATTGAGTTCCTCACGCGGAAGGTCGCGCATGGCGTTGCACGGATTGCCGCCGGGAAAGCGAAAACGATATCCCTCGGCGCCCTGGACGCGAAGCGGGACTGGGGCTACGCCCCAGACTACGTCGATCTGATGTTTCGCATGCTGCAGCACAGAGAGCCCGACGACTTCGTCGGAGCAACGGGTGAGGCGCATTCCGTCCGCGAATTCGTCGAGGAGGCGTTCCGAGTCGCGGGAGTCTCGGACTGGGAGAAGCATGTGACCGTGGACGAGAAGAACCTGCGGCCTTCCGAGGTCTACAACCTCCGCGGGGACGCGTCCAAGGCCAAGCGCCTCCTGGGTTGGGAGCCCAAGGTCCGGTTCAAGGACCTCGTCCGTCTCATGGTCGAGGCGGAGCTGAAGCGTGCGACGTAGCCCGCCCCGTTCCGGCGAGGCGCCTCATCCGATGCGCAGAGTGACGGCTGCGGTGCCGTGGGCCCCGACGAACACGGACTGCTGGGCGCGACGGCCTCCGCCCGTGACCACGTCCACGGTGACCATGGAGCCGAAGGGAGACGCGAGCTTCGCGGGAAGGCTCGCCTGCTGCGTCGTCCCCGCGGGCACGGTGGTCGTCGACACGGCCACGCCGTTCACGGAGGCCGTGACGCTCTCGTCCGCGGCAGAGCGGTTCTCCAGGGTGAGGAGCACGGTCCCCATGGGCGGCGCGCTCGCGGCCGTCGCGGCGGAGGGGCTCCCCGCGGCCGACGGACTCGCGGCGTCCGGGCTGCCAGGAAGCGGCGAAGGCACGCGGTAGAGCCCACCCGGGCCCGTCGTGGTGTCGGGCCCTGTCGTCGGCGGCGTGGGCGGCGCACCGTACGTCGCGCGGCTCTCCAGCACGCCGGAAGGGGCCGCGGTCTGCGGCGCTCGCATCCGGCGAACGCCGAACGCAAGGAGGACCACGCCGATCACGATCGCCGCGATCCCGCCGAGGAAGAAGGATGGGTCAATCCCCGTGGACGAGAGGTCCACTGCGACCTCCTGGTATGTGCCGCTGTACGCGGGCGGGTGCTGGAAGATCACGTGGTACGTGTTCCATCCGGGGACCGCCAGGTCGATCGTCCCGTTCACCGCGGTCACCGTGTACAGCCCCGTTAGGTTCGCCCCGTTCACGTAGGAGTTGTAGTCCGCGTCGTTGAACACGAACACGGTGACCGGAGTCCCGTTCAGAACGGAGAAGGTTCCGTGCACCGTGCCGCCGTTGAGGACGCTGAAATCGTACTCGGCGAAGTACCGGTACTGCGTGTCGTCCGGCGGTATGGCCGAGGTGTCCTGGACGGACGCAGGCAGCGAGCTGTACCAGGCCACGGCCACGCCGACGACGAGGAGGATCACGCCGATGATCGCGAGGACGCGGGCCGTACGGTGGGAGACCATGTAACCCGACCGTTGTGACTCACCCCGAGGTTCGACATAGCCCTTTCGGCTGGAGGCACGCACGCGGACGCGTCAGGGAGAGGCTTTCAGTGCGCCATTCTCCACGAGGTTCGACCGCGCCCAGAGCGCGCACGCGAACGTCTCCCCCAGGAGGTCGCCCGAGCGGATCGTGGAGATGCGCACGAATCCCGCGTACGCCGCGCTGGTCGAGGAGAGCACGAAGGCTGCGCTGACGCCGCCGCGGTAGGGAACCACGCTCACGTTGGGCACGGAGATATAGGGCAGGATGGCCTCGGGCGCGATGCCGTCCACGCCGACCACCGTGCCAGGCCGCAGGTACGGGTTCAACTCCTGGACCAGCGTCATCTGCGGATACGGAGCGGGGAAGGCGACGATGGCAAGGCCGATGGCCAGGAAGACGACCATGAGGGCGGCAAAGCGCTTCGTGAAGGACCGCAGGTCCGTCGACGGCGCCTGCGTGAAGGACCACCGCGGCTGCGTCTCCTTGAGCGCGAGCCAGAGGACCAGAGGCGACGCGATGACCACGTACCGCAGGTTGTCCCACCACCACAGGGGCGTCTGCTCCACGGTCCAGAAAAAGGAGGAGACGATCCAGGCCATGAGGAACGTGGATCCGAGGAAGGTCCATAGGAGCCCCGTCTCCTCGCCGCGGGACTTCATCCGGGACCACCGGAGCTCGGGGAGGAAGAGTCCGCCATACAGCAGGAAGAAGATGAGGAACAGGGTGACCTTGACCACGAGCGCCTCGAGCAGGAGCGAAGGGTGCGCGAAGCCGTACGCGTACACCGTGTTGAGGTACGCGGACGTCTCCCAATTAGGCCATCCGTATGCGCTCAGGTTGCGGAGCGTCCAGCCGCCCGCGAGGAGCGCTAAGAGGCCCGCGCCCCCGAGGAACCACTTGGTCTTCAGGAGCCACCAGCCGCGGATGCGGTAGATCCATAGGAAGCCCATGACGATCGTGACCCCGAAGATCCAGCCGATGGAGGCCCGCGCGAGGAATCCGAGGCCCGCGAAGAGCCCAGCCAGCGTGAGGTAGCGCAGCTGCCGCAAGCCCTTCACCGCGGCCCAGGCGGTCAGGATGAAAAGGATGCCCACAAGCTCCTCGGAGTAGCCGATGAGACTCGTGATCAGGAACATGGGTTCCAGGGCGGCGAAGGCTGCGGCGTACCACGCCTTGCGGCGGCCCATGAGATCGGCGGTGGTCCACCACACGACGGCCACGAGCAACAGGGACAGGACGAACTCGGCGACCTTGGTCGCGAAGAGGCCGAAACCCAGTAGGCGGTAGAAGACGCTCAGGTATGCCGGGTAGAGCGGCGGGTAGTGGTGGTAGTACGTGGGCACGGGAGCGTAGGGCACGAGGAACTCCCCGTGCACGGCGAACGATTCGCCCATCACGCTCATGACGGCGCCGTCGTAGACGATGCCCCAGCTCTGAAACGTCGCGAGGCGGAGGACGAGGCCGACGGCTACCAAGGCCATGAGGACGTGCGGCGCGCGAAGGCGGCGAAGAAATCCGAGGCGGCCGATCGCGACTCCTCCTCCCGGAGCAAGGCATCCCGCAGCGGGGGAAGAAGGCTTTCACCACAATTGTCAGGATGAGGTCGCCGTCAAAGGGGGTCCTGCAATCGCCTAGCCCCCTCGCAGCAACCGAACCTACTGCATAGGTCACGAATCGGGAGCGGCCTCTAGGACCCCCCACGACGGAACGCCCAGGGTACTCGCCAGGGTTGTTACGACCCATTTCGGTAGCTTCAAGTCTCCGGGCCCCCGTGGGGCCTATGGAGGGATGCCATGCGCCGAGGGACCGCGGTCCTCGCGATTCTAGCCGCGTTCGTGCTGGTGGCGAGCCCGCTCCTTCCCGCCGCGCGCGCGGACGCCACGCCGCGCCTCGCGTTCGTGGCGCTCCAGGTGACGCCGGTCGACACAAACCATGACGGCCTCTACGACGCACTCGAGGCGAGGGCCTGGGTCAAGGTCCTCGTGGGCGGAAACTTCCGGTTCCAGATGTCCACATGCCTTGGCGATGCGAGCACGGGCTATGCGGAGGCGGTCGCCAACACGGACGTCCAGCTGGACGCGGGCGAACAGAACGTGACCGCCGTCCTCCCGAGCGGGCTCATGGCCCGTGTGTGTCCGGCCCAAGGACCGTACTACGTGCTCGTGAATGTCCAGCCCATCCTGACGGACGGCACGTTCTGGGTGTTCAACGCCGCGGCAGGCGTGACGCTCCCCGCGAACCTCACGATGGCCCGGTTCGAGCCCGTGTACGCGCGCGTGAACGGGCCGATCACGGACTCCGGGGTGGACACGGACGGCGACGGACTCTATGACTTCCTCGTCGTCCACGTCCCCCTCCAGGTACTCGCTCGCGGACGGGTGGCAATCGAGGCCGAGGCTACCGCAACGCCCCGCTTCTTCCCACCGGCCTCAGCGTCCTCCCTCCCGGAGCCGAGCCGCGTCCTGGACCCCGGAACCTACATCTGGGATGTCGCCTTCGCGGGGGCCAGCATCCGCAACCTCGGCCGAAACGGCCCCCTGAACGTCACGATCACGCTCACGCTGGATGACCTCCGGCCCTCGGTGATCTGGGACCGGACGTGGACCTTCTGGCACGTGACGGTCGCGTACCTCCTCGCCTCCTTTGCGCGCTCGTCCGTGTCGATTGGACCGGGAAATCCCACGGTGGCAAACGGATCCTCGGCTCTGCCGTACACGGAGGTCGACGTGCCCCTGGAGGTCCGGGAGGAGGGCGACTATGCCGCGCAGGCCCAGCTCGGGCTCGGGGGCTCCATGCCCATCCAAGCCTTCCACCTCGTCCACCTGACTGCGGGAACGCGGATCGTCACCCTCAACGTCAGCAAGACGAGCCTCGCTCGCTCTGGGCAGGGCGACCTGAGCGGCTGGTTCTACGTCCGGCGAATGAACGTTAGCTCGAACGACGGCATGGGCTGGATGGGGGACCTCGGTCCCTGGTCCCCGGGACATTTCGTCCCTCCGCCCACCGTGAATCTGACCGTCACCATGGCCGCACCGTCTCCCCAAGGGTACTATCCGAGCGTCGAGGTGTTCGACCCGCTGGCCAAGTACACCTCCTTCGCCTCCTACGTGCCGGGAGGAACCCAGCTTTCCCTGTACCCCGGGACCTTCGACGTGTTCGCGCTGGCCTCGCCGTCCGCGGGGACCTTCGTGGGTCCGGTCACCGTCGAACGGTCCTCGTCGACGATGTCCATTCCGTTGACACCCGGACCCGCCGCGGCAGCGAACGTGTCCTTGGCCGTCTTGGATTGGTACCGGGCGCTCCTCAAGACCCAACTCGAGGAAGGATGGCTCAGCGCGATGGACCGTGCGTGGGCCGACTGGTCCGGCGACTTCGACGGCGAGGCAAGTCCCGAGGAGATCGCGCTCCAGGAGGAATGGCAGCTCTCGGAAGGAGGCTTGTCCCTGCCCTTCCACTTCGCTCTGGACAACGTGTCGGTCGATCCCGCTGCGACCTGGGTGGCGGATATCCAGGGTGCCGGGAGCACCCTGTCGAGCGAGCCGCTCGCGGTCTCGGTGAACACTCTGTACGCGGATCGCTTCGCCCCCGCCGAGGGTTCGACTCACCGCATCGAAGTCGAGATGCCGTACGCGGACGCCTGGGAGAACTACTCCGTCCACGCCGACCTCTTCGCCGCCGCAACCCCGTGGGCGGTCACCCTCGCTTCCCACCAACCCGAAGTGGACGGGGCGGGCTTCCTGTTCGCCCCGAACGCGACGCTCCTGGTTGCGGGGCCCAACGCCTGGAGCTGGCAACCGGGCACGCGGCCAACCAACCAGTCCGCGTCCAACGACCTGCTTCTGCGAATCGATGCGACCGGGCCCGCGTACGTGCAGCCCCATGCCCTGCCGCCGAGCTACCCATCCCCCGCGCGAACTCCCTGGGACCTAGGGGTGGTCGCCCTGGGCCTTTCCGTGATCGCCCTCATCGCGGTCCTGGCAATCCTAGCCGCGGTGGCGGAGCGCCGGCGTCGGTTCCGGAAGCCGAAGGAACCGGTCCGCTGAGGAAACCCAATCCAGCACAAAGGCAGCCTCGAACCGGGTCATTGACCACCAACTGCGAGGCCCGAGAGACAACTTCGCGGCAACAGGTATAAGTGCGGGGACCCTCTCGACCGAAACGGACATGCCCAGCGCGTGCGCTAGCGGCCGGAAGCCGGGTCTCGGAACTGATTCTCAATAGTGCCCATGCCCGCGCCGGATTACTGATTCTCACCAGCGAGCGGTTTCAACGCAGCTTGTTAAGCTCGCTACCTCGGTCCGACCCCCGCCCACCGGTGGGGGATGGAAGATGGCGATTCACCTCCCACAACGTGACCGGCCGCGCGCGATCCTGGCCGCAATGGTTCTAGGGACCCTCCTCCTCACGGTCGTGCCGAGCTTCGGCGCGATCCCTCTGGCCGGAATCGCCGCATCGACAGACGCGAGGGACATCGCGGCTCCCACCGGGGCATTCTTCGTTCCCTCCGAGGGTCCCAATCGACCTGACCTCTTTCCGCCGCCGTTCTACTCGTTCCCCTCCGTGAGTTCCGGGAGCAACACCTACTTCGTCGGAGCCCAGGTGCCGACCTCGCTGTGCGGCACCACGTGCAGCTACGTGACCAACACGGGCGTCCAGACCATGATCCAGGTCGTGAGCCAGCCGGTAGTCGGCTGCCTCTCCTACTGGGTCAGTGACGACTCCGCCGCGAACATCTGGGGGCAGGTGGGGTATTACATCTGCAACAGTTCCACACCCATCGCGTTCTATCAGATCTGGAACCTCAACACGGGTTCCGCCATAACCACCGGCACGACGTCGGTCTCAACGGGCTACCACACGTTCTCCATGTATTCCCAGTCCGGGGGCAACGTGTGGGCCTACGCTCTCGACGGTGTCGTCTTCGGCACGTACGACATGGGATCGAGCATCTCGATGGGTACCTATCCGGTGCAAGCCGTGAGTGAAGAGGGCTATGTCAGCGGTCCGTGGAGCCCCGCCCAAGTGGCCTTCTCCCCGGCCATCCAGACCTTCCAGACCGCCACCACGTACCCGGTGGGGAACGGATGGTACTCGCCCTCCACGGCCTTCGAACCCTGGGGAGGCTGCACGAGCAGCGGAGCCCCGAACAACACGGCAGGCTACACCTGCTGGGGAATCGCGGGGAACCTCCAGGACTCCTCCATCCCGGGAGATGCCCTGGTCACGGGAGGGAGCACCGCGCTTCTTCAGGGCGGAACCTACCTTTGGAACAGCGTGTCGGCCGAATTCGCCCTGGCCGCGAGCCCAAGTAGCGTCGCGGTCAACGCGGGCGTCTCCGGCACCTCGACCATTACCGTGAGCTCCATCGGAGGCTTCACGGGGACGGTGGTCCTGGCCGCCTCCGCGTCCCCAGCCACCGGTCTCTCCTGCACGCTGACGCCGACCAGCCTCTCGGGCGGTTCTGGATCCTCCACATTGTCCTGCTCCGGCTCCTCAGGAACCTACACGGTGACCGTGACCGGAACGAGCGGCTCGCTCACTCATTTAACGAGCGTGACCTTCACCGTGTCGGACTTCACCTTGACCGCCAGCCCGGCCGCGGTGACGATCAACGTCGGGGCCACAGGAACCTCGACGATCACCGTGGGTAGCGTCAACGGTTTCGGAAACACCGTGAGCCTGGCATCGACGGTGTCCCCGGCCACGGGTTTGACGTGCTCGCTGAGCCCGACCAGCGTGACCGGCTCGGGCACGGCGACCCTGAGCTGCACGGGCAGTGCGGGCGGCAGCTACACGGTCACGGTCACCGGCACGAGCGGATCTCTTACCCATTCCGTGACTGTGACGTTCAGCGTCAGCAGCGGTATCGTCCTCACCCTGAGCTACACCCTCGTGGGCGGCGGTGCGGGCTACACGGCCCCCACGCTGACCTACGTCCAAGGCGGGAGCGCGAAGACGGCCACCCTGATCACGTCCGCGACCGCGTACACGGTCGACGCGAACAGCGCCTGGAGCGTCACGAACCCGGTCTCCGGATCGTCCTTGAGCGAACGTTGGCAGACCAACCAGGCCACGAGCGGCACGGCCACGACGTCGGTCACGATCGTGTTCAGCTATTACCACCAGTACGCCGTCGCGTTCGCGTACTCCGCGGTGGGCGGCGGAAGCGGATACTCCGCTCCGACCGTCGCATACACGGCCTTCGGGGGCACCGCCTCCACCGCGATCGGGTTATCCGTCTGGGCCGACGCCGCGACGAGCTACGCATACCCCGTCGCCCTCCCTGGCTCGAGCTCCTCGGAGGCCTGGCGAACGAACAGCCCCACAGGGACGATCGCGGGCGCCGCAACGGTTACAGACACGTACTATCATCAGTTCAGCGTCACGTTCAGCTACACGGTCCTGGGTGGCGGCAGCGGCTACACGGCACCCACGGTGGCGACGACGCAATTTGGCGCAGGCGCATCGGTCGCCACGGGTGCAGCGACCTGGATTGACGCGGGCGCATCCTACTCCTTCACAAATCCTCTCAGCGGCTCGGGCACGACCCAGCGCTGGATTTCCCCGTCGGCCGGCGGCACGTTGACCGCCGCAGGCACGCTCACGGCATCCTATTACCACCAGTTCCTGGTCAACTTCTCCTTCACCGTGGTGGGCGGTGGATCCGGATTCAGCGCCCCCGCGGTGAGCTATGTCTCCCTCGGCCTGTCCCCGTCGACCGTGACCGGAGCCTCGGTGTGGGCCGACGCCGGGTCGGCGTACCAGTTCCAGAATCCCCTCACGGGATCCTCAACCACGGAGTCGTGGAGGACGAACGGGGCCGGCGGGGCCGTGACCCAAGCGGGGTCGTACGCGGCGACCTACTACCATCAGTTCCTGGTCACCTTCGCCTACCAAGTCCTAGGCGGAGGGACCGGGTACTCCGCCCCCACCGTGTCATACACCAGTCTCGGGAGCTCTGCCTCCACTGCCACGGGCGCCACGGTCTGGGCAGACGCCGGGACCTCGTTCCGGTATCCTGTCAGCCTGCCCGGCTCGACAGCGTCCGAGGCATGGCGGACCAACGCGGGCACCGGGACGGTCGGTGCCTCCGGATCCATCACGGTGTCGTACTACCATCAGTTCGCGGCGACGTTCACCTACACTGTCTTGGGCGGCGGCAGCGGGTATGCAGCGCCCAGCGTGGCGACCGCGCAGTTCGGCAGCTCGATCTCCGCCGCCGTGGGCGCTTCGACCTGGGTGGATGCGGGGACGGCTTACACGTTCGCGAATCCCCTGGGCGGGTCGACCGCCTCCGAGCGCTGGATCGCTGCCTCGCCGGGCGGAAGCGTGACCCTCTCGGCGACCTATGCAGCAACCTACGTCCATCAGTTCGCCGTGTCCTTCGCCTACGCTGTACTGGGTGGTGGCTCGGGATATTCCGCTCCGACCGCCCTCTACACGGCCATGGGCTCGACCCTGTCTACGGCCATGGGCGCCACGGTCTGGGTGGACGCAGGGACTGCGTACGCATTCACGAACCCCCTGTCCGGTTCGTCGAGCACCGCGGCCTGGCGGACGAACGCCGCCAACGGGGATGTGTCGGCTGCGGGCACCGCTTCCGCGACGTACTACTACCAGTTCCTCGTGGTCTTCTCCGTCCAGGCCGTGAACGGGAACCCCCCACCCGTGATGCCCAACCTCACGGCGACCGTCTTCGCCGCGACGGCGTCGTTCGCGGCCGGCGGTTGGAGCTGGGTCGACGCGAACGGAGCGTACTCCTATCCCGCGAGCTTCGCCGGGGCCACCGGGGAGCGCTGGATGTCTGCGAGTCCGGCCAGCGGGACGGTCGCCCTGGCGGGGCCCATCACCGCGTCGTACTACCACCAGTTCAACGCCGCCTTCGCCTATGCCGTTTCGGGAGGCGGGGGCGGATACAGCGCGCCCTCCCTCACCTACGTAGCCCTCGGGACCGGTCTCACGACTACCGCGGCGGCCAGTGTCTGGGCCGATGCGGGATCCGCGTTCGTCTATGCGGCCAGCCTACCGGGCGGCTCCTCGACGCAGCGGTGGCTCACGCCCGCCCCGGGAGGGACCATTACGGGTTCGGGGAATTTCACCGTGACCTACATCCACCAGTTCTGGATCGATTTCACCTATACAGTCAAGGGTGGCGGCAGCGGCTATTCGGCGCCGAACGTCACGTACTCGAACCTCTCCGCCCCCCGCAGCGTGCTGGCCGTCACCCTCTGGGTCTGGGCCGACGCCGGGACCGTGTACCAGTACCAGAATCCCCTGCCCGGATCCACGTCCACGAACAGCTGGCAGACGAACAACGGGGTCGGGACGACTGGCTCGAGCACGACATACTCCGCCACGTACCGCCATCAGTACAAGGTGAAGATCAAGACGACGAGCACCGCGGGCGTCCTTACGCAGGAATCTCCCCTAGTCAACGTCACCCTGTTCGGTTCGACGGTGAGCATGCCCGCCGACAACGTGACGTGGGTCGACGCGGGCGGCAGCTACAGCTTCCCGGGCGTGTTCTACGGACCCGTGCCGGGCGAACGGTGGATCACCGCGACACCACCGAGCGGGCTGGTCCTCGCGCCCATGAACATCACCGCGGCCTACGCGCACCAGTACTACCTGGCGATCCAGGTCAACGCGTCCGCCGGCGGGACCGTCTCAGGGACCGCGGGCTGGTACAATGCGACAGCCACCCTGACCCTCGAGGCCACCGCGAACCCGGGATGGCAGTTCCAGGGATGGATCGGCAGCGGCAACGGTTCGTACTCCGGGAGCTCGACCACGGCATCCGTCGCGATGGACGATCCCGTGACGGAGACCGCGGTGTTCTACGTCGGCCTGACGCTCACCGCGAGCGACGGCGGGTCCCTCCAGTACGCGTACGGAGGCACGACGGGTTGGGTTCCTGCCGGAGGCGCGGAGACGCTCTACCTCGCTCCCGGCACGAACGTGACGCTCAGCGCGGCACCCTCCCTCTTCTACCAGTTCGACGGGTGGGGCGGCTCTGCCGCGGGCTCCGCATCCACTGTGGTCCTTGTGGCGAATGTGCCGCAAACCCTCTCCGCGACGTTCGGCTGGAGCCTCTACTCGAAGGCGGATTCCCTGCTGGGGCTTGCGCTCGCTGGGACGGCAATCGTGGTCCTCGTCCTCGCCCTTCGCCGACGCTCGCGCAAGAAGGAGGAGCGCGCTCTGCGCGCCGCCCGCTTGCGCGCCCGGGCACAGATCCAGACCTATCGGTAGTCCGGAGGAGAAAGGAAAGAGAAAGGTGGGACACCCCTCGGGTGTCCCCTTCATCCGCTCCTACAACACCAGTCCGCTGAAGCTCAGGTTCACGATGGCAATCGTGTTCAGTTGCATCGTCACGCTTCCCGACGCCGTGTACGTCACGGAGTTGTACGTGAACGTCGCGGTCACGGTGAATGTGACCGTCTTCCCTGAGCTCTTGAAGGCGAACGAGTAGAACCCATTCGGGTCCGTCGTCGTGGTCGCGCTGATGCCGCCTCCGGTGACGGTGACCTTCGCCCCCGCCACGGGATTGCCCACGCTGTCCGTGACGATCCCCGCCAGGCCCGGATCCTTGTTGAAGCTGTTCGTGCTTGTGACCGGGTTGGAACCCGAGAGGCTGTTGGAGAAGGCATAGGACTGCGGGTTGCCGATGAAGTTGTAGGACGCCGTTCCTTGAGCACAAGCTCCGAGCGTGTTGGGCGGATTCGCGCAAGCACCGGATCCCTGATCGACCTTCGTGAAGTCCAGGCCCTTCAGACCGTAGTCCAAGTGGATCGCAAACCAGTACAGACCGGCGGGGAGGGTGCCCTTGGAGCTGAAGGCCACTCCCACGGTCGAGACACCCAGGGTGGGCGATCCACCGTAGCTGCTCAGGGTGATCGAGGTCGGACTGATCGTGAACTGACTGTTCACGTTCGTGCTCGGCACGGTCGAACCGCAGGTGGGCATCGGCTGGTTGTAGAAGACCTGGATCGGCACGGCTCCCTGCGTCACGAACGGATACGGGATATTGACCGTGACGCTCAGACTCCCGGGCGAGGCCAGCGTGGCGAAGACGTTGGAGTAGAACTGCCCGGGGTTGCTCGCTGCCAGGTTGTACGTGGTGGTGGTCTTCTGGATGTAGATCAGGCGGAACTGGCTCACCGGGCAGAACGTCGTGTCCGTGACGCTGGGCGGGATGCTCACCGTGAACGGCTCGCACGGGCTCGCGGCTCCCAGGTAATTGCTGTCACCTGAATAGACGGCGTGGAAGCTGTAGGAGCCCGTCCCCAGCGCGCCCGTTTCCTGGGACGGGCTTTGGTCGCCGAAGCTCGTGACGCTCACCGCATAGGGCCAGGTGTTCCCGTTCAGCGAGGTGATCTCGTGCGTGGCACCGCACGCTCCGTCCGCGTAGAAGTGGTAGGTCATCGTTCCCGTCGGAGCGATGGCGCTCGGACTTCCCGCGGGAGCCGTGAGCGTGGACGCGTCGTGCACGGATGTGCCCGGGGACAGGTTGCTGCCCTGGACATCGGGGCCCGTGGTTCCGGTCACAATGACCTGCGTGCTGACGGTCGGCGGGACCGGGAACTGCACCACGTTGAACGGTTCGCATGCGCTGAACGATCCGTTGTAGTTGTCGTCGCCCGAGTACGAGGCGTTGAAGCTATAGGCGCCCGCGGGCAGGGGCCCGACGCTCCCGGAGGGATCGCCGACGTCCACGGTCCACGTCTTGAACGCAGGCGCGGAGCACGTGCCATTCAGGAAGAACCGGTAGGTCACGGTGCCGGTAATCGCGAAGCTGTTCACCTGGCCCGTCACGGTCGACGTGTCGTGCACGATGGAACCGAGGACGATGTCGCTCCCGTTGGCCACAGCCACATGCGTGGCATTGAACAGGTTCGTGAAGATTGTCGTCGGTCCCTTGGCTACGGAGAACGGCTCGCACTCGCTGAAGGATGCGTTGTAGTTGTCGTCACCCGAGTACGAGGCGTTGAAGCTGTAGCTACCCGTGGGGAGGGGGCCGACCGCACCTGAGGGGTTCCCGACCGCTACCGGGAAGGTCGCGAACGCGGGCGCGTCGCACGTGCCATTCAGGAAGAACGAATACGTGACCGTCCCGGTGATGGCGAAGCCGTCCACCTGGCCGGTCACGGTCGAGG
>CAZJIP010000012.1:0-6525 GCA_964546105.1 uncultured Methanomassiliicoccales archaeon
ATGCCTTCCTGGGCGAGGATCGCACAGACCGCGATCGGAGCAGCGTGGACCACACCTCCCGTGTTGTCGGGGACGTTCACCGCGTCCACATAGTCGCGGACGAGCTTCGCGCGCTTCCGGATGTCGGCGGGGTCGGTTCCGTCCGGGCTCCCGATCTCGCAGGTGACCACGGGGCGGCCCGAGCGCAGCGCGCGCTCGAAGCGCCCCCGGTAGGACTCGGCAGGGTCCATGGTCATTCCTTCCCGTTCGCCTTCACGTCCCCGGGGAAACCGGCTATCGCATTGAGAATCGCCGAGCTCCCTTTGCGCCGCCAGTCAAGCGCCGGATGGAGCCGCACGAAGAGGTAGCGGCCGGGGAAGATGCGGGACCGCCGCTCCGCCTTGAGCCAGACGCACTCCATCTCCGGGAGGACCTCGCAGTGCCCGTTCATCCGGACGCCGCCGCACGGACCGTTCCGGAGCTGCTTGGGGCAGTTCATGGGGCACGTGTATCCGTTCTCGTGCAGGAGGCACTGTCCGCACATGTTGCAGCTGAAGAGGAGCACCTTCGCGGAATTCTCGAACGGGGCCAGCGCACGATTCAGCTGTTCGTTCACCCTGGGATGCCGGCGCAGGACTCTGCCGAACGGCTCGAACATCGCGGGCACGTGCTCTCTCGTTTCCATGTTCCACCTCCTGGCGATGTGATCGTCCCTCGGGGCCGCCGACGATGCATGGCGGGGACGCGCGTCCCTCTCGGATGTGAGAACGTCCCCACGTCCTTCGTCATGGCGGCCTCCCGGAAATTCGAGCGTCTCAGGATTTATTTAATGACTCCCTAAGAGCAGTACGGGTAACCCGGGAACGGCTGCAGGACAAGGATAGAAACGACGCGGAATCTGGGCGCGCGGCCCTGCAGCTACGTTGAAATGGTGCACCGGGATGTCGTGGCCGATCCCGTGCGTGGAGGAGCCGCTCGCGAATGCGACCCGTGCTGACGACAATCGGAAGCTTGCCGCCCTTCTCGGGTTCCGCCGACGAAGCCTTGCGCAAGGCGGTCACGATGCAGAAAGCGCACGGGCTCGAGGTGCTCACGGACGGCGAGCAGCGCGCGGACATGCTGTCCTACTATGTGGGAATCGCCGGCATCCAGGAGGTGCAGGGGGTTCCGCGGGTTGTGGACCGAATCCGCCCCCTGGACGATCCCTCTCGCTTTTCGAAGGTCCAGGACCTCGACCGTGTGCGGACCCTGTACCCGGAGGCACGGTTCAAGGTGGCCCTCACGGGACCTGCGACGTTCCTCCTCGCCTGCACCGCCTCCGGCGCAGGACCCGCGTACCGGGGGCCCCTGGACCCCCGTCTCTACGACGACCTCGTCGCAGCCCTGGTGCCCCTCGCGCGGGAGATCGCACGCCGAGGAGCGTGGCTCCAGATTGACGAGCCCATCCTGTCCCAAGGAATGCGGGACTACCGCCCAGCCCTCGCACGCATCGAGACCTTGGCCTCCGAAGCGCCGAGGGAACGTGCCTCCCTGCATGTGTGTGGGGGCTTGGCGAAGTCGAAAGCGCTCAGTTCCCTCCTGACCCTCGAGCGCGTGGGCACGCTGAATCTAGCCTTCGCGGGCCGCGCCGAGGCGGAGAACCGATCGCTCCTGGACCCGCACCCTTGGGAGGACCGTGGCATGCGGCTCGGCGTCGGAGCCATCGACGTCCAGGTGACGCGGGCAGACGAGCTCATGGGTCCCGACCGGGTGGCGGCTCTCTTGGACGACGTCCTGCGCCGCGTCGGTGTCGAGAACATCGGCTCCGTGACGCCGGACTGCGGGCTCCGGGCCACGCCGCCCGACGTGGTGCCGACGCTCCTGGAGAACCTCCGCCGCGGGTTCGAACGGACTTTCCCGATTGTAAGAGCTTAGCCTTCATACGCCCCGAAGGCCTCGCGAGCCGGAGAAGGAGGCAACCCTCCATGCAGGGCATCCGGAATGCCGCGCGCCTGAAGGTGCTGGCGGACGAGCAGGTCGACGCGATCCACGAGGCGTCCCTGACGCTGCTCGAGCGGACCGGCGCGCGTTTCGACAGCCCGAACGCCCTAGGACGGCTGGAACGCGAAGGGGCGCAGAAGCATCCGACGCGGAAGAACGTCCTGACGTTCCCGCGGAGCATGGTGGAGGAGGCCATCCGGAGAATCCCCCGCTACGGAACCTACTGCGCGCGAGAGCCGAAGAACGACGTCACGTTCGACGGGGAGCACACCTTCGCGCATGCCCTGGGAGGCAATCCCGCGATCCTGGACTCCGAGACGGGGCAGATTCGGAGCTCAACGTTGAAGGACGTGGAGGAGACCACGCGTCTGCAGGACGCTCTGATGAACTGCCATACCGCATCGCCTTTGGTCGTGGCCACGGATGTGCCCGGGCCGCTCCTCGTGATCAAGACGGTCGAGGCGATGATCCGCAACACGACCAAGTGCGTCTCCGGGTACGCCTTGCGGACGTCCGAGGTCGAGGTCCTCCTCGAGATGGGCGCCGCGGTGGCGGGCGGTTCCGAGGAGCTCCGGCGGCGACCCTTCTTCTCCCTGTACGGCTCCCCGAGCAGCCCGCTGACCTACGACGAGCACGTGTGCGACGTGATGCTCCTCGCTGCGGAGCACGGGATCCCCGTGGACATCGTGCCGTGCCCCATCGCCGGAGGCACGGCCCCGCTCTCCCTGGCGGGAGGGCTCGCGCAGCAGAACGCGGAGCTCCTCGCGGGCGTCATGCTCCTCCAAACCGCGGACCCGCAGCTCCCGAGCCAGTACTCGGGCCGGCTGAGCCTCCTGGACCTTCGCTCGGGGAAGAACCTCTGGGGCCTTCCGGAGCTCGGGTTGGTCTCCGCGGCCACCGTGCAGATCGCGCACCGATACCACATGACCGCGGATGTGTACGGCGTGACCACGGATGCGAACGGGTGGGATATGCAAATCGGGATCGAGCGGATGGTCGCCGCGCTACCGCCCGCCCTGGCGGGGGCCGACAACCTGTCCGGCATCGGCGGGGCCTGGGAGAACGCGGGATCCCTCGAGATGGCCGTGATCGACGACGAGATTTACGAGGACGTCTTCCGGATCGTCCGGGGCATCGAGGTGGACGAGGACCGCCTGGCCCTCGAGCTCATCGACAAGGTGGGCCCCATGGGCAACTTCCTCGCGCAGCGGCACACGATGAAGTACCTGCGGGAAGGGGAGATGCGGAACTCGCCGCTCTGGGACAAGCGCACCATGGACCGCGCACGCCAGGAAGGCATCCGCCCGATTCAGGACGTCGCCCGGGACCGGGTCCGCAAGATCCTCCAGGAGCACACGGGGACGCCGTTGGACCGCGACATCGACCGGGAGCTCACCCGCGTGGTTGCGGAAGGAGGGAAACGCCTCCTGGCAGACGCGTGACGCATCAACCGGCGTGATCCTTCTCGTAGGCCTTGATGAGCGCGTCGCCCTGCCGCAGCACGTCCTTGTCCAGGGACCGCACGGTGTGGTCCTTGAGCAGTTTCTTCGCGATCCCGCGGGCCTCCGGGATCATCCGGCTCGAGAGGGTCGCCTGCCATCCGAGCTTTGTGCGGTCGCGGAAGAACAGCTCCTGCTTGAACTGCCGCAGGGTGTGTGGGTGCGATAAGAACGTGTTCCCGTGCCCGACCTCCCGGACCACATTGAGCGCCACGGTCTCCTCGGTCACGCTCATGTCCCGCATCAAGGAGCGGATGTCCTCCCAGATTGCCGCGTCCAGGATCAGCATCTCATAGGACCCACCCTTCGCGTGGTCCAGGCCGCCCATCCCCGCGGAGAGGTCCGTGCCGCCCATGACGGAGACCATCATGCTCGCGAGCTCGGAGAAGGCCGGCAGCCCCAGCTCCGTGCCCACGGCCGCGCCCCAGCCCGACGTCATGCAGGGCAGCTTGTAGCGGCGCGCCATCTGGACCGCGGCCGCGCTGATCATGGCGGTCTCCGGCGCGGTGTAGTCGATGTAACCTGTCTTCATGTCCACGGGCGTGGAGTCCGACGTGTAGATATGAGGGCAGCCCGGCGCGGCTACCTGGTCGATCACGAGGCTCGCGAGGTTCTCCGTGTTGATGTTCGCGATGGTCCCCGCAATGGTCACGGGGCTCGACGCGCCCGCCAGGGACATGGACATGGAGAGCACGGGGACGCCGGCCTTGGCGAACTCCACCTGGGCCTCCACCGCGACGCTGTTGAACGTCAGGGGCGCCGTGGGGCACGAGACCACGGACATGAGCGGACGCTTGCGCAGGGCCTCCTCGCCCCCCGCGACGAGCGCGGCGAGGGCGATCTGCGCCTTCGCGTCCTCGGCACCCGCGACCGTGATGCTCTCCACGTGCTTCGTTGTGTTCTGGAGCGTGACCCAGAGCTCGTGGAGGCCGTGCGAGACCTGCGGCACGTCCGTGGCCGTGAGCGAGGTCCACAGGTAGTCGATGGGGTCTAGCGCGTCCGCGAGCCGCGAGAACTTCGCAAGATCGTCGCGCGTGGACGGGTGGTCCGTCCCCGTCTCGAGGTCCGCGATGTGGACGGCCAGCCCGTTCGTTGCGGTGAAGGGCCACCGCTCCGTGGGAATCTCGAAATCCCGCTTGGCGTCCCGCGCCGCATACCGGATGCGCTTGGGCGCCTTCTTGAGCGCGTCCTTCACCATCTCCTCAGGGATCTTCGCGATCTCCGTCTTCAGGTCGACCTCGGCCCCGGCCTCTTGGAGCATCCCGAGCACTCGGGGACTGTGAATCAGGACGCCGATTTCCTGCAGACTCTTCAGGCTCTGCTCGTGAATCAGGCCCTCTTCGCCGCGCTCCAGGAATTTCGTCCGCAGTACCGCCATCGTGTTCACCTCCTGCCGTGTCGAGCCACCGGACCGGAGGGCGGCCCAAGGGTCTCCCGCTGCAGGGGAGACCGGCGGGACCCTCCTGTCCCCGAGGCGTCCTCGGCGGGTAGCGGCACGAAAATCATGAGCCTATGGTAAGTACCCGCCCGAATCCGACCGGATTCATGGCTACTCTATTCGTCCCCGTGGAGTTTCGTGAGTGTGTTACTCGGCGTCAGCGGAACGTCTCCCGGAGGGCGCCACGTGTGCCGGGCCCTCGAGGCCACGACCAGTTCACTAGTGTTGCGATTTGACTCTGCCAAATGGATCGCCGAGCAGGCCGATGAAGTCGGGCCTCATCCCGATTACGGCGAGGACTCCTTCCAATGGGAGTCAAGCGCTGAGCAGAACTGCTGTCAAGATTGTCAGCCTACGCGCGACAGAACTCCTCAGCTCGAGGGACTTGGGAAACTGTGGACGGAGACACGAAGAGCCACAATATCATCATGGGTCGAAAACACGATTGCTGGAAAGCTGGCGCGGAAGCAATCTTGAATCTCCTCGTGGCCCATTGGACGACACGTTTGAACTCCTCATTGGACCAATCACTCGCCATCCCGTCCGTCATAACCCCATCCGGCAGTCCTCCGGGGTCAAGAAGACCCTGATGCCTCAGCCAATACCTCGACACGGGGTTGTCAGCAGCCCGTTATGTTAAAGAGGAGGACCTCTTGTCGAGAATCCAGCGCAAACTCGCCCAGGAAACAAGTACCACCTCTGTGAGTCTGATCAACTACCAAGTCCACGGTGATGTTGTATACCTGACGATTCGGAAGCTTGACTGAATAGGTGCCATTTGTCACCTGGGACGTGTAGCCAAGACCGCCGCCGGCAAACACCACCGCCAGGGGGGTGTTCCCCGAGGACAGCGTGACGGTCCCCTCGACGGTGACCTGTGAAGGCCAAGCCGACGGCGGCCTGAGCTCGATGTAGATTCCTGCGGCAAGGAGAATCGCAGACGCCACCAAGACCCCAAGGACTAGTGCACGTCTGCCACGGCGCGGTTCCACCGCAGACCCATCCTTCCTTCCCCAATCCACGGTCGGCTTGTCGGCGGGCATCTAACCACAGTACTGATAACACGGGCTCGTGCAGTTCGAGTCAGAGTAGCACGCCGCGCACTTACCCTGAATATTCGTACAACAGGTGCAGTGGGCGGAGCACAGGTTGTTGTAGCAGACCGCGACGCAGACGAGTCCGCTAGAGCAATAGGAGTAATACTTGGGACAGAAGCAAGGAGGAGCTGTGCAGTCAGGGTCATAGACAACTCCGCTCAGAGGCTGTCCCAAATCTAGCTTCCGGCGGATTTCGGCGTCTATCTTGGCTTTGATCGCCGCTGGAATCTTAAACGAGGAAGGGTCGGAGGCGCTCATCGAGTTCACGTTGAGCAGCGACCCGCCAGTGGCCCATTGGAAGGCGCCACTGAAACGGCGCTCGCAGCCATGCGCAGGAAACCTCTTCTGCCCGAATCGAATTGTGCTCCTCCGTCCTGGGGCCAGCGAGTCGGATGTCTTGGCTGAATTCGCACTGAGAACCAGATGGGAAGGCAAGAGCCTAGTCGCCCGAATTGGGGTGAGGAAACGAGCAAGCCTGAGTGCAGCGCGGGTGCCTTTGCGGCAGGATACCCTCCCATTTCGGCGCTCCACC
>CAZJIP010000012.1:6625-26741 GCA_964546105.1 uncultured Methanomassiliicoccales archaeon
ACAAGTAGTTTGCCCATTTGTGAACTTGACGCGAGATCCAACTTCGGGGCCACCCCCCGTTCGGGTGGCGCCAGAGCGCAACGGATCGTCCGCGGTCGGGCTGCCGGTTGGCGTGTCGCAAGACGGAAATGAACCATGACCCAGCTCCTCCGTCCGAATCACCTCGAAGTTGCCCAGGGGAGCCCACGCGGAGGTTGCTTTGGTATCGCCTCGTCCGGCATGCCGGCTTTCACGTGGAGGCAGCGGAGACCGAATCCGACCGGACTCAGACTAACCCGGTCTGGGCCTTTCGCCGCTGCACCCCATCAAGGGAAAGGCCCGCCAAGCGAGAAGCCGCATGGTGATCAAGGTCGAAGGACGGTTCGCTTCGGTCCGGGTGTGTACCCTATCAAATCGGTCATATCGATTCTCGGACAGCCGTGCAGCATCGGTTGCGTTTCCTCCTTTCCAAGCCCTCGGCCCAGCCCCCTCCGGCCTTCGAATCCAAGTCATCGAAGCACCGAGGCCCGTGATTCAAATCCGATCGGTTCCGACGAGCGAGTGTTCATCCGCTCAGAGCTTCAGGGAGGGCCAGTCCTCCAGGATTGCCTGGGCCGCGTTGTATCCGGGCGCGCCCATGACGCCGCCTCCGGGATGCGTGCCCGCACCGCACAGGTAGAGCCCTTTCACGGGCATGCGGTAATGGGCCCAGCCGGGCACGGGCCTAAACGAAAAGGATTGGTCCGGGCCCATCTCTCCGTGGGACTGGTGGGCTTCCGTAAGTCCGAAGCGCCGTTCCAGGTCGAGCGGGGTGAGGACCTCGCGGGCTAGGATCGCTCCGGGAACGTTGGGCGCATACTCCGCCAGCGTTTCGATCACGCGGTCCGCGTACGATTCCTTGATCTCGTCCCAGGTGCCGGAGACCAGGTGGTACGGTGTGTATTGAACGTAGACGGACAGCGTGTGCTTCCCGGGGGGCGCCACGCTCGGATCCAGCGCGCTCTGGGTGACCGCCTCCATCCAGGGGTCGCGCGAGGGAACTCCCCGCTTCGCATCCGCGAACGCGGCCTCCGCGTACTCGATCGAGGGACAGAGGTATGCCGAACCGTGGTGCTGGGGCCCCGGCGACCCGGGACGCGCGAGCCAGTCGGGCAGCTCGGAGAGCGCGCAGTTCACCTTCATCGCGGCTCCGTGCATCTTGATCCGCCGCACGCCGGCCAGGAACTCGACAGACAGACCGTCCGGCTCCATCATCTCGAGGAACGTCCGCCTGGGGTCCGCGGACGAGACGACCACGCGCGCCTCCAGGGTACGCCCATCGGAAAGGAGGACTCCCCTGGCCGTGCCGTCCCGGGACAGGATGCGCCGCACGGGGGAGTTCAGCAGGATTTCCACGCCATGGGCCTGGGCGGATTTTGCCAGCGCGTCGGGGATCCCGCCCATCCCGCCGATCGTGAACCCCCAGGCACCCGCGACTCCGTTGATGTTGCCGAGGAGGTTGTGACTCAGGGTGAAGGCCGTGCACGGGGACGTGGGCCCGGCGAAATGTCCGATCACGCTCTGGTTCGCCAGGGCCGTCTTCACCTCGGGGCATTCGAAGAATTCATCCAGCAGCTCCTCCGCGCTGTAGAAGAGGAGGCGACGCATGAGCTCCTCGGCTTCCGGACCACGCATGAGATCCGCCAGGTCCGCGATGGGTGCCGGCGGGGAGAGCATCATGGGCTCGATGAGCTCGTAGAATGAGTCCCAGAACGCCGCGTACTTGCGGTAGCCTTCCGCGTCCTTCTTCGAGAACCGCGCGATCTCTTTGCAGCTTCGCTCGACGTCGCTCCAGAACAACAGGTACCGCCTGTCCGGGAACGGGCAGAACATCTGAGGGTCGAACGCAATCTGCCGCAGGCCGTACCTCTCGAGCTCGAGGTCCTGGATGATCTGGGGGCGGAAGAGGCCCGACACGTAGGCGGCGGCGCTCACCCGGAAGCCCGGGGCGATCTCGTCGGTGACGCATGCGCCGCCCACCCGGTCCGACCGCTCGACCACGGCGACGCGCAAGCCCGCCTTCGCGAGGTAACCCGCCGCGACCAGGCCGTTGTGGCCCGCGCCGATGATGACCGCGTCGAACGATGCGATGCCCCCGCCTCCCGGCCGGCCCCGGGAAACGGCAGGGGTATGTCAAGGTTTGTGACGCAAGTATGTGCCAAAGGATTTTCCACCCCTGCGCCGTCCCCGGTCTACCGCACGTCGGGGGTGAACACCACGGAAGACTACGTTGCGCGACTGAAGAAGGCCGTCACGGAGTACGACATGGAAGGCATGCCCGCGCTCGCGCGCGAGGCGCTGGACCACGGTCTCGATCCCATGGCGGGAATCGAAGAAGGCCTAGCCGCGGCTATCCGTGAGGTGGGTCAGAAGTTTGGCGCGGGCGAACTCTTCCTCCCCGAGCTCGTCATGGCCGCGGAGACCATGCGAGCCGGCGTGGCCATCTTGGAGCCGCGCATACCCAAGGGCGCCAACACGCGCCAAACACACAAGGTGGTCCTCGCCACGGTCCAGGACGATATCCACGAGATCGGCAAGAACCTCGTGGCCACCATGCTCACCGCGAACGGCTTCGACGTGGTCGACATGGGCGTGAACCAGCCCTCCGGGGCCATCCTGAAGAGGGCCCAGGACGAGAAGGCGGAAATTGTTGGGGTCTCAGCCCTCATGACCACGTCCATGCCGCGGATGAAGGAACTGATCACGGCGGCCCAGGCGAAGGGCCTTCGGTCCAAGGAGAAGTTCGTGGTTGGCGGAGCGCCGGTCACGGACCAGTACGCGAAGGAGATCGGCTCGGACGGCACCGCAGGCGACGCGAGTGGAGCCGTGCGGCTGGCACAGAAGCTCGTCGGTACGGCCCAATGAGCGGCATCGCGATCCGCCGTCCGTATCCCGTCCTGTCGAGGGACGACCTCGGCCGCATCCATCAGGGCGCCCTGCTGGAGCTCGAGAAGATTGGGGTCCGCGTGGGCACCGCGAAGGGAAGGAAGCTCCTCGCGGACGCGGGGGCCAAGGTGGACGAAGCCACCCACGTGGTCCGGATCCCGTCCTCGCTGGTCGAGGAGGCCATCGACCGGACCGCGAAGCACATCGTCCTGTACGGACGCACGCGGGCGCAGGACGCCCAGCTGGATCTCGCGCACATCCACATCTGCAACGATGGCAACGGGCCGCTCGCCATCGACTTCCGCACGGGCGAGCGCCGAGCGTCCACCTCCGACGACCTCGCCAACTCGGCCAAGGTTTCCAACGCCCTGGAGAACCTCCATGTGTTTTGGCCTATGGTCACCTCGCAGGACGTCCCCGCGGAAATCCGCACCTACGTCGACCTGAAGGTCGCCTTGACGAACACGGACAAGCACGTCCAATTCGCCACCGCGGTCACGCCCGAGAACGCCCGGAGGCTCACGGACATGGCGGCCGCCGTGGCGGGGAGCCAGGAGGAACTTCGCCGGCGGCCCATCATCTCCTCCGTCCACACGTCGATCGCGCCGCTACAGCACGACGGCGGGAACATGGACACGGCCTTCGTCTTCGGGGAAGCGGGAGTCCCCGTCGCCATCTTCACCATGCCCGGACCCGGCACCTCGGGGCCCGTCACCCTGGCCGGATCCATCGTCGTCGCCGCGATGGAGTTCCTGAGCGGGCTTACCATGTGCCAGCTCGCGAATCCCGGCTGCCCCGTGATCTGGGGGACGGGCATCGCGCCCCTCGACATGAAAACCACGACCCGCGCGGGCGGCTCCCCGGAGCACGGCCTCACGGGCGTCGCGGTGACCCAGCTCGCCCACGCGTACGGCGTCCCGAGCCTGTGCGGCGGCTTCGACGCCACGGCCTCGGTTCCCGGGACCCAGGCCACCTTGGAGCAGTTCGCAAGCGGTCTCTCCCTTGTCCTGGGCGGTGCCGATCTAATCTGCGGCATCGGGCTCCTGGAAGACGCGCGGACCCTGTGGCTCGAGCAGCTGTTCATCGATGACGAGATGGTGAACATGATCCGTCGGATTGCGGACGGCATCGTCGTTGACGAGGACCACCTCGCGCTGGACGTCATCGAGAAGGTGGGCATCGGCGGCATGTTCCTGGGGCAGCGGCACACGATGGACCATCTCCGGGAGGAGCACTTCCACCCCAAGCTCGTCGACCGCCGCAGCTACGACCTGTGGTCTGCCAACGGGAGGAAGAGCATGGAGGAGCGGGCTCGCGCGAAGGTCGTGGAAGCCCTCGCGCGACCCGTGCCGAATCCCCTGCCGCCCGATGTGCTGCGGCAATTGGACGCGGTCATCGACGCCGCGCGCGCCGGCGCGGCGTGACGCTCGGGAACTTGGACGCATTGCGGTGCGGCAGGAACAGGGACGAGGCGAACTCCCGAGGGAACCGCGGATCACCGGCCAGGGGCATATGGCGGATCCGACGCGCGAGGCTCCGCATGGCCTCCCGCTCCCGGGTGGAGACGAGGGCCAGACGCGCACCGGAACCCGCCGTGTTCCCCACGAACTGGACGCGCTCCAGAGGAATGTCCGGGAGCATGCCGACAGCTCGGGCGCTCTCCGGGGCCAGGTAGCTCCCGAATGCACCCGCCAGGTAGAGAGCGCGGATCTCCGAGGCGGATGCATGCAGCGTGTCGAGCAGGATGTCGATGCCTGCATGGATCGCGGCCTTCGCCAGCTGGAGCTGCCCGATGTCCTCCTGGGTCAGCAGGATGTCCTGCCCGATCGAGGTGGCGTCCGCGTCCACCACGCGGAACGCAAGCTGCTGCTCGCCGCGACGGATGCGCTCCGGCGCCACCCGTTTCTGGAGGCGGCCTGCACCATCGATGGCCCCCGTACGGAACAGGTCCGCGAGCAGGTCCAGGAGCGCGGAGCCGCAGAGGCCCCGCGGCTTCATCCGGCCGATGACCCGGTAATCCACGTGGAACGTCCCGGGCTCGATGGCCACCCGCTCCACCGCACCGTCTGCGGCCCGCATCCCGAACCGGATGTGCGCCCCTTCGAATGCCGGTCCCGAGGGCGTCGAGCAGGCCACGAGCCGCCGGCGGTCGCCCGCACAGATCTCCGTGTTCGTCCCGACGTCGATGAATACGTGCAGCCCGGAGGCCCGATGCATCCGCGTCGCTAACACGCCGGCCACGAGATCGCTGCCGACGAACGCAGCGACCACAGGAGGCGCGATGACCGGAGCGGTCGAACCCATCGCGATCCCGAAGCTCCCGGCGCGGCGGACCTCCTCGCGCGTCGTGGCGGGCGTGTACGGCGCGCGGGAGAGGTCCTCCGTTGGGGCGCCCAGGAAGAGGTGCTGCATGGCCGTGTTGCCCACGGCAACCACCTCGTAGACGTCGGTCGGCGGACGACGGGCGAGGCCACAGGCCTTCCGCAGGAGCTCGTTCAGGACGCGCAGGACCTCCTCGTGGAGGAGGGTCTCCTGGGACGCGGAGACTCGGGCGAAGGCAAGGCGCGACATGATGTCCTCGCCATGGACCATTTGGGGGTTCGGGGCGGACACGGTTTCCACGGTCTCCCCCGTGGCCAGATCGACCAGAAACCCCGCAATCTTCGTGGACCCGATGTCGAACGCCATCCCGAAGAGGCCCGCTCCCTTCGGACGCACGGCGAGGACTTCCCGCCCCCAGACAATCAGCTCTTGGCCGCCGCGGCCTTGGGACTTGGCCGACTCGAGCGCTTGCCGGATCTCGGGCGACATCCGCAGGCTCGAGGAGGCCCACGCCGGGATCCTCCGCGACGCGAGCACCCGGCGAATGTCCGGAGCCAAGCCGTGGGGCGGCATGAACCCCGTGGTCTGGAGGCGCTGCCAGGAGCGCTGGGACTCCGGCGGGATTTCCAGGACCAGGATCCCCTCGCCCGCGGGGCGGCACTGGCATGCGAGGCGGATGCCCCGCTGCCGTTCCTCCCGGCTCAGGTGGGCCTCGAACGCCGTCGGCGGCCGGAGGAGCTCGGCGCCGCGGCGGATGACCACCTTGCACTTCCCGCAGGTTCCACGGCCCGCGCACAGGTCCTCGAGGCCGACGCCGCATCGCCGCGCGGCGTCCAGGAGGTCCTCGCGCACCCCGACTCGCGTGCGGCGTCCCTCGGGTTGGAAGATGACGACCGGCTGAGCCAAGCGAGAAGGGAGGCGCGTTGCGCTACCTAAGGGTTCCGGACATCGTATCCGACCAAAATGGACGCGTACTCACGGCCCGCGGGCACGCCGAAACGTTCCCGTAGGTACTCGTCCTGGGGCGTGTCGGGGCTCGCGGAGACCACCCGCGTCAGATGGGGTCTCGCCTCGAGTTCGGGGAACCGCACCGCGGGCAGGAGGAAGTGGTAGGCGCCGCGGGGGCGCGCCCCGGCGTACAGGACAAAATCCTTGCCCAGGTGGGCGACGCGCCGGTCCGCGGGCGGATGGTCCCCCGGGACGAGCTCGCGGCCTAGGACGGTCCCCGCGTCGTCCACCAGGAGGAGCGTAGGCTCGGGAGGCGGGCGAAAGCGGACGTCCTTGAAGAGGCACAGGATGCGCGGCCGCGAGAGGACTTCGTCCACCCCGCGGTTCTCGGCCGCCCCGGCCGTGCCGCGCGCCCGCAACGCCTCGCGCTCCGCGGCCCCGAGGAGCTCGACGCGGTGGACGCCCGTCAGCGCCCGAATCGTCCGCACGGCGTCCTCGTCGATCGCATCCATGGAATCCTCCGAGGTCGTTGTGGCCGGGAGAACGCGGGAACACTTAGTTCTCACGCTGGTCGCGGCCGTCCGCCGCCCCCTTCCGCCTCCGTGGGCAACCCTGCAACGCGCCGAGAAAGCAGACCACGGTGCAGTCATTACAATGGAACTATTAGTTCCGCGGCCCCATCGGAACCGGCCCGGGTCGCGATTGCGTCCGGCGAGTCATGACGATGGTCCGGATCGTCGCCACCACATCCATGGAGGGTCGGGGAGCTTGACGCTGCGGCTGGAGCCCTTCACGCGGGGGGACTTGCAGAAGGTTCACGGAGCCACAGTCCGGATTCTCGAGCGGACGGGCGTACGCGTCCTCGATCCCGAAGCCGCGAAGCTCCTCCAAGCGGCCGGTGCCTCGTACGACGACGTGACCCAGATCGTGCGAATCTCCGAGGGCGTGCTCAAGTCGCTGCTCATGCAGGCGCCGAGCCGCTTCCGCCTTTATGGTCGCGGGCCCAACCGCGTGCTCTCCTTCGGCGAAGGCAACACGTACTTCAGCAGCATGGGCACGGCCGTCCAGGTCGAGGACGGAGACGGCGCGGTCCGCTCCCCCACCCTGAAGGACGTCGAGGCGTTCTACCGCCTCGTGGACGCCTCGCCCTTCCTGGACCACGCCTCGTGGGTCGTGTGGCCCCGGGACGTCCCCAACGAGTCCGTGCACGTCTACGAGGTCCTGTACGGCTTCAAGAACACGACGAAGTCCCTGGACGGCTACAACTGGGGGAAGCAGTACAGCCAGGACACGATCGACATGGCGGCCATCGTGGCCGGGGGACGCGACGAGCTCCAGGAGCGGCCGCTCTTGCTGGGTTTCTCGAACCCCGTGAGCCCCCTCACCTTGGCCAAGGAGACCACGGAGGGCCTCATCGCTTTCGCACGCGCAGGACAGCCGTGCATCATGCCGCCGGAGTGCATGGCGGGCGGCACAGCGCCTTCGACCCTGGCCGGCGTCCTCGTCCAGCAGAACGCGGAGGTGCTCGCGTCCATCGCGGTCGCCCAGTGCGCGCGGCCGGGCTCTCCCGTGCTGTACGGGAGCGTGTCCACGGTCATGGACATGCGCACGGGCGCCGTGGCCCTGGGCGCGCCCGAGGCAGGGCTCATCTCCCTGGGGGCCGCGCAGCTTGCCAGGTACTACGGCATCCCGTCCCGCGGGACCGGAGGGAACACGGAGGCGCTCGTGCCGGACTTCCAGGCGGGAGCGGAATCCGCAACCACCCTTCTCCTGTCCACCCTTGCGGGGTTCGACTTCATCTACGACGTGGCGGGCAGCCTGGAGTCCAGTCTGACCGCGAGCTTCGTGAAGCTTATCCTGGACAACGACCTCGCGGGCTCCGTCAAGCGCGTGGCGGCCGGGATCGAGGTCTCGGAGGAGACGCTCGCCGAGGACGTGATTCAGACGGCTGGCCTCCGGGGCTCGTACCTGGGCCACCCCCATACCCTGTCCCACTTCCGCTCGGAGCAGTTCCTGCCGGACACCTTCCTGCGCGGCGCGCGCGGGAGCCGGGAGGCCGCGGAGATCCGGGAGAGGGCGCAGCGGCGGGCCGAGGGCATCCTCCGCGAGCATACGGTGGACCCACCGCTGGAACCCGCGGTCGAGAGCAAGCTGAACGCGTTCCTCAAACGGGTGCTGAAGCGGCCCACCGCGGTACCCCTGGCGACCGCCTGAGGCCCGCGGGGATTCCCACGATACCCTCAGGATGCCCGAGCGGATGACAGAGGACGTACGGGAAGTGCGGCGGACATGGGACGAATCAGACTCGGTTGGCAGCTGACGAAGACCAGCCTGCGTGTGTTGCGGAAGGACAAGGAGCTCCTCGTCTTCCCCCTAATCTCCGGCCTCGTGCTGATCCTGCTCTTGGCCGGATTCATTGGCGGGATGTTCGTGGCGTTGGGCTTCGACGCGATGTTCGGCGGCGCGTCCACGTGGCTCTTCGTGGGACTCATGGTGGTCTACTACATCCTCGCGTTCTTCGTGTCCTTCTTCTTCAATGCCGCGGTGATCGGCGCCGCGACGATCCGCCTGAACGGGGGCAACCCGACCCTCGCGGACGGACTGCGCATTGCACGCGAGAACGCGGGGCGCATCTTCCTCTGGGCCGTCTTCGCGGGCACGGTGGCCATGATCCTGCGCGCGATCCAGGAGCGGCTGGGCTTTCTCGGAAGGATCGTCGTCGGCCTCGTCGGGATCGCGTGGAGCCTCGCCACGTACTTCGTGGTGCCCGTCCTCATCTATGAGAAGCTCGGGCCCTGGGCAGCGGTGAAGCGGAGCGCCCACCTCTTCAAGGCGACCTGGGGCGAGACCCTCGTCGGCGGCTTCAGCATGGGGGCCATCTTCGTCCTCCTCGGCCTTGCGGGCATCCTCGTTCCCATGCTGGGATGGGTCGTGGGTAGCGTGGTCGGGCTCGTCGTGGGCATCGTCATCATGGTGGTCTACTGGATCGCCCTCGGGCTCGTCGCCTCGGCCGCGAGCTCCATCCTAACCGCCGCGCTGTACCGTTATGCCACGACGGGCAAAGTGGCGGAGGACTTCCAGAGCCTCCCGATGTTCGGCGTGGCGCCGCCCCGTCAGACCTACCGGATGTCTCCCTGATTCGGGAAACGAACCAGAACTGGCGGGAAGATCAGCCCCCGCCTCCCTTTTTCATTAGGGGGAGCGCACTTTTTTGCCGGCACCTTTAAGAAAACCTCAGCCTACCAGGAGACCGCAACTCGGATGCGGGGCCCGGCCCCGTGCGGAGTCTGCAGACATGGACCAAGACACCGACAAAGACAGACGAACGGAAGAGGCGCGAGATGGAGCTCTGGCTCGCGAGCGCCCTCCTCACGGTCGTGCTCTACGGCCTGGGCGAGGGGCTGTCCAAGGAGCCGACAGTCCGGCTGGGTCCAGGCCGGATGCTCGCCCTGTATTCTCTCTATAGCGTCCCCATCTACGCCGGCTGGTTCCTGCTCGGAGACGGCGGCACTTCCCTGACCGCCGTCGGTGTCGCGTTTGGCGTCGGCTCGGCCCTCAGCGGGACCGTGGGCAACATGCTCTGGTTCGTGGCCATGGAATCCGGGGAGGCCTCCGTGGTCAGCGGCTTCACCGCGGCGTACCCCGTCGTGACCGTGGTCGCCGCGGTTGTGGGCCTGGGCGCGACCCTGCTCCCGCTCCAGGTGATCAGCATCGCCCTACTGGTGGGGGCCACGTTCCTCCTGGGATGGGTCGACGAGGCGCCCCGGGCATCCACGGGCCGGGCGTGGCTCGCTCCCATGATCCTCGCGGTCCTCCTCTGGGGAGCGTGGGGCGTGTTCGAGAAGCTCGCGATTGCGTCCGTGGGCTTCGCCGGCAACGCGGGTATCTACGTGCTCGTGTCGACGCCGATGATGCTCGCGTTCGGGTGGCGGGAATCCCGCAAGCGCGGACCCATGGATCCCGCGGACGTCCGCGCCGCGCAGCCGACGCTCCTGCTCTTCGCCGCCGCAGGCATTACGATCTTCCTGGCCATCGGCCTGGGGCCCCTCGCGGTCGTCGTGCCGCTGACCACGGCATATCCCATCGTGGCCATCCTCTTCCGGCGCTACTGGATGGAGGAGGAGATGACCCGGGCCCAGAAGATCGCCGTGGGTCTGGCCATCGTGGGCGCGGCCCTCGTGAGTCTCTGAGCTGCGCGGCCCGAGGCCACGTGAAGGTTTAAGCGCGAGGCGCCGGTCGTGGCCGCGTGTTCCGGTTCTGGCGGAACTTCCCTTTCATGATTGCGGTGGGCCTCCTCGTCGGCCTCGTGACCGGGGGCTTCCCATCCGAGATCTCGAGGCTGGTCCAGCAGGCCTCGCTGATCCTCGCGATGGCCTTCTCCCTGACCGAGATCTCCTTCCACGACATCTCGCTCCGGACGGAGGCCCGAGCCATCGGCCTCGGGTTCCTGATGACGTACGGCGCGCTGGGAGGGGTCGTCCTGACCTTGGCGGCGGCCACGCCCGAGACAGACCTCCGCAGTGGATGGGTCCTCGTGGCGGCCGTCCCTCCCGCTGTCGCGGTGGTCCCCGTGACCTCGTTCCTCCGCGGGAACGTCCGGAGCGCTCTGATTGCGGACGCGGTCCTCTACCTCCTCGGGCTCGTCATGGTCCCTGCGCTCGGGGTGGCCCTCCTGGGAGAGACCGTGCCCCTGGACCAGCTCGTGCTGCAGACGCTCCTCCTCATCGGCCTGCCGATCCTCCTATCGCGACCGCTCCTCCGCTGGAGCCGCGTCCACGACCACCGCCCGACCGCGGTGAGCGTCTCCTTCTTCGTCCTCGTGCTCGCCATCGCCGGATCCGCGCGGAGTGTGCTCCTCGGGCGGCCGGACGTTGCGGCGAGCCTGACCGCCTTCGCCTTCCTGAGGACCTTCGGCCTCGGAGTCCTAATCTTCGTCGCGGCATGGGCCCTCGGGCTGTCGCGTGACACGCGCATCGCCGCGACGACCTTCGCAGGATTCAAGAACCTCGGGCTCACGGTGGTCCTCGCGTCGACCATCTTCGGGGCCCTGGCGAGCCTCCCCGCCGTGGCCTCCCTGATCCTCGAGACGGCGTGGATGGGCCTGCTCCCGTTCCTCTTCCGCACCCCGCCCAAGGGCGTCACGGAGATTCCGGAGTGAGGATGCCTCACCGGGCCAAGACGCGTGAGCCGAAGTAGTAAGTGATCACGAGCGAAAGGGCCTGCTCCACGTCGCCGCTGAACGCCCCGAGGGCGCCCGTCACGAATCCGTAGCAGGCAAACCCCGTCAGCCCGAGGACCCCGAGGGCACTCAGGTCCCGGAACAGGAGGGCGATGCGACGGCGGCCCAGCGTCTCCTGGACGTGTCGATGGAAGAACCAAGAGAGCGTGAGCCCGAGGAGGTAGCCTCCGAGGACCTCGAGCACCTGGAGGAACTCGGGCGGGACGGGAAGGCCGGACCAGACGAGCCATCCCGCGAGGCCGCCGAATCCGAGGAGGAGCAGCGCCCGAACGACCCGGGGCCGGTGCCATCCGGTGGCCGCCGCGGCAGGGGCGGGCGTGCCCGCGCTGGGGCCCCGCGTGCCAAAGTAGAAGGCGAGGACCACGACGACGGCGTTCACCAGGACCGGAGGCGGCGAGGTGGTCCCCCGGAGCATGAGGTAGCCGAAGGTCCCCATGAGGCCCACGGAGAGCAGCCCGCGTACGCTGCCTCGGGGAAGCCGCAGGGGCTCCGGGAGCGGTGCGACGGGCACGCTGGGAGCGGCGGTCGTAACGGCCATGCGCCCGCATCGGGCGGCCGCGGACTTAAGTCTGGCGGGCTCTCACAGCTCGCCGATCTCGTCACGCGAGATGATGAGCCTCTGAATCTGGGATGTACCCTCCCAGATCTGGAAGACCTTGGCGTCGCGCATCCACTTCTCGACGGGCTCGTCCTTCATGTAGCCCGCGCCGCCCATGATCTGGACCGCGTCCGTGGTCACCTCCATGGCCATGTCCGCGGCGAACAGCTTGGCCTCGCTCGCCTCCTTGTTCATGGGCATGTCATGATCCAGCATCCACGCGGCGCGGTAGACCAGGAGCCGGGCCGCGTCGATCTTGGTCTTCATGTCCGCGAGCATGAACGCGATGGCCTGCTTCTTCGCGATCGGGCCGCCGAACTGCTTCCGCTTCCGCGAGTAATCGAGGGCGTACTCGTACGCGGCGCGTGCGATCCCCACGGCTCCCGCGGCCACCAGGGGGCGCGACGACTCGAGGGTCTTCATCGCTCCGTAGAAGCCCGTGCTCTCCTCGGACCCGAGCATGTTGTCCAGCGGGATGCGGCAGTTGTCTAGGATGACCTCCGAGGTGTGGCTCGCTCGAACGCCCATCTTGTCCTCAATCTTGCCTTCCTTGAGGCCGGGGTTGCCGTGCTCCACGACGAAACCCCGAACCCCGAGGAACCGCAGGCTCTTGTCGATCGTGGCGAAGACGACGTGGATGTCCGCGATGCCGCCGTTCGTGATGAACCGCTTGACGCCGTTCAACACCCATTCGTTGCCGTCCTTCACGGCGGTCGTGGAGATCGCCTGGTTGTCGGAGCCGGCATCGGGCTCCGTGAGGCAGAGCGCGCCGAACCTCGGCTCGGAGGCGGTAAAGCGTGGGAGGAATCGCTTCTTCTGCTCCTCGGTCCCCATGTGGATGATCGGGAGATAGGCCAGTCCTGCTCCGAGCAACCCGGTGGCGATGCCCGCGCATCCCCAGTTGAGCTCCTCCATGACGACGCAGTGGGTGAGCGTGGACGTGATGCCCCCTCCGCCGTACTCCTCCGGGATGAACGCGGTGTCCAGGCCGATCTCGTGCGCCTTTTCCACCACATGCCACGGCATCTCGCCCTTCTTGTCGTATTCCAGGGCGATCGGCCGCATCTCCTTCTCCGCGAACTCGTGCGCGGTCTTCTGCATGAGCCGCTGCTCTTCCGTGAGTTCGAAGTCTACCATGGAACATCCCCGCCAACGATGTCCGGCGGACAATGGATGCCGCGCTATTTAATCGTTTGAACCCGGTGCTCGCGGCCCCAGCCTCCGCGAGATTGCGCGTGCCAGGAGGGCGCGGGAGGTTTCGCGGCGCTAGAACTCCTTGGGCAACTGCTGGGCCACCTTGATGAGACGGTTCCACTGAGGCATCAGGCCCATGACCTTGGGCATGGACCCGCGGAACTTCACCTTGCCCGTCATGACGAGCGACTGAAAGTCCTTCTCGCCCTTGCCCAGGATGACCCAGGCGTCGTAGGGACCGTCGAACTTGAAGTCCGCGGGCACGTCGGGTGCGACCTCGCTCACGGTCACCTTGCCGGCGGCGACGTCGAGGAAGAAGGACTTCGAACGATCCGTGATCGTTATGACGCTCTTAAACGTCGAACCGGACGCCTTCTTCATCCATTCCGCATCGGTGTTGAGGGCGGCTGCGAGCTCGTCGAAGAACTCCTTCGAGAAGTATTGGACCACGGTACGACCCCGGTCGGCGATAGCGAGTCGGCGGGAAAAACGCTTCGCACGGCCGCTGGCCCGCGGGAAAGGTTATACCAAGAGGGCACGCTCCGCACTTCGGTGCGTGGGTAGCCAAGCCTGGTCAAAGGCGAGGGACTCAAGATCCCTTCCCGAAGGGGTTCCCAGGTTCGAATCCTGGCCCACGCATCTTCCCTCGCGGGTCGGTCCAACTGCCGCGGCACACCTTCGTCTGCAATCCGTGCGGAATCTGACGAGTTGCCAACCGCGGCGGGGGTGCGAGCGGTCACACTCGCCACACCACTCAAGCGCATGTTCCGACTCCCGCGGTTCGTGGAGAAGCACCAATTTTGGACATGCGGAAATCGTCGCCGATTGTACGCATATCCGCTGTTCGGAAGGCCTCAATGTATGGGTCAAATCTCGAACCGCGGAACACCCCTACGGTAGGCTTTTATGGGGGCGGAGGCATCCCTTTAGAAAGTCGGGGAATGGGTCCCACGACTCTGGACGGGAGGGGAATCGCACGCGTCTCGGGAAGGTTGGCCTGGCCTGTGCGTTAGCAATCGTGCTGTCGTTGCTGCAAATCACGGGGCTTGGGCTACCCATGGTGCAACGAGCCCAGGCGGCTGCTCCTGTGGTTCTGAGGTACGGATTCTTGGAGTCGGTGGACAGCCTCAATCCGTTCCGCGGGATTAACGACCCCGCATACGAGTTGTACGGAATGATCTACGACTACTTGTTTTCGTTTGACCAAGATGGGAACTACGTGCCCAACATCGCCGTCAGCGCCTCGTGCGACAAGGTCTGCCTGAACTGGACCTATCAAATCCGACAGGGGGTGTACTGGAACGACCCGCAGAACCCCTCCGCACGCAACGAGCTGACTGCGAACGACGTAGCCTTCACGGTCAACTACAACATCCAGAACTTCTTCCAGCTCTGGGCCTACGAGCCGTACGTGAACCGCATCGTGCAGTGCCCGAAGGGAGTCACCACGGGCTGCGGCGCAGTAGTCACCTCCCCGTGGAACGTGACGGTCTACTTCGACCGCCCCTTCGTCCCGGGCAGGGCCCTGTTCGTGCCCATCATCCAGCAGGCCCAATGGCAGGGCATCTCGCCGACCTCGGCCCAGTCCAACTTCAACAACCAGGACCCCATCGGGACGGGCCCCTTCATCGCGGACCCGAACATCTACACGGAGTTGCAGAATGGCCAGCCCCTGCACCTCGTGGCGAACCCGAACTACCACGGCGGAGCTCCCCGCCTGACGGACGTCTACTTCCAGCTGTACTCCGATGAGAACTCGCTCGTAGCGGCCCTCGAGGCGAACCCGCCCAGTGTCGATCTTGCGAAATTCACGCCCTACGGCTACAACGCGGTCGCGGGGCAGGCGAACGTCGGGCGCCAGGAAGGTCTGCCGTCGACCCAGTACTGGAACGAAATTGGAATCACGCAGCTCGACAACAGCTCGGCCAACAGCGGTCTCAATCCCGCCCGCTGGGATATCCGCCTTCGGCAAGCCCTCGCGATGGCGACGAACAAGGACTACATCCTGAACACGATCTACCTGGGGAAGGGGAAGCGGGGAGACACCATCATGTCTCCGATCACGCCGCAGTGGTGGCTCGATCCGACCACGGTCCCGGGCCTGAACCTGACGTTCAACCTCCGAGCGGCGAACGACCTGCTGAATCAGTCGGGGTATACGGGATGGACCGGCGGGGGCTTCGGGAACGGGATCCGGTTCAACCCAAATCCTATCAACTTGTTCGTCCAGACGAATAAGTACCCCGCTGGGACCACGAAGACCATCCCCGCAGGGACCCAGCTGACCTTTGCCATGGCCGTACGGCAGGAGTTCGTCCAAGAACAGGACACGGCAAACTACCTGAAGGCCCAATGGGCCAAGATCGGTGTGAACATCAACATCAAGGTCGAGCTGGAGTCTGCGCTGTCCACCGACGTGTACAAGGGCAACGTGGAGATGTACATCTGGTACTGGTCCGGTGATCCGGACCCGAATTACCTGCTCTCGATTGAATCTGGGTACACCCTGGACGGCTGGAACGACAACTACTGGGACAACTCGACGTACAACCGAGACTACGTGAACCAGCTGGCCGCGTTAAACTTCACACAACGCCAGGCCATTGTCCGCGATGCAGAGGCGGTCCACTACAAGTCCGCGGTCTACATCATCTACATCTACCCGTATGGCGAATGGGCCTACCGGACGGACACGCTCGCGGGATGGGGCGACTGGAACGCTCACCCTTACCGGCAGATTAATGCCTTCTGGGGTGCGAACCCGCTGCTCCTGCAGCTTGGACCGGTAGTGCCCAACCACTGCCCGACGACGCCGGTGATCCAGGGAACGCCACCCATCTCGACCTTCGCCGGACAGAACGTGACCTTCGTGGGCAACTCCACGGACGTGGACACAGGCCAGTTGTTGAACTGGACCTGGGCCTGGGGCGACCAGATCCGCACGGTGCACCAGACCACGACCGCGAAGAGCTCGGACACCGCCGCGCACGCCTGGAGCCAGGCGGGAACCTTCAGTGTGACCCTAACCGTCTTCGACGGGTATTGCAGCGTGTCCTCATCGCCCTTCGAGGTGGATGTACTGCCTGCAGGCGCCCACGGTTGGATTAACGGGACGGTCACCGATGCAGCGAGCGGTAAGCCCATCAATGGCGCGGCCGTCAAGGCCACACCGGGCAACTGGGGGAGCACGACGGATTCGAGCGGGAAGTACAGCATCGTCGCGCCGCCGGGCAATTACACGGTCTCGGTGACCGCAGCCCTATACCTAGGGAAACAGACAACTGGCGTGGCCGTGACCGTCAACGGGACGGCCACCGTGGACTTCGCCCTCACGCCGAACGTGGGCTGGATTGCGGGCAAGGTCACGAGCAGCGCCAACAGCGCCGCAATCACGGGGGCCGCCATCTATGTCTATTCAGGGAGCGGACAGGTGGCCGCCGCGAAGGTGGCAGACGCGAACGGGAACTACAACGTGAGTCTGACGCCCGGGAGCTACAGCGTGAACGTGAGCGCGAGCGGGTACGGCTCGGTGAACAAGACGGCCTCAGTGACGTTGGGCCAAACGACCAAGCTCGACATCTCGCTGACGCCGACCGCTGTCGCCACGGGCGGCCTGTCGACGCTCGAGCTGGCCGCGATTGGCGCCGTCATCGTGGTCATAGCGGCTGCCGTCGCGTTCGTGCTCCTGACCCGTAGGCGCAAGAAACAGGAGGCCCAGGACAAGCTGGATCTGACGAAGAACCAAGGGAAGTAATCCATGCTTCGGGGAGGCAGCGAGGAGAGGAGTAGATGAATCTCCGTCGGTTCCTCATGAAGAAGGCGGTCTACGTCATCCTGACCGTCTTCTTCATCGCCTCCCTGAATTTCTTCATCTTCCAGGTGCTCCCGGGGGATCCCACCCGAGTCCTCCTCCCCAAAGGAGGGTCCTCCAACGTCACGTCCACGAACGATCTCCGCGCGTCGCTGCTCCACCAGTGGGGGTTGGACCAGCCCATGACGACAAGATTCGTCATCTACATGTGGAACCTCATCCGAGGCAATTGGGGGACATCCATTACCCTGTACCAGGGCACGCCTGTCTGGGACGTCATCCTTCCGCGGCTCGGGACAACCCTGCTTCTGGTGGGTATCGCTACGGTCCTCACGATGTGGCTGGGCCTAATCCTGGGTCGCATTTCCGGCTGGCGACGGGGCAGGCGGACAGATGTTGTGATTACACTCGTCAGCCTCTTTGGCTATTCCATGCCATCCTTCTGGATTTCGCTCGTACTGATATTCTACCTCGCAGTGGCAGCCCCCCTCTTCCCTGTATACGGACAGAACACGACTGGAATCTCGACAAGCAACCCGCTCACGGTGTTTGTGGACGAACTGTACCACATGGTGCTCCCCATAGTCGCGTTCGTCATCAACAACGTCGCTTGGTTCTCGCTGACCCTCAGGGGCTCGCTCACTGACGTGCTTCCTCAGGACTACATGGTGACCGCTGCGGCAAAAGGGCTCACGGAGAGGCAACAACTCCATTGGCACGCTCTCCCTAACGCGCGCCTTCCCGTGGTGACCGCTGCTGCGCTGTATTTCGGTTGGATTGTGAGCGGTGCGATTGTTGTCGAGTACGTCTTTGGCATCAACGGACTCGGCAAGCTGACGTGGGACGCTACGGTTGCCCTGGACTTCCCGCTGCTCTCCGCGATTTTCCTGGTCGCAACAATGGGTGTCGTCGTCGCGAACGCGGTCGCTGACGTGATGTACATGTATCTGGACCCTCGCGTCCGGGAGGCTTAGTGTTTGTCGCAAGAATCCGCCATGAGCACGCCTCCCCGCGAGGCGAGCATCTTCTGGGAGAGGACGACAGCCCACCTCGTGCGGTTCCGGAAGTTCCTCGAGCAAGTTCTCCGCAATCGGCTGGCCTTCGCAGGGCTCACGATGATCCTTGTGTTCGTGGGCATGGCCATTCTGGCGCCCGTCCTTGTTGGACCATACCCCACCGAACTCGAAAAGACAACCGCACTTCAGCCCCCGAGCGCAGCCCATCCTCTGGGGACGGACGCCAAGGGTTACGACACCCTTGTCCGGTTGGTCTACGGCTCCCAAATATCTCTCATTATTGGCCTTGCGGCCTCTGGCGTGGCCATGGTTGTGGGCACGGCCGTCGGTCTCATAGCCGGATTCTACGGCCGAGTCACAGATCAGGTCCTGAGTCGGGCGACCGATTTCTTCCTCGTAATTCCGTGGCTGCCCTTTGTGCTAGCCCTTGTTGCGGTATTAGGGACTAGCCTGTCCACCGTGGTCTTCGCCATCGCGATCGTCAGTTGGCCCACCACGGCCCGGGTCATCAGGTCCCAGGTCCTGTCGCTGAAAGAAAGGCTCTTCATCGAGCGAGCGCGAGCAATCGGCGCGAGAAACCCCTACATCGTGCGGAAGCACATTCTTCCGAATGTCATGCCCCTCGTCTGGGCCGAGGCGGTCCTGACAATCTCTAGCGCGATCTTCACCGAGGCTTTCCTCGCATTCTTCGGGCTCGCGCGCTACCCCGGAAACGTGGTGAGCTGGGGAACGATGGTCAATGACTCCTATACGTCGATCGCGTTGCTGCAGGGCATGTGGTGGTACTTCCTGCCACCTGGGCTGCTCGTGACCCTGATGGTCCTCGGATTCGCCATGCTCGGCTACGGGCTCGAGGAGATTTTCAACCCGGCCCTCCGCCGGCGCTGAAGATGACTCGGTCTCAGGTGCGGGCGGCGTACGATCTCAGCGGGCCTTCTTAAGGAACCCCATGCGCGAGAGGTAGTATCGGTCGATGAGGTGGACGACCTCCTCCTCGCTGCTGTAACGCCCCTGATCGTACGCCGCGGTCTTGGACCCAAGGTGGGCCAGCTCGCAGATATGCCAATCCTGGCGGTTCGTCATGTCCCAGAACGCCATGGCGTCCTCCGCGGGATCCGGCTCGTCGCGATCCACATAGAGGTCGAAAACGAGCCGCGTCCTCTCCGGGGAGAGGGGGATGAACCAATCCAGAGTCACATAGTCCGGCAGGAGGCTCACGAAGTTGCTCGGGTAGAGGACGTAGTAGTAGACCCGCCGCAGATCCTCGGGAGACAGGCCCGGGAAGAAGCGACGAGAGGTGGCCCCGTCGAGCGCGAGCGTATGGGCGCCGTCGACGAAGTCCATCCATCCTCCGAACACGGGGCCCTTGCGGAGATCCTCCTCTCCGGAGCGGTACGGCGTGAGCCGGACGAGCTGGGGATGCACGCCAGGACAGTGGTAGCACTCGTTCGCGTTCTGCACGACGAGCTTCCAGTTCGCCGCGATCTCGTAGGTCACGCGGTGCGCGCGCCGCAGACGCTCCAGGGGATAGGGTGCCGCCCGATCCACGAACTCACCGAGGTAGTCTCGGAGCGGCTCGACCTCGGGATTCACGGAGAGAAAGAGGAAGCCGCGCCAGACTTCTGACCGCAGAGGGTACAGGCCGTTCTCGGAAGGCTCGAAGTCCTCTGCTTGCTCCATATGCGGGGCTCCCACGAGCCGTCCATCGAGGCCGTAGGTCCACGCGTGGTAGGGACACTGGAGGACCGTGAGGCCGGTACCCGAGTCCGCTTCCATGATCCGGGTCCCCCGATGACGGCAGACATTGTGGTAGGCGCGGATGGCACCGTCGGCATCGCGGAGGACGATCACACCGGACCCGCCCAGTTCGTAGGTACGGAAATCACCGGGGTTGGGAATCTCATCCGCGCGGCCGACGCAGACCCAGGAACGCTGGAACAGGGTCCGAGCCTCCTCTGCGAAGACTTGGGCATCCGAGAAGAGAGGGCCGGGCAGCGTGGCCGCGCGACGCAGCGGTCGATCGACGGCCCGCAACGCCGCCGGACTGTACCGCCGCCTTCCCTTCGCCGTGCTGGATGGCCCAC
>CAZJIP010000013.1:0-26421 GCA_964546105.1 uncultured Methanomassiliicoccales archaeon
ATGACGCGACTCTTACAAAGTCGAGATCGTCGGTTCGATTCCGACCGGGCCCACTTCCCAAGGGCCGCCTGAGCCCCGTGCGCCGCGAGGGGTTCATACTGTTCGCACAGTAGGTTTAACCCCAAGCCGGTCCCTCGTCGGCACGGAACAGGCCATGTGCTTGGGAATCCCAGCGCGGGTCGTCTCCGTCCGAGGCGAGGAGGCGGTGCTCGACTTGCGGGGCAGGGAGGTCGTCGCCGACGCGAGTGCGGTTTCGGTTTCGCCGGGCGACTACGTCCTGACGTATTCCGGCCTGATCGTCCAGGTGCTCTCGCGGGAGGAGGCCGAGGAGACCCTCGCCCTGCTCGATCAAGTCGACGGGGCCGCGCCCGTCGTGCGGTAGACGAGGCGCGACCGGGAACCTACACGCGCGGCGGTCTCACATCGGCGCTTCGATCATCGTGATGGTCTGGAGCGTGCCCGGGCTCTTCCGAATCCGGTTCCGGATCACGCGGGCCATGCTGACTGTATCCGGTGCCTGCAAGGTCAGGATGTAGTCGTAGTCCCCGAAGAGGAAGTTGATCTCCTCGAGGCCCGGAATGTCCCGGAACGCGTCGATCGCATCCCGCTCCTTGCCCGTCGCCACCTTCACCAGCACAAATGCGCGCATCCACGGCCCCGGACCGTCGAGGGGCTACAAAGACGTGATGATGCGTCTGAAAGTACAGGTCGGTGGTTTCCTTCGCTCTCCCCGGCACGACAGCGACCGACGGAGAACCTCGTGAGCGAATCGACCAAACGCGAGCTCGTCCGGGCCGCCTCGACGCGTATTCACCAGAGGGGCACGCCCTCTTCGCGCGCCTCGGGACGGATCACCGTGGACTCCCTAACCTGGGTGCCTTCGATGAACGTCGCCGTGCGCTCCACACCGGGGAGATGCCGGATGTGGTTCGTCATCACCTTGGCCATTTCCTGGGGTGTATCGGCCTCCACCTCGACCAAGTACTCGTAGTCGTCAAAGAGGTAGAAGACGTGGCGCACCTGCTGGATGGAGCCCAGGTTGCTGAAGAACTCGGGTTCCTTCCCCGCCGACACGTTGAGGAGCACGACACCCCACATGGAGATCGCCCTCGGCACGGCACAGCCGTGCCTCGCTCGATGCTGCTGTCTAGATGGCCTGCAGCGGCGATGGATATTTCGAATATATTCATGTAAGAAACGTCGCCAAAATACATGCTGAATATTCCACGCCTTGCAAGATCACCTCACGGTCCTGAAATGAGGTCCCCGGTTACGCAACCTTCCTGCAACCATCTCGTTCTCGCCCCGGGATCTCTCCAGGTGGTCGGATAGAATGTCCCCAACTGACCAGTAGAGTACTTGCCAATACATCGTGCCCTAGGACAGTGCACCCGTACGCAGGAGCGTACACCGCCCCGCTGGATCTCTCGGATGCGTGTATATTCCGAGGGGCAATTAGGGTACAATATATGCGAGGAGGCACAGTGTATAGACAACTCTGAAGAAGCTTGCGAGCTGTCAGCACTTCTCATGCCCGCGCGGAGGGAGGATCCACGGGCCCGCTGAGGCGGCTCGGGACCGCAGGGCACGCCAGGGGCGCCCGGACGAATGGGCGCGCAGATCGAATCCTCCATTCCTGCGCACGCGGAGGGTGATGTGTCGTGTCAGCCGAAACGATGCTCGTGAGCGCTGAAGAGCGAGGGACGGGGGTCGACGCCACCGAGGAATTCATGCAGCGCGTGCTCAAGCTCCCGATGGGGGACAAGCTCCTCAGCTGCATCCAGTGCGGCATGTGCAGCGGCGTATGCCCTCTCGGCTACGCCATGGACTACACCCCTCGCAAGATGATTGCGGCCCTGCGGGCGGGCCGGGTGGACGACCTGTACCGCAGCGAGGCCATATGGCTTTGCGTCTCCTGCTTCAACTGCACGTACCGGTGTCCGGTGGGGGTCCCGATTACGGACCGCTTGATAGCTGGCCTGCGAGAGGAGCTGCTCGGCCGAGGTGTCGGCGTGCCGCCTGAGCTCCAGGCGGCCTTCGAGAGGACCTCCCGGTACGGGAATCCCTTCGGCGAGTCCGCCAAGAAGCGGGACGCATGGACGAAGCAGGCCGGCGTGGAGGTGCCCATCCTCCAGGAAGGCGACTCGGCGGAGGTCCTGTGGTGGGTCGGGTGCTTCGGCTCCTACAACAAGAGGAATCTCAAGGACACCGTGGCCCTGGCCCGGATCCTGACGGCCCTCGAGATCGACTTTGGCATCCTGGGGAACGACGAACGGTGCAGCGGGGACCTCCGGTGCACGAGCCAGGGCGAGGAGGGCCTGTTCGACGCCCTCTATCATCACAACGCCGAGCAAATGGGGAGGAGGAGATTCAAGGAGATTCTCGTGGGCGACCCCCACGCGTTCAACGCGTTCAACAAGGAGTATCGCCGGCTCGGCACGCCGTTGGACGTGAGTCACTACACCCGGTTCCTGGCGGATCGGGCTTCGGACATCAAGCGACATGTCAAGAAGGAGATCACTGCCAAGGTCACCTACCACGATGCCTGCTGCATCGGCCGGCGGAACGGTGAGTACGAGGCGCCCCGCCTCGTCCTCGAGACCATCCCGGGCCTACGCCTGGTCGAGATGCCCCGCAACCGCGAGAACGCCCTCTGCTGCGGCGGCGGAGGGGGCGCGAACTGGCTGGACAGCTACATCTGGCAGCGGACCCGCGTGCCCCTGCCGATGCAACGGGTGCAGGAAGCCGCGAAGACGGGCGCGCAGATCCTTGCCATCCCCTGTCCCCTCGAGGTCCCTCGGTTCGAGGATGCGATCAAGACGGCGGGCCTCGAGGGACGCCTGCAGGTCCGGGAGATCTCCCACATGGTTGCGGAGGCCATGGGACTTGTTGGGGGGAATGGGCTGTGAAGATCGCGGTGGTCCTCCGCGAGGTCCCCGACGTCGTCGAAGAGCTCGTGATTGGCGAGGACGGCACGAGCCTCGATGAAGACGAGGTCATGCGTATCACGAACGAGGGGGACGAGCACGCCTTGGAGGAGGCGCTCATCCTCAAGTCTCGCCACGCGGCGCGGGTCACCGTGCTGGCCGCGGGCGGCGATGAGGCGAGAGACGCCCTGGCGGCTGCCGTCGCGAAGGGGGCGGACGAAGCCGTCCGGGTCCCCGTCCCGCCCGAGCATCGGGGGGACAACGTGCGTCTCGCGTCGGTCTTGAGCCCGTCGATGAAAGCCGCAGGCTACGACCTCGTTCTCACGGGGGTATGGGCCGCGGACCAGCTCGATGCGGGCCTGGCCGGTCTCCTCGCCATGCACCTCTCCCTTCCCTACGTGGGCGGCGTGGTCTCGGTCTCCCTCGAATCCAATGGATCCAAGGGCGTCGTCCACAAGGAGTTCCCGGGAGGTCGCCACGGCGTCATGGCAGTCTCTCTGCCCGCGGTCCTGGGGATTCAGTCGGCCGAGCAACCCCCCCGGTACGCGCCCGTGAGCCGGATCATGCAGGCCAAGCGCACCCTCCAGGTGAAGGACCAGGCCGAACCTCCCCAGGTCGTGGAGGGGCTGAGGGTCTCGAAGCTGATCAAGTCGACCTCCGAGGCGAGGGCCGAGATGCTTCCTGGGACCGTGAGCGAGGTAGCGGATCAGATCGTCCGCATCCTCCGGGAGCGTGGTATCGCATGATCCCCCGCGAGGTCGTCGTGGTCGCGGAGCACATGGCGGGGGAGCTCACCGACGTCACCCTGGAGATGCTCGCCTGTGCTCGCGAGGTCGGCCGGTCCGTCGGATGGCGCATCACCTGCCTCGTGCTCGCGGGCGACCCGAAGCCATTCGAGGGATTGCCGCTCAACGCGGACCGCGTCGTCGTCGTGAGGGATTCCGCGCTGGGTACGCCGAACCCGTCCGCCTATGCGAAGGCCCTGCCGCACATCCTGAAAGACCTGTCGGCGCGGCTCGTGATCCTGGGGAACACGAGTATGGGGATCGATCTCGCCGGTCCCCTCCGTGTCAGCCTCGGGGCCCCCGTGGTCAGCGGATGTGTGGGGCTTCGAGCCGAAGGGGATCGCGTCATCGTCACGAGCCGCCTCTGCGGCGGCAAGCTCCAGGCGCAGGTCGAATCCGAGGATGGGTTGGCCATCGTGCTCATGATGCCGGGCGTCGGCCACCGGGAGCTTGGGATGCGCGACGAGGTGCCTCCGTTAGAGGTCCGTCCCGCGCCCGTGCCCTTGGAGCCTCTCCCGGTACGCTTCTTGGAACTCGTCGAGCCGCCAATGGAGGATATCGACGTGCGGACGATTCCCATCCTCGTCGCGGTGGGCAGGGGAATCCAGTCCAAGGACAATCTCGCCGGTTTGCAGGACCTGGCGAAGGAGCTCGGAGGCGCCGTGTGCGCGACACGGCCCGTGGTCGACCAGGGATGGCTTCCGAGGAGCCGTCAGGTGGGTCGGTCCGGAATGACCGTGAAGCCCCGGCTCTACCTGGCGCTCGGGGTCAGCGGAGCCCCGGAGCATACGGAAGGGATGAAGGGCTCCGGCCTAATCATCGCGGTGAACAAGGACCCGGAGGCGCCCATCTTCGACATCGCCCACTACGGCGCGACGGTGGACCTCCTCGAGCTCGTCCCGATGCTGACGGAGAAGATCAAGGAAGCGAAGGGCGGCCGATGAACCTCGACCAGATCCTCCTCACCGGAATCCTCGTCGTCTCAGGCTTCCTCTTCCTCGCCCGCGTCGTCGTAATCATCCGGGGCGTCCGCAAGGGGATGCCGGAGACCTGGTGGGATCACCTGGGGACCCGGGTCAAGAACGTCGTCGTCTACGGCATCCTCCAGCGGAAGATCTACCGCGAGCGCCCGGCGGGCATCCTCCACGCCTTCATCTTCTGGGCCTTCGTGTTCCTCTTCTTCAGCGTCGTCGAGATTGTCATGGCGGGATACATTCCCGGCTACACGCTCCCCCTAGGGCCCCTGAACGGTCCCCTCTATCTTGGCCAGGACCTCGTGGCCGCGCTCGGCATCGTCGGGGTGGCCATGGGGATCTATCGCCGGACCGTATCGAAGCCCCGACGCCTCATGCACGAAGGGAACCGCGCGGCCATCGTCATGCTCCTGTTCATCCTCGCGATCCTAGTGTCGTTCCTCTTGTACAACGCGGCCCGGATCGTCCAGGATGCGACGGCGGTCCTGGCGGGTTGGAGGCCCGTGAGCGGGTTCCTGGCGGCGACGCTCTCAGCCGCGGGATGGGCGGGGGCCGCTCCCGGCTTGGAGTCCGCCATGTGGTGGATGCACATCGTGTCCCTCTTCGCCTTCTTGGCGTGGTTCCCGTACACGAAGCACGCCCACATCGTCTTCGCGGTGTTCAACGTCTTCTTCCGGAAGCCGGAGCCCGCGGGAGCCATGCGACCCGTACCCGCCGACCGGGTGAATTCCCCTGGGGCCGGCACCGTGCGGGACCTGACGTGGGTGTCCCTCCTCAATGCGTTTGCGTGCACGGAATGTGGCCGCTGCACGGACAACTGTCCGGCGCACGAGAGCGGCGCGGGCATGGATCCCATGCATCTCATGATGCATCTTCGCGATGCCGTGCTCGCCAAGGGACGTCTCGTGTCGGCGCCCATGGCATCCACCGCCGACGGCGGCGTCGCGTCGGGAGAGGACCTGTTCGCCTCCGTCCAAGGCCCCGAGGCGATCTGGTCGTGCATGACCTGCTACGCCTGCGTGGACGGATGCCCGGTCCTGAACGACCATCTGTCCAAGGTCCTCGAGATGCGCCGCCAACTGACGGCCCGCGGGCAGTTCGGCGCGGGACTCCAGGGATCCCTGGAAAGCCTCGGCCGGTACGGAAACTCGTTCAAGGCGACCCCCAAGGCTCGGACCAAGTGGGCGCGGTCGGGTTCGGCCCCGGTCAAGGACGCCCGGAAGGAGCCCGTGGATGTGCTGTGGTTCGTCGGCGACTACGCGTCCTACGATGCCCGGTGCCAGGGGCTCACGGCGCACACGGCTCAGGTCTTCGCGCGCGCGGGGGTCAACTTCGGCACGCTTCAGGAGGGCGAGTGGAACGCGGGCAACGACGTCCGGAGAGTGGGGGAGGAGGGGCTCTTCGAGAGCCTGCGAGACCACAACGCGGAGGCCATGAAGGCCTGCACGTTCCGCGACATCGTCACGACCGATCCCCACACCTACAACACGCTGAAGAACGAGTACCCCCGGGCGAACGGCGAACGGGTGCTTCACTACACCGAGTTCCTCGACGAGCTCATCCAATCCGGACGTGTGCGGTTCTCGAGACGCCTGCCGTACCGGGTCACCTACCATGACCCGTGCTACCTGGGCCGCTACAACGGCGTGTACGATGCGCCGCGCAGAGTGCTTGCGGCGCTCGGCGTGGACCTGGTCGAGATGCCGCGGAACCGGCAGAAGAGTTTCTGCTGCGGCGCGGGAGGAGGGAGGATCTGGATGGAGGAAATCCCGGGGGAGAAGCAGCGGCCGGCGGAGATGCGGGTTCGCGAGGCGGCAGGCCTGGAGGGCGTGAAGACGCTCGTGGTCGCCTGCCCCAAGGACTACGTGATGTTCACGGACGCTGTGAAGGCGGCGGGCCTCGAGGAATCCCTTCGGATTCGCGACATCATCGAACTCGTGGAGGACGCTCTATGACGGATGAGCCGAAGATCGGTGTCTACATCTGCGACTGCGGGTTCAACATCGCCAGCGTCGTGAACGTGCCCGAGGTGGTGGCCTACGCGAAGGGGCTCCCGGGCGTCGCCGTCGCGCGCGAGTACAAGTACATGTGCTCCAGCCCCGGGCAAGAGATAATCCAGAAGGACGTGCGGGAGCTGAAGCTGAATCGCGTGCTCGTGGCCTCCTGTTCTCCCCATCTCCACGAGGCCACGTTCCGCCGGGCCGCGGAGGGCGCGGGAGCCAACCCGTTCCTCGTGCACATGGTGAACATCCGCGAGCAGGTGGCCTGGGTCACGAAGGATCCGCATCAGGCTACGGAGAAGGCGAAGGCACTCGTCGCGGCAGGCGTTGCCCGCGTGGCCCTCCACGCGCCGCTCGAACGTCGCTCCGTACCCGTCCGCAGCGAGGTGCTCATCCTCGGCGGCGGGATTGCGGGCATTCAGGCCGCCCTCACTGCGGCCGACGCCGGCCGGCATGTGTACCTCGTCGAGCGGGAGCCGTCCATTGGGGGGCATATGGCCAAGTTCGACAAGACTTTCCCGACTCTGGACTGCGCGGCGTGCATCCTCACCCCCAAGATGACGGCGGTGAAGAACCATCCGAACATCACCCTCCTCTCGTACTCCGACGTGGTCTCCGTCGACGGCTTCGTGGGGAACTTCAAGGTCAAGGTCCGGCGGAAGCCGCGGTACGTGGACGAAGAGAAGTGCGTCGGCTGTCTCGAATGCATCGAGCAGTGCGTGTACAAGACGGCCAAGTTCGCCAACGAATTCGACCTCGGGCTCGGGAAGAGGAAGCCGATTTACGTCCCCTTCCCGCAAGCGGTCCCTTTGGTGGCCGTCATCGATCCAGACACGTGCATCGAGTTCAAGACCGGGCACTGCAAGCAGACGTGCGTCGATGCCTGCGGGGATCGCGATGCGATCGACTTCCAGCAGAAGGAGAAGATCGTGGAGCTCGACGTGGGCACGGTCATCGTCGCCACTGGGTTCCATGTATTCGACGCCGCGCGGATGACGAACTACGGCTATGGGAAGCTCCCCGGGGTGTACAACGCCTTGGAGGTCGAACGGCTCGCGGCATCGAACGGTCCCACAGGCGGGTCGATCCTGCTACGGGACGGCCGCGTGCCAAGGGCGGTGGCCATCGTCCATTGCGTCGGCTCCCGGGACGAGCACTACAACCCGTACTGCTCCAAGGTCTGCTGCATGTACTCCCTGAAGCTGGCCCACCTCGTGAAGGAGCGGACCGGGGCCGAGGTCTACAACTTCTACATCGACATGCGCACGCCCGGAAAAGGCTACGAGGAGTTCTACCACCGGCTCATCGCGGAGAACCTGCATCTCGTGCGGGGCAAGGTCGCCGAGGTCACGGACATCGTGGAGAACCCGGCCGAGGAAGGCAAGCTCATCGTCGTGGCGGAGGACACCCTCCTGGGCGTCATCCGTCGGGTGCCCGTCGACATGGTCATCCTCAGCGTGGCCATCGAGCCGCAGCCCGACCAGGAGGAGGTCCGTCGCCTCCTCAGCATGTCCTGCAGCTCCGAGGGGTTCTTCCTGGAGAAGCACCCCAAGCTCGCGCCCGTTTCCACGATGAGTGACGGGATTTTCATCGCGGGGACCTGCCAAGGCCCCAAGGACATCCCCGAGACCGTGGCTCAGGCCGAGGCCGCGGCGGCCGAGGCCATCGCCCTCACCTCGAAGGGGTCCATCCTGCTCGAACCCAACCTCGCGTACATCGAGGAGGGCCTGTGCTCCGGCTGCCAGGTCTGCATCCCGCTATGTCCCTACAACGCGATCGAGCTGGACCGGGAGCAGATGGTCGCGCGGATCAGCGACGTCCTCTGTAAGGGATGCGGGGTCTGCGTCGCGGCCTGCCCGAGCGGCGCGATTTCCCAGCGGATGTTCGAGGACGATCAGCTCCTCCAGGAGCTCGAGGGGGTGCTTTCTCGATGATGGCGGTGGCGAAGCAGGAGATGCCGAGGCAGGAGTTCGAACCGAGGATCGTCGCCTTCGTGTGCAACTGGTGCACGTACATTGCGGCCGATGCCGCCGGGGTGGCCCGTGCGCGGTACGCTCCGAATGTGCGGCTCATCCGCACCATGTGCTCGGGCCGCGTGGACCCCCAGTTCGTCCTGACCGCGTTCAAGAAGGGAGCGGACGGCGTCCTGCTCTGCGGATGCCATCCCCGGGACTGTCACTACACCGCGGGCAACTACAAGACCCTCCGGAGGTACACGCTCCTCAAGAAGATGCTGTCCCAGATGGGCTTCGAGGACGACCGTCTTCGGCTGGAGTGGATTTCCGCCTCGGAGTCCGAGAAGTTCCGGAAGGTCGTGGAAGACATGACCGAACGGGTTCGGCGGCTGGGCCCCCTGGAACTCAACGGAGGCGATTGAATGGCCGGGAAGCCCAAGGTGGCGTTCTACTGGTGTGCCTCGTGCGGCGGGTGTGAGGAAGCCGTCGTGGACCTCGCGGAGGGGATCCTGGACGTCGTCAGTGCGGTCGACATCGTGTTCTGGCCGGTGGCCCTCGACTTCAAGGTCCCCGACGTCGAAGCGCTGCCCGACGGGAGCATCACGGTGAGCTTCATCAACGGGGCCGTTCGCCTCTCCGAACAGGAGGACATGGTTCGCCTTCTCCGGCGCAAGTCGAAGTACGTCATCGCCTTCGGGAGTTGCTCTCACCTGGGAGGCATTCCGGGCCTCGCGAACCTGTGGGACCGCCGCTCGATTTTCGAGTGGTACTACCACAAGGCGCCCAGCGTGGTCGACGGTGGGTCCCAGGAACCCCGGGAGACCGTGGAGGTCCCCGAGGGCACCCTGGAGCTGCCCGCATTTTGGAACCTCGTGAAGGCGCTCGATCAGGTCATCGACGTGGACTACTATCTGCCGGGTTGCCCTCCGACGCCCAAGCTCATCGGGAATGCGGTGACCGCGCTCCTCAAGGGCCAGCTGCCGCCGAAGGGCGCCGTGCTCGCCGGGACCCGGGCCCTCTGCCACGAATGCCCCCTGAACGAGACCAAGCCCGAGAAGCTCCTCATCAAGGACCTGAAGCGGGTCCATCTCACGAAGGTGGATCCCGAGAAGTGCCTGCTCGCGCAGGGGATCCTGTGCCTGGGTCCCGTGACCCGCGGAGGGTGCGAAGCCCTCTGTGTCAAGGGGGCCATGCCGTGCACGGGATGCTTCGGTCCCACGGACGAGGTGCGCGACCAGGGCGCCAAGGGCATCTCCTATCTCTCCTCGATCCTGGACTTCGACGAGGAGGCGGACATCGCGCGGGTCATGGAGAACGTCCCGGATCCTGTGGGGACGTTCTACCGGTACTCCCTACCTCGGTCCATCCTGCCGAAGCCCAAGGGGGTGAGGGGACATGCCTAGCCAAGTGACCATCAATCCGATCACGCGCTTGGAGGGCCATGGGAAGATCACGATTTTCCTCGACGGCAAGGGAGAGGTCTCGCGGGCCTACTTCCAGGTCCCGGAACTCCGCGGCTTCGAGAACTTCCTGGTCGGCCGCCAGGCGGAGGACGCGCCCCAGATCACGTCCCGCATCTGCGGCGTCTGCCCGACGGCCCATCACACCGCGGCGACGAAGGCCCTGGACGACCTCTTCCGGGTGGATCCGCCGCCCGCCGCGAAGATGATCCGCGAGATGCTGTACAACGTGTTCATGCTGGAGGACCACGCGCTCCACCTGTTCTTCTTGGGCGGGCCCGACTTCGTGGTCGGACCCACGGCCCCCAAGGCGGAGCGGAACGTCCTGGGGGTCATCCAGAAGGCTGGGCTGGAAATCGGAAAGCGGGTCATCGCCATGCGGAAGGAGCTGCGCGGGATTCTCACGGAACTCGGCGGAAAGACAATCCATCCCGTGTTCGGCCTTCCCGGCGGCGTCGCGAAGGCGGTCACCCCGGAGATGCAGACGCGCTTCAAGGAGACCGCCACCCGTGCCCTTGAGTTCGCCCAGTTCTGCGAGAAGCTCTTCGAGGACGTCGTCCTCGAGAACCCCGCGTACGTGAAGATGATCACGTCGGATGCCTACACCCACCGCACGCACTACATGGGCCTCGTGGACTCCAAGCTCCACGAGAACTTCTACGATGGGCAGCTCCGTGTGGTGAGTCCGTCGGGTGCTGAGGTGGCACGGTTCCCTGCGCGTCAGTACCTCGACTACATCGCGGAGCACGCGGAACCTTGGACGTACGTCAAATTCCCCTTCCTGAAGAAGATTGGCTGGAAGGGCTTCGTGGACGGGGAAGACAGCGGCATCTACGGCGTCGCGCCCCTGGCCCGCCTGAACGCCTGCGGCGGCATGCCAACCCCGCGGGCTGCGTGGTTGTACGACAAGTACTTCGAGACCCTCGGGGGCAGGCCCGTGCATCACACGCTCGCGAACCACTGGGCGCGGGTGATTGAGATTGTGTACGCCGCCGAGCGCTTCCAGGAGCTCGTCCACGACCCCGGGATCGTGGACCCCGACATCCGAACCCTTCCCACGGAGACACCCAAGGAGGGGATCGGGGTCGTGGAGGCGCCTCGGGGCGTGCTGATCCATCACTACGCGAGCGACGAACGGGGCGTGCTCACCGTCGCGAACCTGATCGTGGCCACGCAGCACAACGCGGCCCGGATCGCCATGTCGGTGGACAAGGCCGCGCGGAGCATGATCCACAAGGGCGTCGTGGATGACGGGATCCTGAACCAGATCGAGATGTCCTTCCGCGCCTACGATCCCTGCCACGCCTGCGCGACGCACTCCATGCCCGGCCACATGCCCCTCTCGGTCACCATCTACGACGACGGCGGCCGGGTGGTCCAGGAGATCCGGCGGGACGGCTAGCCATGACCCTCGTGATCCTCGGCCTGGGGAACGACTTGCTCGGGGACGATGGAATCGGGCTGCTCGCCGCCGAGTCCCTCCGCGGGCGGGAGGGACCCGGGGTGTCCATCCGCACGTCGGCCCAGGCGGGCCTCTACCTCCTAGAGCACCTCCAGGGATTCGAGGACACTATCGTGGTCGATTCGGTCCTTGGCAGTCACCCTGGGAACGTCCGCGAGCTGCGGGGCGCGGATCTCCAAGAGACCTCCGTGCCGTCCGCGCACTACGTCGGCCTGCCGGAAGCCCTGGCCCTGGCCCGGGCGTCCGGGATGAACGTGCCGCGGCGGCTCCGGATCTTCGGCATCGAGATCGACGTTTCCCAACGGATCGGGTCCGCGCCGAGCGCGGCCGTGATGGCCTCCTTGCCCCACGTCGCATCCGCAGTCATTCGCGCGGCGGAGGAATGGGGCTACGCGTTGCGCGCTCCGCGCGCCGCGGAGGTGGCTTCCGATGCATGAGTTTGGGCTCATGCAGGACGTGGTGAACGTCGCCCTCGAGGCGACTCGGCAGGAGGCGGGCCGGCACGTCGCCCGCATCCGGATCGAGGTGGGCGAGTTCCTCGTGGCCTCCCGCGAGTCCCTGGAGACCGCGTTCGAGATCCTCACGCGGGGCACGCGACTGGCACTGTCCCGTCTGGAGATCTCGGAGGTCCCCGGCCACGCCCTCTGCGAGGCCTGCCGGTTCGAAGGCTCGGCGGCGGACTTGGGCGAGGGGCTGAGCGAGCCTCCCGCGCTCCTCCTCTGTCCCCGCTGCGGCGCGCCCCTCCTCGTGACCGCGGGCGCGGACATCCGTGTCATCGATGTGCAACTCGAGGATCGCGGGCGCCTGGACGCAAGCGGTCCGGACTCTGGAGGGAGGTAATGGCCTCATCTTGCCTCCCCGAATCCGCGACTCCGGTCCGGCGGCCCGCGGTCCTAACTTCCGCCGTTGCGGGGTCGGCGGCCCGTTCCCCGAGGTGGTCCCCGCGCAATTCCGGAGGGTGATGGAGATGTTGAACCTGGCGTCCGCGGCAGCGAAACGCATCGGCGGACCCGGGCTCACCCTGGTCCTCGTGACCGTGCTGATCAGCGGCGTTTCGAACTTCGTGAACTTCAAGGCCGTCCAGGGAACGAACGTGGACGCCTGGATCACGGTGCGGAACGCGGTGGTAGCCCTCCTGTTGGTCCCGCCGGCTCTGGTGTTCGCGCGGAGCGGGCGGGGCCGGCCGAAGGGGGCGGACTGGGCCCGGCTCGCGGCCATCGGCCTCTTAGGCGGCGCGGTCCCCTTCCTCCTCTACTTCCACGGCTTCCAGATGGCCGCGGCGCAGGGCGGCGCGGCGGCCGCGAGCCTCGGCTACCGGAGCCTCTTCCTCATTGCGACCGTGTTCGCTGTCGTGGTCCTCCGAGAGAAACTCCCACGCGGGTTCCTGATGGCGGCCGTGCTCCTCATGGTAGGGAACGTGCTCTTGGTCGCCTTCTCCGGGCCGGTGTGGACGGACGGGAGCGCGTACGTCCTCCTAGCCACGGCGATGTGGGCGGGCGAGTACACGCTGTCGAAGCGTGCATTGCAGAGCCTGCCATCCTCCACGGTCGCCCTGGGCCGAGTCGGGTTCGGGGCGGTGTTCCTCCTTGCGTACCTGGGTCTTAGCGGCCAGGCCGCCGCGGTCACCGGCTTCGCTGCGGCGGACTGGGCGTCCCTCTTCCTCAGCGCCCTCCTGCTCTTCGGGTTCGTGGCCACCTGGTATGCGGGCCTCCGGACCGTGGACCTCTCGGTCGCGACGTCCCTGCTGGTCCTGGCCTTCCCGATTACGTGGCTTCTCGGAGTCCTTTCCGCGAGGACCTCGGTCCTCGTCGAGCAGGCCGCGGGAGCCGCGGTCATCGCCGTCGGAGCGGTCGTGCTCCTCCTCTCCTTGTCCTTCCCGGGGATTCGCGCCGCACTCGTGCGGTGGTCTCGCCCTCGGAACGCGCGCGTGGAGTGAGGCATGCCACCCTTCGAATCCGTCCTGGAGCGAGAGATTCGCCCGGTGTTCGCTGCGGCTGCGTTCGCGCTTCACAACTCATCGTGGGTGATGGAGGTCTAGGAACCAAAGGAACCGCGCTCGTGCGGTCTGCGATCGATGTATTCGTGCGCGCTCGCCATGGAGGGACGTTCCCCGGACCGGACCACTCCGGGTCCGCCCGGCGGGGCCACCAGGACTCCAAGGAGGTCCTGATGGTCGAGCAGCGGGACCTCCGCATCCTCATCCTGGGGCTGGGTGATTCCACCCATGGCAATGAGGGGATCGGGGCCCGCCTCGCCCGATCCCTGCTCTCCTCGTTCGAGGACGCGGACGTGCGGCCCGCCTCGGACTTCGCGGGCTTCGCCGAGGTCCTGCACGACTACGATCTCGTCATCGTCCTGAAGTCGCTCTCCTACTGCGGCAACATCGGCCAGGTGTCCCTCGGAAGCCCCTACTCGCTCGAGAACGGCTGGGGATCCCTGCCCGCTCACGCGGAGGCCCTCGCGAAAGAGGTCTCGTATGCCCGCCTCATGGGGCACACGCTCCCTCGGATCGAGGTGGTGAATGTTTGCGTGGGCACCGAGGATTGGCCGGAGAAGGGGCTCAGCCCCACGGTGGCATCGATGTACCGCGGCATCGTCGGCCGCGTGCGGGACCTGATTAAGCACATGATTCGGGAGGCCGGACACCCCGTGGACGTCTTCGGGCGATGATCGCTACCGCAGCGCTCGCCAGAGGAGAGGCAGGGACACGTCGTAGCGGTGCGTGATGTTGGAGTGGGTATCGTCGAACTCCCGATACACGTGCTTCACCCGGTGCTCGGTGAGTTTGCGGTGGAGGGACCGCGCACCCCAGATGAGGTTGAACTGGTCCTTCGTGCCGCAGTCGATGTACACGAGCTGCATGCGCCGCAGGCTCCGGTACAGACGGTCGACCATGACCACGGGGTCCCACGCGCGCCACCGCTCCCAGACTTCGGGTCGCCATTCGCCCGTCTCCAGGTGGAAGGGGAAATCCGTGCCTAGCTCGCGACTTCGCGGATTCGGGGAGTAGTGGGCGGCCATTCCCACGGTGTTGAGGATCGGAGCGAACTCGCTCTTCCGGCGGTTCGGCTGGCGCCAGTACCACCGGAGCCACTTCGCGGGGCCGCCATGCTCCCGGAACGCCGCGAGTGCCGCGGGGAAGTCCTGGATGTAGCACAACTCGAAGCAGGAATCGCCCGAGTGGTCCGCGAGAGCCGACCAGGTGTCCGGATGGAGCATCGCTTGGACGATGGAGCCGTAGCCCCCGGAGGACTTGCCCCAGATGCCCCGGCGGCCGACGCGGTACTTGCGCTCCACGAAGGGCACCACCTCCTTGCGGAGGTAATCATCGTAGGCGCCCGTGGCGGAGGAGTTGATGTACTGATTGCCCCCGACGCGGGTGAAGCAGTCGGGCATGGGGACGATGAGCGGCCCCATCTTCCCGGTCCGGATGAGACGGTCCAGCTTCGTCTTGAGATCCTCCGCGAGGGGATCCGCGTTCAAGAGCATCCTGCCCGTCCCCCCATAACCGACGATGGCGTACGCCGCGGGGTAGCGCTTGTGCGGATCGTACCCCGGCGGCAGGTAGATGGCCACGTCCCGCCCCGTCGGGTCGCCCAAGGGGTTGCCCGCGAGGATCACCGAGTCGAACGTCTCCGTGACGACTTCGCCGCCCGCCATGCAAATCGGGAGGGGGATGGCCTGCGTCTCGAAAAGGCTTCGGCGTTCCCGGCGCGAATCACTGCCGGTAGTCCTCGGGCCAGAAGCCCAGGTCGACCCTTAGGTCGGCGAGGCGGCCCAGGTTCGTCCCATCGAGCAGATGGAGGGACGCCCGCTCCACGCCGATGAGGCCTTGGCGGAACAGGGGGCCCAGGAACCGCGCGCGGACGTCGTTCACGGGCATCCCGCCGCAGAGCTCGTTGAACGCGGGCACGACGATGGCCTCCTTCGGGAGCTTCGCATACCGTCGGCCCGAGCGGACGAACGGCGCCCGCATCCAGCACGGCACGATCTCGCGGCGCCCCAGGGCATCGCGGAACCCGACCGCGGGATGGTTGTGCCCCATGACCAGGGTCGGGGCCTCCATGACCTTTTTGTAGGGCCACGCATGCCCGTGGCAGAAGCCCACGTCGCCCGAGCGGAAGCCGTAGGGCGACCGGAAGCGGACCGAGCGGGGCACGATGCTTTTCAGGATCCCGTCGTGGTTCCCCTGGGCCACCGTAATTGTCGCGAAGGTCTCCGCGAGGTCGCGGAAGAACACGTACACGTCCCGCCGCTCCCGGGAGGCCATCCGGGGCACTAGGTGCTTCACGTCCCCGAGGACCACGAGGTCCCGCGCGCCCGTCCGCTCCGCGAGCTCTACGAGGCGTCGTCCCATGACCTCCGCCCGGCTCGGAATCTCGACGCCCTTCTCCCGCAGCTCTTCCTCGATGCCGATATGGAGGTCCGCGACCACGAGCGAGTCGTCCACCCGGAGCGCCGGGGCGTCCGGGACGGGCTCGGGGGCCATGGCGGTCGCAAGGGACCGCCGTCCTTAACCCTTGCGCGGTTCGGGAGGAGCCGGCGGACCGCCCACCGCTGGCGAAAGCGTTATCCCTTCGCGCGTGGAGCCGGGGTCATGAGTATCGCCGCTCCGCTCCCCGTTCCCACTGCTGACCGCACGCGCCACCCCTTCCACACGTACGACATGATCCATGAGATCCCCGCGACGTTCCGCGAGACGCTGCGGCGACTTGTGGTGCCCGCGGCGGAAGGCGGTGCCCTCCTGGCCGATCGGTCATTCCTGGTCTTCACGGGATGCGGGACCGCATCTTACGCGGCCCGGCTCGCGGCGCATTTCGCCTCCTCGCCTAGCGACCGGATCCGGTCCGCCGAGGTGGACGCCTTCGAGCTCTCCGGCTACGGTCCTCGCGTGGACCGCACGTCGGGCGTCATCGGCATCTCCCACAGCGGGATCACGAAGACCACCGTGGACGCGCTCCGGGGAGCGAAGGCCCGCGGCGCGCGGACGGTCGGCATCACCCACTTCTCGGGCCGCCCCATCGTAGACGCCTCGGACGCGGTGCTCGTCGCCGGCAACGGCCCCGACCTCTCCCGGTGCCACACGAAGTGCTACGTGGCGGGCGCGCTGGCCTCCGCTCTGGTAGCCCTCGAGTGGCGCGTCGCCGCCGGCGGCGAGCCGCGGGCGGCGGTCCAGTCGCTGCGGGAGAAGCTGGCCGCCCTGCCGTCGCTCATGGAGAAGGTGTTGAAGACATCGGAAAGAACCTGCGAGGCCCTTGCCGCCGATCTGCTCGCGCGCCGCTCCGTGGGAATCCTCGGAGCAGGGCCCAACATTCCCACCGCGCTGGAGGCCGCTCTCAAGCTCCGGGAGTCGAGCTTCCTCCCGGTCGAGGGCATGGAGCTCGAGGACTTCGTCCACGGGTCGTGGCAGCCGCTCGACAGGGACAGCCTGATTTTCGTGATCGCCACGGAGGGGCACGCACGGGCTCGCGCGCTCGACCTCATGAGGGCTGCCGAAATCATCGGGGCCCGCGTGGTGGCCGTCGCGAACGAGGGAGATCGGGAGGTCGAGGGCCTTGCGGACACGGTGCTCCCGGTCCCTCGGGTGGATGAACTCCTGTCTCCATTTCTGAATATTATTCCGTTCTATCTCTATGCCTACTACTCCAGCGTGAAGCGCGGGCACAACCCCGACCTCCTGCGGTACCTCGATCCGACCTACTGGCGGGCCCGCGCGTTCCTCTTTCCGCCCGGCACGCACTGATTGGAGCTCAGTCTACGAACTCCGCGAGGACGCGGCCCAGGTTGTCCGCCACGTCCGTGGCCGTGAGGCCGTAGCTCTTCGCCTTGAAGGCCAGGTCGCCCGCATAGCCGTTCGAGAAGGCCGCGAGGCGGGCCGCGTCGTACGGCTCGACACCCTTGCAGAGGAGACCGCCCACGGCGCCGCAGAGGACGTCTCCCGTTCCGCCGACCGTCATCCCGGGATTTCCCGTATGGTTGAGCTTCGTCCGGACGCCGTCGCTCACGATGTCCACGTGGCCCTTGAGGAGGATCGTGATCCCCAGCGTCCTGGCCGCCTCTTGGACCATCTTCGCCTTCTCGTCCAAGGAGTCCGGGAGCATCTTGCCCGTGAGGGCGACGAACTCGCGAGAGTGAGGTGTTGCCACGGCCTTCTTCTTGGCGAGCACCGTCGTGTCCTGACCGACGGCCCGGATGGCGTCCGCATCGAAGACGACGGGCTTGTCCACGGCCTTGATGATGGCCCGCACGCTCTCCAGTGTTCCCGGGGAGTCCCCGAGCCCCGGGCCGATGGCCAGCGCGTCCGCTCTCGAGGCCAGTTCGAGGATGACCTCGACGTCCTCGCGAAGGAGGCGGTGGCCGACGAGGGGGTGCACGATGAAGTTGGGCGAGTAGCTGGCGACGACCTGCGCCGCGAGGGCCGGGGTCGCGATGTGGACGAGGTCCGCGCCCATGCCGAGAGCGCCCATGGCCACCAAGGCCGGCGCGCCCGTAAACGGGCCCCCGGAGACGATGAGCAGGCTCCCGTTCTGGCCCTTGTGGCTCTCCGCCTTGGGGCGGGGGAATATGAGGAACTCCCCAGGTCCGATGGTCCTCGCGACCTGGGCGGGGATCCCGATGTCCGCGATTCGGATGGTCCCGGAGTTCTCGGGCGACATGCCCTCCTTGGAATCGAACATGGACACGGTGACCGTCGGCTTGACCGCCGGGCTCGCGCCGAGGCCGCTGGGCACGTCCACGCTGAGGATGGGCTTCCCCGAGGCGTTCATCTCTCGGATGAGCGTGGCGTAGGGCTCGCGCAGTTCGCCGGCCGCGCCGATGCCAAGCAACGCGTCCACGATCACATCCGCGTCGGCCATGGATCCCTCGCTCCGGTCCAGGCCTTCGATGACCCGGACGTTCTTGAGCCGGGAGAAGTTCGTCCGGGCCTCCTCCGTGGCGATCTGGTCCGGCGAGCGGGCCAGGAGGACCGTGACGCGGGCCTCGTCCGCGAGCAGACGTGCCGCGACGAACCCGTCCCCCCCGTTGTTCCCCGTCCCACAGACGACGAGGATCTTCTTCCCCGCGGCGGAGAACTCCCGGCGCGCGGCGTCCGCCACGGCCTTGCCCGCGTTCTCCATGAGGTCCAGGATGGACACGCCGAAGTGCTGCGCATTCCGGTCGATGATGCGCATCTCGGTCGCTGTGATCATCGGCCGCGCATCCGGCCGTGGATAGTTAAACGTTGGCCGAGGCATTAAGGAGGATTGTTGCCTTCCGGCCCGCGTGAACGTGCACGCCCTGCGGCCGTATGCATGGGCGCTCGCGCTTCTGGCCTTCCTCGCTATCAGCCTAGTCCTGGAGCTCGTCACGGGGCCGAGCCTCGCCACGTTCGCGACGGCGGGCCTGGGCATCGTCCCATTGGCGTGGTTCCTGGGCCTCGCGACGGAGGAGATCGGGAAGCACGCGGGTCCGGGGATCGGCGGCCTCCTCAATGCCACGTTCGGCAACGCGACGGAGCTCATCATCGCCCTGTTCGCCCTCGCGGAGGGCCTCCAAGACGTGGTCAAGGCCTCCCTCACGGGCTCCATCATCGGGAACATGCTCCTCGTCCTCGGGCTGAGCATGGTCGCGGGCGGGCTCCGCCACAAGAGCCAGTCCTTCTCGCGGGAGGCTTCGGGCATCCATACGACGATGCTCCTGGTCGCGGTGATCGGCCTCGTGATGCCCGCGGTGTACGTGTTCTCGGCGCGCTCGACGCGCGCGGTGAACGTCCGGATCTTGGACGAGATGAGTGTGGGGAACGCGGCGATCCTCTTCGCGGTCTACGTCTTCGGGCTCCTGTTCTCCCTGCGGACCCACCGGGACATCTTCAACCCGGTCTCCGAGAAGGAAGAGAAGCCGCGGTGGTCTGTGCGCTTCGCCGTGTTCGTCCTGCTCGCCGCGACCCTCCTCGTGGCGGGGGCCAGCGAGCTGCTCGTCGGGTCCCTAGAGGCGGCGCGGACGTCCCTCGGCCTGACGGACCTCTTCCTCGGCGTCGTCATCGTGGCCATCGTGGGCAACGCGGCGGAGCACGGGAGCGCGGTCCTCATGGCGCTCCGGAACAAGATGGACCTGAGCCTCGCGGTGGTCATGACGTCTACGACGCAGATCGCGCTCTTCGTGGCCCCCGTGCTCGTCTTCGCCTCCCTGGCCACAGCCCAGATCATGACCTTGGACTTCGAGGTGTTTGAGCTCGTCTCCGTGGCGTTGGCGACCGCGGTCCTGGCCTCCGTGGTCTCGGACGGCCGGAGCAACTGGTACGAGGGCGCGCTCCTGGTCATGGTGTACGCCCTGATGGGCGTCGCCTTCTACTTCCATCCGTGAACGCGCCGCCGTTCACGTGCGGAGCTTGCGGCCGAGGATGCGTTCCACCTTGCCGACCTTCTCCTCGATCTGGTTCTTCGCTCCCTTGCGGTCGTCGATCTTGATGATCGTGGAGACGCGCTCGCAGTCCGCGGCGACCGCCTTGTGGCACCGCGCGATGAGCGCGAGGACCTCGTCGAAGGGGCCCTCGATCACGGTCCCCATGGGATTCAGCTTGTAGACGAGTCCGCTCCGATCCACGAGATCGAGGCACCGAGCCACGTACGTTGAGACGCTGACGTCCTTCCCCGTGGGCGCGATGCTGAACTCCGCAATCGTCATGGAGAGCCTCGACACCCTGATATCCCGCGCCGTTCTTGCGCGTTTCGTGCCCGTGGACTACGCGAAGCTCGCCGCGGACTACGATGCCGTCCGCGGGAGCGAGGCCGTGGACCGGGAGTACTGGTTCGCGGGTCTGGTTTCCGTGGGCCACGTGCGACCCGGGGACCGCATCCTGGACCTAGGGGCCGGCACGGGCCGGTTCTCCCGGCTCGCCGCGGAGGTCGGGCCCGTAGTCGCCGCGGATGCGTCCCTCGACATGCTGTCTCGTGCGGGGGACAAGGGAAGCTTTCCCCGCGTGCGTGCGGACGCGCACGCGCTGCCGTTCCGTCGAGACGCCTTCGACGTGACCTTCCTCGTCATGGTCCTGCACCAACTCGCGGACATGCCGCGCGCTCTCGCTGAAGTGGCCCGGGTGTCGCGCCGCGTGGCCATCGCGACCTCCGACATGTCGACGCGGACCCTCGGGCTCTTGGACGAAGCATTCCCGAGCCTGCTCGCGATCGACCGCGCGCGGTTCCCGCCCATCCCCCGGATCGTTGGGTCCCTGCGGGACGCAGGGTTCGCGAGCGTCGCCGTGGAGACCCGCCCGTACCGGCGCGTGATTCCCGTCGCTCAGGAGCTCGAGCGGGTGCGGCGGAGGTACATCTCCACGTTCGACCTGCTGCCGCCGGGGGAGTTCGAGCGGGGCCTCGCGTTCCTGGAACGCGAGCTGCCCCGGCGGTGTCCGGACGGCTTCGACGCGTCCGCGGCCTTCACGTTCGTAGGCGCCGCAAGGTGACCTGGGCGCGGCTCATGCACATGGGGCAGTAGGCTCGGCCCTTGCGGTCCGTGTCCTCCAGGTTGTGGGAGAACCGCATGACGCACCGCGGGTGGTCCTCGTCATGAGGCAGGCCCAGGGTGTGCCCGATCTCGTGCACCGCCTCCTTCACGCAACGGTCCAGGAAGCGCACCGGGTCCCTATCGTGGAGGCGGGCGAGGGAGATCACGGCAGCGCGCCCATCCGGCTGGGAGTACCCGAAGACGAAGTTCAGGCCGGTCTCGAAGAGATCCGCCTCGGTCACGCCCAGCACGTGCTCCCCAGGCTCCGCCAGGCAGGCCGGGAACAGACTCGAGGCCAGGCGCTGGCCCCGCTCCGCGTCAAACCCCTTCGCGGGGAGAGAAGCGGCCGGGGCGATCACGACTTCGTCGAAATCCCCAAGGGACGCGCGGAGGTGCTCGAGGACGTCGGAGTTCACCGGACCGATGGGTTTCAGCGTGAGCCTCATCCTTTGACGACCCCGAGCGGCACCATCCGGGCGACGATCTTGGTGAGCCCCGCGCCCTCCGCCACGCGGACGACGTCCTCGACGTTCTTGTAGGCGCCCGGGGCCTCCTCGACGATTCCTGCCCTGGTAGCCGCGTGGAGGTAGATGCCGCGGTCCCCCAGGCTCCGGACCACCTCGTTCGCGCGGTACGTGCGGGTCGCCGCGGCGCGGGACATGAGACGCCCGGCTCCGTGGCAGCTCGAGCCAAAGGCGCGCGCCATGGCAGTCGGCAGGCCGACGAGGACGAACGAGCAGGTGCCCATGTCGCCCGGGATGAGGACGGGCTGTCCCACGTCCTGGTACTTCGCGGGCGTCTCGGGATGCCCCGCCGGGAAGGCCCGGGTGGCGCCCTTGCGATGCACGACGACCCTGCGGCGGCGCCCTTCGACTTCATGGTCTTCCACCTTGCCGATGTTGTGGCAAACGTCGTACACGATGTGAATGCCCAGATCCTCCGCGGAGCGGCCAAAGGTCTTCGCGAAGGCGTCTCGCACGCCGTGGGTAATGAGCTGGCGATTGTTCCAGGCGAAGTTTGCGCCGCAACACATGGCGGCCCAGTAGTCCTGCCCCTCCTTGGAGTGGACCGGGGCGCAGGCCAGCTGGAGGTCCGGCAGCTCGATCTTCTCGCGCTTCACGACGCTCTCGCAGGTCGCAATGTAGTCCGTGGCAATCTGGTGGCCGAAACCGCGGGATCCGGTGTGAATCATCACGCACACCTGGCCGATCTCGCCGATTCCAAGGGCTTTGGCTACGGCCTCGTCGTAGATCCGGTCGACCTTCTGGACCTCGAGGAAGTGGTTGCCCGAGCCGAGGCTCCCGACCTGGTCCTTGCCGCGGGAGATGGCGCGCTCGCTGACCTTCTCGAACGACGCATCTGCGAGGCATCCGTTCGCCTCGATGTGGAGCGGGTCCTCGGGCCACGCGTAGCCCTTCTCCACCGACCACGCGACACCTTCCGTGGTCAGGCGCGAGAGATCTTGGCGGGAGACCTTGACGAGGCCGCCCTCCCCCACGCCGCTGGGGACGTTGTGGAACATGCTGTCCACGAGCTCCCGAATCCGCGGGCGCACATCGGCCTCGGTTAGGTCCGTGCGGAGAAGGCGAACGCCGCAGTTGGAGACCACGAACCCATCCGCGATGAAGTTGTGGTGTGAATCCGCCACCGAGATATCGTACACATCGTCGACTGGGACCTCCTCCGCGGACACAATGTGGTCCCAAACCACCCCGGAAACTCCGGCGGTTCTGCGCAGCCGTGCCAGGAATGCATCAAACGTCGGGAAGGGATGCGTTGAACGGGGCTTCCCCTTTCGTCCGTACAGCCGATGTGTCAGAAACGACCTGGTCACGTAGATAGAGCTCAGTTCTTCCGCTAGTTCGCCGATGGACGCTCCGCTGCTCCGCGCGGTCTCCGCGGCGCATGCAGACCGCAGCTGATGCCGGATCACCAGCTCCTTCAGTGTCAAGTACTGCGCCGCGGCATTCGCCAGGAAACGCTTCTCCGCGTGGTACTCGAAGTTCACGGTCTGGTAGAACCTGATTAGGTTGGCGCTGTCGCTGGCCACGTGGACGAGGAAACGGTATGAAGGTTCACCGCTGCCGGGAGCTTCGATCAGGTCCCGTCGGACGGAATTCACGCGGACGCCGAACCCTCTGATCATCTGAGCAATCTGCCGCGCCAGTCGATCCCCGCTCCGCTGGAAGCCCTCGCGTTTGGCCACGGAGAAGGTGGGGCTCGCCAAGTTGTATCCATGGCCCGTTGTTGCGCGGGGAGCACTCATCTCTGCGCCGAAGAGAGCGGCGAGGAAGAGCCGCTTCTGCCAGAGCGGCACGTGAAGGAGCCAGCGTGGCAGCACAAAGTCCTGCTTCGCCTTGTTCCCGAGGGGCAGCCCCATCGCGTGGAGCAACGCAGTGAGAGCGCTGGAGTTGACCCGAAACCACGTTTCCTCGGTGTCGAATTCGTAGTGGGCCGCGCTCTTCGTAATCCGGTGGTGGCGCTCCCGGACATACACTCGGGAAGGTCGAAATCCCACCCGTTCGACGTCCTTCCGGATGTCCTCTAGATCTTCGCGCCTTCCCCAGAACGCGACGTGAGGATCGGGTGGCGTAAGCTTTGCGTGGCCGTCACCCAGGGCGTAGCCTAGGATTCGAAGCAAGTAGGGGAATGATGGATGGGCTGGGTCGAGCGGAACCAGATTAGCCTTCCGGAGGACCCGGAGAACCTGGTCGCGCTGTGCGGGTCTAAGGAGGCCGGAGATCGCCTTCTCCGTCACGACGGGCGTCCGAGGCGGGGCCTCATAGTCCACGCCACGGAACGGGTAGACGGCGACGGGTCGGCGACCGACCTCCTTCAACGGAAGCATTCCGTCGGGAGTTAGGAAGGGATGCTCGGCGGTGGCCGTAGTCTCCACGCCCGTGCTCGTGCGCACCCGGTAGGCCACGTCGGCCCGAAACCGCATGTAAGCCACCGCCTTCGTGGACTTCGTCCGGTGGCTCGGATTGACACAGGCAATCGGGGTCCTCCTCCAACGTCTGCCCAATTGCTCGATTGGGAGCCTGTATCCCAGTGAAGACAGCACCTGTGCGTCTCCGGCCAGGCAATTTATGTCGTACCCTATCCCGCCCGGGGAGATCACGCCTTCGTCGTGGTCGAATGCGGCTACGCCGCCAATCGGGAAACCGTAGCCCCAGTGGATGTCGGGCATGGCCAGGGAGCGGCCCACGATCCCGGGCATGGTCGCCACGTTGGCGACCTGCTCTGCGGCCTGGTCCTGCCGCAGCTGGGCGATCATGGGCTCGTCGATGAAGATGACCCCGCTCGTGCGCATCCCGAGCTTGTACGACCGCGGGATCTCCCACGCGAACGGGTCCAACCGGTTCAGCGGTCCCTGCCACCCCGCGCCCATGCCGCACCTCGGGGGCAACCGATGGGCGGAATCCACATAAACGTTCGTGCGCACGCGCTGGCCGACACGATGCGGACGAAAGGTATATCGCCTCACGTGTCACTTTATCTCATGGGTTGGGACGAGCCCTCGAAGCCGCCCAGCTGCGCGCCGCCGCGGGTGCGGTAGGACGCGCGGGCCCGCGGGCGGGACCTGCGCCGGAGAAGTGGGGGGAGGGAATGACGAGCGCGGCGCGCGAGGCGGCAGGGCTCGTCGCGCCTTTTTCCGCTCCGGCTCGGGCGTAGCTTCTTATCGGCGCCCTCCGTTCCCGCGCCTGATGGGGCGCTCGGGGGGTCGCGTCGGGAGGTCCGCCCGTTCCCTGGAGGAGGAGGTCGCCGTGTTGCGGCGGCAGCTGCGGGCCATGGACCTCACATTCCGGGAGGAGGAAGCGCGGCTGCGGGCGCTGTCCAAGGCCGTGACGGTTTCGCGCCGCCGGCAAGACGTGGTCTTCGAGGCCCTCCGGCTTGGGGAAGGAGCGAAGAAGGGCGACCGGGGTGTGATCCGGGAGCTCCAGGACTCCGTCGTCCGCCTGGAGGACTATCTCCTCAAGACGGCGGACCGGATCGAGAACATCCTGACCGCCCTCAAGCAGCACCGGGAGCTCCTCGTCAGCGTGAACAAGCGCGTGCTGGACTCGGGCACCAAGGACCGCATCCGTCTCGAGCTCGACGTGATGAAGAACACCCTCTCCATCCTTGCGCTGAACGGCGTGGAGTTCGACGAGGGCTTGGTCAAGGAGATCGAGGGCCTCCGGGCCAAGCTCCGGAACTCCGAGGACCTCGTGCAGCTCGAGCAGGCCAAGGCGGACCTGGACCGGAAGTTCGACGGCGAGCTGAAGAAGTACGACCTCGAGGCGATCTGGGCCAGGAAGAAGGAGATCCCCGGATACCGCTAGACCCACGAGCGGGCCTCGGCGATGGCCATGATCGCCTCGCGGACTAGGCGGGCCGCAAGGAGCGATGTCTGCCCGAAGTCCCACGCCGGGCTGACCTCGTTGAGGTCCATGCCGACGAGGTGCGGGGCCAGGATGCCCAGGAGCCGCTTCACCTGGAGGGGTGCGAGCCCGAACGGCTCCGGGTTCCCAACCCCGGGCGCATAGGCCGGATCGACGCCGTCCATGTCGATGGTCAGGTATACCTTGTCGCGGTCCACCGCCTTGAGCGCATGCTCCACGGCCTTCCCGATCCCCATCTCGTGGATGTCGTACACGCTCACGAAGGTGAGTCCTAGGCGGGCCAGGTCCTCCCGCTCCTCCTCGCTGAAGGACCGGACGCCCATGTAGACCACGTGCTCCACGCCGACGTGATCACTGCACCGCCGCGCGGAGCAGGCGTGGGACCACTTGTCGTCCAGGTAGGAATCGCGGAAGTCGAGGTGGGCGTCGATGCCGAGGACGGCCACGTCCTTCGGGAAGGCCTTGACCACCGCAGGCGCGTGGCGGTGCTCGCCTCCCAGGACGATGGGGACGCGGCCGTGCTTGATCGCGTCCGTCGCCATCTTGGAGACGCCGGCGACCATCTCCTCGGACGGGCCGAAGGTGGGCGTATCGCCCAGGTCCGCGATGGGGATGTCGCTCAGGCTGTGGCCGTGGTCCATCATGTACGCCTCGAAGTTGTACGAGGCCTGGCGGATGGCCCGCGGCGCGTGCCGGCTGCCGCCCCGGAAGGAACACGTCCGATCGTAGGGGACGCCGAAGAGGGCGACCTTCGCGTCCTCGAGCTTCGCGTGCGCGTCGGCGAAGCGGGGCGCGGCCATGGGCTCCGGAAGCTCCTTGCGCTTATATGAGGGCGGCGGGCCCCATCACGGGGCCGACAGCTTGCGGCGGCCCAGGGTCTCCAGGTACATCTGCTCCTGGCCGGGCTGGAGGGATCCCCGGAGCTCCTCGGGCACCTCGAGCTCGAACGTCTCGTAGTTCTCGAGGTCCATGAGCTGCGCCTTGTTCTCG
>CAZJIP010000014.1:0-25619 GCA_964546105.1 uncultured Methanomassiliicoccales archaeon
TGAAGACCTTGGTCTTGTGTGTGGACCGGGATGACGACATCGGGGTCAAGACCGGTATCAAAGGCCCTCTGATCGGCCGCGAGGACAACCTCTCGACCGCCCTGAAGCTCGGCCTCGTCGACCCTGAGGACTCCGACGTCAACGCGATGCTCTCCGCGGTCAGCATGTACGACAACCTGGCCAAGGAGGGCCAGGACGTCGAGCTCGCGACGATCTGCGGGGACGTGCGCGTCGGCACGGCCTCGGACATCATCCTGACGCAGCAGCTGGACCGCGTCTTGGAGGAGGTCCGACCGGACCGCGTCTTCCTGGTATCCGACGGCGCGGAGGACGAGGCGTTCGCCCCCATCCTGAGCTCCCGTATCCGGATCGACCACGTGCGGCGCGTGTTCGTGCGGCAGACCCCGGGCGCGGAATCCCTGTACTACGTCTTCACGAAGCAGATGCGCAATCCCAAAGTCCGGAGGAAGGTCATCGCCCCGCTCGGACTCGTCCTCTTCCTGTTCGGGATCATCTATCTGGTCAACCCGTTCGCGGCGCCCGCCTTGGTCCTGATCTTCGCGGGCGTGTACCTGATTCTGATCTCCCTGCCGTTCAACAGCCTCCGCGACTTCATCGCAGCGGTCCGCGACTACTACGAGAACGTGCGGAGTGGCGTGGCCTCCGGGGACCTCTCCATCTTCTTCATGGCAGGGTCCGTGATCCTGGTCATCGTGGGCCTCGCGTTCGGCCTCGACCTGGCCCGCAAGACGACCCCGCCGGATCTGCTGCCCGAGGCCTTCTCGTTCATGCTGGGCGCGCTCTGGTGGTGCATCTTGGCGGTCCTCGTGTACGAGGGAGGCAAGGTCCTGACGGCCTACTTCAAGCACGGCCGCGTTCCGCGGCACGTGATCGCCGTGGCGGGGACCTTCGTGGCCCTCGGGTTGCTCGTCCTCGGCGCGTTGCAGGGCCTCCAGGTCATCGTCGGGGAGTACACGTCGGCCTTGTCCCTCGTGCTCATCTACATGAGCATCGGGTTGGCAGTCCTCCTGGTCATCGCGACGGGCCTCTCGTACCGCACGCGCACGGAGACCGTCGTCGAGGACGGCTGGCGCCACTGAGCCGGCTGGGGTCGCGGCATGCACTACGAGGACTGGGAGCCGTTCTACCTGCAGATCATCGAAGATTTTGGCTTCTCGCGCGAGGCGGACGAGAAGGTTGCGGCGGAGCTGGACCGCCTCCTGGGCGGAAAGCGGATGACCGCGGAGGAGATGCGTCCGATTTTCCACGGCCGGGTGGTCACCGTGGCGGGGAACGGGCCGTCCCTCGCGGAGGACTTGAGCGCCGCAGAGGGCGTGCTAGTCACCGCGGACGAGGCCACCACGGTGGCCCTGGAGCACGGGCTGCATCCCGCGGTCTTGGTCACGGATCTGGATGGCCGCGTGGAGGACCAGCTCCGCGCGAACGCCGAGGGCACGGTGGCCGTTGTGCACGGCCATGGGGACAACGGTCCCGCGGTCCGCACCTGGGCGGCGCGCTTCACAGGTAGGACCGTGGCCACGACCCAGTCGCGACCCTCCGGCCGCCTGCTGGACTTCGGCGGCTTCACGGACGGGGACCGCGCCGTGTACTTGGCCGACCACTTCGGCGCCAAGGAAATCCGCCTCGCGGGCTGGGACTTCGAGCATCCGAGCCCAAAGGACGGCGACCCCCCGGTGAAGCAGCGGAAGCTGGACTGGGCCTACATCCTTCTCCAGAACCTGGACCGGCCTGAGCTCGAGCTCTGATCAGAACTTGGGCTGGGCCTTCAGGTACCGCCAGCTCAGGATGGGGTCACGAGCCGCCGCGACCTCGTCGACCCGTCCCACGGCCGTGTTGTGAGGCGCGCTGTGGAGGAGGGCCGGGTCCTCCTTCGCAATCTGGATGAGGTCGTTCGCAAACGCGTCCAGGGTGGCCCGGGTCTCCGTCTCCGTGGGCTCGATCATGAGGGCCTCCTCGACCAGGTGGGGGAAGTAAACCGTGGGCGGGTGGTAGCCGTAGTCCATGAGGCGCTTCGCCACGTCCAGGGTCTTCACGCCCTTCGCCGCGAGCTTGGAGCCGCTGGCCACGAACTCGTGCTTCCGGAGACCGCTGAACGGGACGTCCCAGGCGCCCTGGATGCGGTGCCGCACGTAGTTCGCGTTGAGGACCGCGTACTCCGAGGCGTGGGTCAGGCCGTCTCCTCCCTGGCGGAGGATGTACGCGTAGGCGCGGACGAGGAGCGCGAAGTTCCCGTACCACGCGCGGACCATGCCGATGGACTTGGGGCGGTGATAGTCCAGGTGGTACATCGTGCCGTCGAAGGTGACCACGGGCACCGGGAGGAACGGCTCCAGGGGCTTCTTCACGCCCACCGGGCCCGCACCAGGACCGCCGCCGCCGTGCGGCGTGGTGAAGGTCTTGTGGAGGTTGAAATGGACGATGTCGAAGTTCATGAGCCCGGGCGAGGTCTTTCCCATGATCGCGTTCAGGTTCGCGCCGTCGTAGTACAGCAGGCCGCCGTCCTGGTGGACGATGTCGGCCACGTCCATGATGTGATCCTCGAAGATGCCCAGGGTGTTCGGGTTCGTGATCATGAACGCGAGGGTCTTGTCGCTCACCGCGTTCTTCAGGGCTGTCAGGTCCACGCGGCCGTCCTGGGAGGGGATCTCCACGATGTCGAAGCCCGCCATCCCCGCGCTCGCGAAGTTCGTGCCGTGGGCCGTGTCGGGGACGATGATCTCGTGGCGGTGCTCGCCCTTGTCGTGGTTGAACGCCTGGGCCAGGAGGAGGCCCGTGAACTCGCCCTGGGCTCCCGCCGCGGGCTGGAGCGTGACCGCGTCCATGCCCGAGATGCCGGCCAGGGCGTCCTGGAGCTCGTGCATGAGGCGCAGCGAGCCCTGGATCGTGGACTCGTCCTGGTCCGGATGGACACGCGTGACGGTCGGCAGGGACGCGAGCTCCTCCGCGTACTTCGGGTTGAACTTCATCGTGCACGATCCGAGGGGGTAGAAGCCCGTGTCGATTGCGAAATTCATCTGGGATAGCCGCGTGTAGTGGCGGACCACCTCGTGCTCCGGAAGGTTCGGGAGGCTGAGGCGGTCGCGGCGCAGACCCTCGGGCACGAGGCCTTCGAGGTCGATGGGCTCCGCCTCCCCGGACGGCATCTCGAACAGGAGGGGCTCCTCGTAGTACGCCTGGCGGAACTTCATCGGACGTCCCTCAATGCCTCGAGGAGCCGGTCGAGGTCCTTCTTCGTGTGGCGCTCCGTGACGGCGAAGAGAGCGAAGTCCCGCAGCTCCTTCAGGTGGCGGGCGTGCTGCATCCCACCGTGGATGCCCTTCGCGAGGAGCGTGCGGTGGACGGTCTCGTAGCCTCCCTGGTAGCGGACGGTGAACTCGTTGAAATGAGGCCCCTTGAAGATAGGTGCCTCGAAGCCGGGGATCGTGCGGATAGTGGCCGCGAGCTCGCGCGCCTTGCGCATACACTCTGCCGCGGTCTTCCGGAGACCGTTCGATCCGAGCACGGCCATGTAGGCTGCCGCCGCCACGGAGAGGAGGGACTCGTTCGTGCAGATGTTGCTCATGGCCTTCTCGCGTCGGATGTGCTGCTCCCGCGTCTGGAGGGTCATGCAGAACGCCCGGCGGCCTTCGGCGTCCTTCGTGAGGCCGATCACGCGGCCGGGCATCTTCCGGACGTGCTCTTGGCGGCAGGCGAAGATGCCAAGGAGCGGACCGCCGAAGTTCACCGCGTTGCCGAGGGCCTGACCTTCCCCGATCACGATGTCCGCGCCGAAGTCCGCGGGCTTGCGGAGGATGGCCTGGGCAATCGGGTTGATGCCCACGACGAGCGGGACGTCCGTCACGTCGCGGACCTCCTGGAGTTGTTCTTCCAAGCGTCCGAAGAAGTTCGGGTTCTCTACGTACAGGCCGCAGACGTCTTCCGTGAGGTGCAGCTTGAGGTCCGCCAGATCGAGCATCCCCGTCGTGCGGTCGTACTCGACTTCCTCGATGATGATCCCGCTGCCCCAGGTGTAGTTGCCCAGGACGGTCCGGCGGTGCCACCGGAGCGCGCGGGGCACAAGGAAGATCTTGCCGCCGTGGAGGCGCCGCGCCATGCGCGCGGCCTCGCCCAGCGCCGTGGACGCGTCGTACATGGAGGTGTTCGCGGCGTCCATCCCCGTGAGCTCGCAGATCATGCTCTGGTACTCCCAGAGCGACTGGAGGATGCCCTGGCTCACCTCGGGCTGGTAGGGCGTGTAGGACGTGTAGAACTCCGAGCGGGACGTGATGGCGCGGACCGCCGCCGGCACGAAGTGGTCGTATAGGCCGGCCCCGAGGAACGTGGGCATGTCGGCCATGGTGCGGTTCGCGGACAGCATCTCCGTGATCCGGGCCACGACCTCCTGCTCGGGGAGGCCCTTCGGGAGGGCCAGCTCCCTCATGCGGACCGCGGGCGGGATATCCGAGAAGAGATCGTCGATGCTCCGCAGCCCCATGACGCGGAGCATATCCGCCTCGTCGGAAGCCATCCGGGGCCGTGCAAACTGGATGGCACCTTTAAAGCTTTGGAACGGTGCAATGGACTGTCGTTTCCTGCAGGGAACTCAGGCTCCTCCGGAGATGACCGAAATAATCAGGACGCGCTCCCCGTCCATCAGAGGCTCGTCGAGCGGGATCGGGCTCTCCCCGCGGACGACCAGATGCGCATCGGGCGCCAAGTGGAGCTGGCGGAGCAGATCGAGTCCCGTGGCCCCGGAAGGGAGGGCGAGCTGCTCGGTTCGCCGCGCCTGAAACAGCTCCGCCGTGACTTGCATGGCGGCTTGCGAACCGCGCGGAATCGCCTTAAGGATTCCCTCGGGCGGGCGCAAGGACGGAACGCTTATGGTCAACCTGCCCTTCCTATGCATCGCTGCCCAGGTCGCGAAGCCCGGTATCGCGGCGGTCTCGAAAACCGCTGGCCGCAAGGCCGCGCAGGTTCAAATCCTGCCCTGGGCGCTCGCATCCAGGGCGACTATTCTTCTCCGGCGCTGTCGTTGAGAGCGAACCTGGACTTCGTGGCATAGGACGTGCGGTCTGTCGCAGCGGTATGCCACGACGCCTTACTGCGGCATAGGCGAGCGCCCGACGGTGACGAGCTTGCTCCGTCCCAGGATGTACCCGACGCCCGCAACGATGCCCCCGATGAGCCCCATCAGGACCCCGGCGAGGAAGCCGAGTGCGGCGAGGACGAGCCGGTTGAGATCGGGCGTAGTGCCCGCGCGAGCCGCGGCCGCGAGGTCGGAGACGAGGGTGTAGAACAGGACAAGGACCAGGATGGCCCCGACCAACCCGACGGCGACGCCCGCCACGGCGAGCCCCTTTGCCGATCCCGTGACCAACCGAAGAGGCAGGACGAGGACCCCGATCCAGGAGATGATGACGGCGACCACGAGGAGCAGCAAACCCGTCGCCAGGGCGTTGAGGTAACTCGCGGGATCCGATACCTGGGTCACGAAGAGGGCGGGCATGATCAACGAGGCGGTCGTCTCAAGGACGAAGCCCACGGCCAAGAGGCCGAGCCCGGCAATCGCCATGCCTCGCGCCGCAGGGTACGACTTCGTCCCCGAGAACATGATTCCGCCGCCGATCAGCGTGATCAGAACCCCAATGTATCCGAGGAACACGATGCCCAAGATGCCCCACAGGATGAGCCCAATGCCGGCCACGAGCAACCCGGCCCTCACCGACCTCGTCCCGGGGGCCGCCGTCGGGGGAATTGGCGTCGGGGCCGACGCCAGTGTAGGGGACGGTACGGCCATGAACGCGCTCACAAGGTTGGGAGTCCGTCGGGAGTCCCGAGTCATGTTTGAGAAATCCCTCCTCCTCGCCCGGCATGTGAGAAGCCCGTCATCAAGATATTGACCGACCACCCCGGCCCTCCCTGGGATGATTCGGCAGAGGCACCTGGGTCGCTCCCCCGGTTCCGCGATCGGGGAGACGGGCTCCGGTGACGGCTGGCTTGTTTGTGTCACAGAAGCAAGGAGATTCCCAGGAAGAGCGCGAGAACTCCCGCGGCCGGGGCCAGGAGCAGAGCAATCGTATCGACGCTCTCCGTGGACCGGATCCCGGCGGGAGGATTCGCCTTCTGGAAGTCGAGGTTAAGCGTCCTCGTGGTCTCCGGACTCATGGGAACGCTCCGGTTCCGCCCCATCAGGACCAGGGGACCCAGGAGACGCCGGGAAGACGTGGGAAGCACCTCGCGAGGCTGAGGTCCTTCTCGGTGCTTGCCCCTTCCGTGGGAAGGCCTAGATCTCTCCGCAGTCTGCGTCGCGCCAAAGATAACCGTCTCAATACGGTTTTATCCCCCTACCTTCTGGATTCCTTGAGCTAGAGGCTTCCCCATGTTCTGCAATCAGTGCGGCGGACGAATCGCGGACGGATCCGTGTTCTGCAACCTTTGCGGCGCCCGCCAGGGCGTCGTGGTCCCGGCGGGACAAACCGCGCCGGGCGTACCTGTGGCCCCGGGCGTGCCGGGCTACCCCGCTCAGGCCGCGGTGGCCACCGTGCAGGTCCCCGCCGCGGCACCCCCGCCACTTCCCCAGAGCTTGAAGTGCAACTCCTGCGGCGCCTCCCTGCAGCCCTCCGAAGGGACCGCGGTCATTGTGTGCGAGTACTGCGGCGCGGCGACGGCCATGGCCGCCTCCACGGGCCAGGCCCAGGTGATCCAGAAGCACTACATGCTCGGCAACGAGCTCAACAACGAGAGCGCGATGAACGCGGGTGGCCAGTGGCTGAACAAGGGCCTCTTCCGCCGCAAGGTGGCGGAGCGGTCTGAGCTGGGCCAGATCGTGCTGAAGTACGTGCCCTATTGGATCGTCCCGACGTCCGTGGTGGCCGACTTCTCCGGCACCAAGAACGTGTCCAAGTCCGTCATGCGGAACGGTCAGTGGACGACCGTCACGGAGCAGCTGCCCGTGCGCGACCGCATCCAGTTCTCGCAGAACATCCCAGTCGTGGCCGTTCGGGGCTACAACCAGTACCAGCCCAAGGAGGGTTTCCAGTTCCAGCTCCAGGGCAAGACCAACTTCGACAAGCGCGCGACGGGAGGCGTCGAGATCCAGAACGGGGATGTCTCGGAGGCGGAGGCCAAGGGGACTGCCGGCTCGTTCGCCCAGGGCCTCGCGGAGCAGCAGGCGCGGAAGCGGGTGGACAACCTCCAGTCCATCAACGTGAACCCGACCAGCTTCGACGGCGAACTCGTCCACATCCCCGTGTGGTTCATGCAGTACAGCCACAAGGGGAAGCAGATGTTCATCCTGATCGACGGGTCGACGGGCCAGGTCATCAACGGGGAGCGGCCCGCATTCTCCCTGTGGTAGATTCCCGCTCCGCGCGGACCTTCAGCGGGCGCCGACCACCTTGGAGATCGCCTGGATTAGGTCCGTCGGCAGGATGACCGCGTGGCAGTAGGCGCACTGCGCCAGCGCGTCCGGCTTCGTGTCTGCGGTGATTCGGATGGGGCTGTGGCATGCGGGGCAGGTGTAGGTCGCGGTCAGGCCCAGGGCGCGCAGCTGGGCGATCAGGTCGTTCAGGTTTACCTGGATCTGGGTCACGACCTGCCGCTGTTTCAGGCGGCGCGCATCGCCGGCCTCCTTCCACATCCCGATGGTCTCGTACAGCCGCGCGGCATCCTCATGACGCTCCGCGAGGATGTAGTGCTCCGCTTGGATGCGCACCGCGCGCTGCGCCGCCTCGGGCCGCAGCTGGTAGCTTCCAATGTACCACGCACCGCCGGACGCGGCCAGGGTGAGCCCGCGGCCGATGTTGTACGTGGCCAGGCGGTCGAAGCATTCCCACGAACAGACTCGGTGCAGGACGGGCGGCTTGCCCGGAATCGGATAGGTATAGGCGTACACACCCAAGCATCGCTCGCAGCCGACCTTGCGGCACCCGTCGCACGTGAGCGGCGTGAGCAGGAGCTTGCTGTATCCGCAGTTCGGGCAAACGGCCATCGGGTGCCTCGAAGGCCACCCAGGTACCTTAGGGGATTGAAAGGTTTCGGTGGCGTGCCGCGCGGGACTCGCCAGGACTCTCGCAGGGACGTGAGAATAAATGAGGCGTCCCGGCGGCGATTGCTCGCCGACAAGCCCGGACGCCTCGTTGTGGAGGGATGCTTGTGAGGCGGGAATAGCGGCCGTGGGGTATAGTTCTTTGTAAACGGAAATCGCCACTTGTCATCGCAGCCGCCGCGAACGCGGCATAGCCGCGGAATCCGAGGAGACGCAGGCGGGGCGCCTCACAATCGACGGAAGGCCGCCTCGAGGCCGCGTAGCGTATACGGCTTCCAGTAGAGCACGTCGAAGAACGCCGGGTCTCCGCCGACCTTCTCGTACTTCCTCCGGATGAGCGCGGTCCCGTACCAGTAACAGAAGGCGTAGGACGCCCACATCCGATTTGCCGCGTAGTTCACGTCGCGCACGGCCTGCTGCGGATCGACGAGCCCCGAGTGCACGGCGTAGTGGAGGAGCTCCTTCCGCGGCTCGTCTCGGTAGGCCATCCAGGTCAGGTTGACCTCCGTGCCCCACCGGAGGCGCTCCAGGAGGATGGTCAGGCGATCCTCCTTGGTCCGGTCCCAGTGGATGAAGAGCATGCCGTTCTCCGCCAAGCCCTCCTCTACGGGCCCCATAGGATCGAGCGCCAGGCTCACGGCGGCCTCCCGGGGGAAGTCGCCCTCAAGGTACTCGAACTCCCGCGTGGACTGGTGGACGTGGTGGCCCGGGTACGCCTCATGGACGGCCATGTCGCGGAGCCCCGGCCACGTCCAGGGGAGGTCCACGTTCAGCTTGACCGTGCTCTGGTAGTCGTGGGTGTAGAGGCAGTAGCCGCTGTTCCGGCTGCGGTGCATGGGCACGAGCCGCACACGCTCCGTCCGGGGGAGCTCGAAGAGGCGACGGGCACCGCGGCGTGCCTCGCGGAGGAACTTGTCCATGGTCAGGAGCACGCTGTCCGGCGGCACGCGGTGCGCCCTCTCCCATGCCTCGACGGCCGATCGGACCTCCTCGTCGCGGGACACGTGGAGGATGCGGCGGATTCGCGCTCGCAGCGCCTCGAGCTCCTCCTCCTTCACGGGCTTCGCGGAGAGGGTGTACAGGTCCCGCACCTGGTTCGGGAGCGGGGGCAGGCGGCCCTGGAGCATCTCGATGAGCGTGCGAAGGGCGGGCAGGTGGTCCCGGAGCCATTCCTTGCGGAAGCCGTTGGGCATCCCCCGCGTCAGCCGGGCCAGGCGACGGTGGGCCTCCCGGATCTCGGCCCAGGAGGCCAGCGGCGGGAGTCGGATGGGGTCCAGGTCCCAGGGGACGAGACGTGTGCCGTCCTTCTTGCGGGACCGGCGGTCCAAGGAGTAGGCGAGTCGGAGGTAGAGCCGTGCCGCCTCGTCAGGCATCCCTCGCCGCGCCACGCGCGCGGGGAACGAGGCCGAACGGAAAAGCCTTGCGCGGACGCGGGCCTAGAAAGGCCACGCCCACTGCGCGTACAGCACGATGGCGGAGAGGGCGATGGCCATCGCCACGACAAGCCAGGGGTTGACCTTGATGGCCTTTTCGTCCTCCTGGTCGAAATACCGGATCAGCCCGGCGGCGGACTGGAATCCGGAGTCACGTTTCTTCGGCATGGGACTCGACCCGAATCATGCGTGGGCGCGTATAAGAAGCTTTTCGCCGGGGTCGTCTCCCTATCGCACGAGGCCTTCGTAGCACCGCCCTCCGAGGACCAGGAGAACCACGACAAAGCCCAGGAGGACCGCGAAGTCCAAGGGAAGTCCGTAGAGCCCGGGATACCCGGGGAGCATGAGGGCCCGTGCCGCGTCGACCATGTACGTCATCGGATTCCCGACGGCGATGGCCTGGAGCCACGGCGGCATGATCGAGATGGGATAGATCGCGTTGCTCGCGAAGAAGAGGGGCATCGTCAACAGCTGCCCAATCCCCATGAACCGCTCGCGCGTCTTCACGAGGGAAGCAATGATCAGAGAGAGGGTCGCGAAGAGGGCCGCCCCCAGGAGGACGATGGCCAGCACTCCGAGGAGGGCGAGGGGATTCCAGTTAAGTCCGACACCCAACGCGACCGCTAGCGCGTAGATGAGGACCACCTGGGACAGTCCTCGCAGCCCGGCGGACAGGGCCTTTCCGAGCACGAGGGCCGTCCGGGGCGTCGGCGTGGCCATGAACTTGTGGAGGATCCCGAGGTCCCGCTCCCAAATCGCGGCAATCCCATAGAAGATCGCGACAAAGAGGACGCTTTGGGCGAGGATGCCCGGCGTGATGAACGCCACGTAGGGATAAGCGCCCGTGTTGATCACGCGCGCCTGGGTGAACACCTCCCCGAAGATGACGAGCCAGAGGGCGGGCTGGACCATGCGGGTCAGGAGTTCCGTGGGGTCGTGGCGGAGCTTCTGGGCTTCCATGACCACGAGGGCCCAGCTCTTAGCGATGTAGCGGCGGACGTACCGCGGGAAGGCGGCGAAGCCCACGGGTTCGATGTCACCCAAGTCGGCGTGCGGTTCGGCGTACCCTGGACGTGTCACGGTAGTTGCCTCCGGAATCCAGCTCGCCCCCCGTGTAGTGGGCGAAGACCTCGTTGAGCGTGATGCCGTTCCCGTTGCCGTTGGGGTGGCCGTTCTCGTGGTCGATCGGTCCGATCTCCGCGGCGACCTTTGCTTCCAACTCCTTAGGCGTTCCGAGGGCCGAGATTTTTCCCAGGTGCATGACGGCCACGCGGTCGCACAGGCTCTCGGCCTCCTCCATGTAGTGGGTGGTCAGGAAGATGGTCATGCCGTACTCCGTACGGAGCCGCCGGATGTAGTCCCATACGGCGTTGCGGGCGAGCGGGTCCAATCCGACCGTCGGCTCGTCGAGGAACAGGAGGCGGGGTCGGTGGATCATGGATTGCGCGATCTCGAGCCGCCGGATCATGCCGCCCGAGTAGGTCCGAACGAGCCGGTCCTTCGCGTCCGTGAGGCCCATGACGTGGAGTGCCTCTTCGATCCGCGGCCCGCGGTCCTTCGGCGGAAGGTCGTAGAGCCGTGCGAACACGAGGAGGTTCTCGTATCCGGTCAGGGTCCCGTCGGCGGAGAGGATCTGCGGCACGTAGCCGATGGACCTCCGGACGTCGTTGGGGCGGTGGATGATGTCGTAGCCCGCAACCCGTGCCGTCCCCGAGGTCACGGGGAGCAGGGTGGTGAGCATCTTGATGACCGTGGTCTTCCCCGCGCCGTTGGGCCCGAGGAGGCCGAAGGTCTCGCCCGCATCGACCGCGAGGGAGAACGCATCCACCGCAGTGAGATCCCCGAAGCGCCGCGTCAGCCCTTCCGTCTCCAGGATGCGCATCCTATCCCTCGACGTTCGGCGGACCGGGCGTGAAGAGGGGTCGCAGGATCTGCATGGCCATGGCGACCTCGGTCCGATGGGCCGGTGGCAAGGCTTCCAGGGCCTCCGCGAGGCGCGACTGGGCGCCCTTGCGCGCGGTGCGGAAGAGGTCCCTGCCGCGGGTGGTCAACCGGAGCAGGACGCGGCGCCGGTCCTCCGGGGATTCCTCCCGGTGGACCAGGCCGCGGTCCACGAGCCCATCCACGAGTCGCGACATGGCCGGCAGGCTGAGCCCCACGCGGTCGGCCACCGCGGATAGGGAGGCGCCCCCCGTGCGCCCGAGGAACGCGAGCACGCGGAACTGGGGCACGGAGACTCCGGGGCCGCGCCCTCGGCGCATTTCCACGCGGATGTACTGCATAATCAGCGGGACCGTGTCGAGGACTTCCCCGGCACACGCCATCGACGGGAGCGCGTCCATAGTTGCACGATACAACTATTTCGTATTTCAACCTTCCGTACGTTCCGTGTCGGTCGAGATCCCGTTCGCCGCGGGCGGGTATCGGGAAAGGGTTATTATCGGAACCCCGCATGGAAGGCCCGCCCTCCGGAGGTGCCTGGATGCCCGAGCCGAACACGGTCTACATCGGGAAGAAGCCCACCATGAACTACGTCCTCGCGGTCGTGACCCACTTCAACGGCGGCTCACCCGAGGTCGTGGTCAAGGCACGGGGTCGATCCATCTCCCGGGCCGTCGATGTGGCGGAGATTGTCCGGAATCGGTTTGTGCCCGGGTCCAAGGTCCGCGATGTCCGGATTGGCACGGAGAAGCTCACGGGGGACGACGGACGGACCGCCAGCGTGAGCAGCATCGAGATCTTCCTCACGAAGTGACGCGTGGCCGGCCCGGCCTTCGAGCCGACATCAGGCCCAGGGCCAGAGCTTCCGGACGAGGACGGCCTTGACCAGGTCGTTGACGAGGAAGGCAGCGGCCACGGAGTAACCCAAGGCGGTCAGGATCTCCGCGGGTGGGATGGCGCGCAGCTGGAAGAAGCCGAGGGCCGAGATCGCCCCGACCACAAGGAGGTCCACGCTCACGGCCAGCGCGAGGGTGAGGCTCGGCCGGCTCTCCCAGAAGCGGCGCCGCTCGCGCAGGCTCAGGACCTGCAGGACTCCGAGGAACACGAGGTAATCGAAGAAGAACGTCTGCAGGGCGTGGACGTCACCCAGAAGTCCGAAGAGGCGGTCTCCCAGGTAGAGCAGGCCGAACGACTCCGCAACAATGAGACCGCCCAGGGCGACCGCCACCTTGATCAGCCCTAGGATGTCCCAGGTGTCCGGGGTCTTGGAGTAGCGTACGGAATCCGTGGCCAGCGACAGGGTCACAAAGTCCGTCACGAAGAGGAAGAGGATCATGCTGAACACGGAGACCACGTACTGTCCCGTGAGGAGGAACGCGAGGACCACGAACACCACGATCTGGAAGGTCTTCACGACCTTGTTCAGAATCCAGGTGATGATCCTCTGGTAGATTCTCCGGCCCGATTCGACCAGGTCGATGATGCCTGCGAGCCCCTCGTCCGTCAGGACCACGCTCGCGGACTTCTTGGCCACGTCCGTGGCGTTGCTCACCGCGATCCCCACCTCGGCCTGCTTCAGGGCGGGGGCATCGTTCACGCCGTCCCCGGTCATGCCCACCACATGCCGGTGGTCCTGGAGCGCCTTCACGACGAGGTACTTGTCCTCCGGGTAGATCTCCGCGAACCCGTTCGACGTCTCGACGGCCTCGATCTGGCGGCCCGAGGCGAGATCGGCCTTGATGTCGGAGATCCGGGTGATTCGGTCCCCGAGGCCGACCTCCGTGGCGAGCTGGCGCGCGATGGGCAGGGCGTCTCCCGTGAGCATCTTGGTCGCAATCCCAAGGTTCCGAAGGTCCGCGAGATGTTGTGCGGAGTCCGCGCGGGGCGGGTCCGCGAGGGCCAGGAGGCCGACGGGCGTGGTCTTGTCGAGGCTCGAGCCCACCGCGACGGCGAGCGCCCGATACCCCTTCGACGAGAACGCCTCCACTTCCTTCACGATTCGAGCCATGTCCTCCTTGGAGGAGCCCGGCGGCACGACCGCGTTGGTTGCCCCCTTGAGCGCGTACCGCTTCGTGCCGTCCTTCTCGATGGCCGCGGCCGTGCGCCGGGTCGACGGGTCGAACGGGACGAAGGCGCGCTGGACCCAGCCCTGGAGATTGACGCCCCGCGTGCGCACGGCGTCAAGCACCGCAAGGTCGATGGGGTCGCGGTTCGCCTCGTGAGAGGCGAGCGCCCCGAAGCGGAGCACGTCGTCCTTCGTGTAGCCGTCCAGGGGCACTGCATCCACCACGCGCAGGCGATTCAGGGTGATCGTCCCCGTCTTGTCGGCGCACAGGACGTCCAGGGTCGCGGCGTCCTCGGCCGCGCTCAGGCGGGTGATGAGCACGCCCTTCTTCGCGAGCTCGAGGGAGCCTAGGGCCATGGAGATCGTGAACATCGTGGGCAGCGCGACGGGGATGGCCGACACGAGGAGCACGACCGCGAGGGGCAGGATGGGCAGCACGTCGTTCCCGAGGACGGCCGTGTAGATGAGCGAAATGGCGAGGAGCGTTCCCACCATGGCGAGGAGCCACTGGACCACCTTCGACGTGACCTCCTCCATGTGGAGCTTAGGCTTCGCGATCTGCACGAGCTCGACCGTCTTGCCGAAGTAGGTCCGCGTCCCCGTGGCGACCACGATGCCGGTGGCCTCCCCGCGGACGATCGTGGAGCCGGAGACCACCACCTCGCTGGGCCCCTTCTCCGCGGTCAGGGACTCGCCGGTTACCGCGGACTGGTCGACCTCGAGACTCCCTTCATGGACTCGGAGGTCCGCGGGGACGAAGTCGCCGCCGCGGATTCGCACCACGTCGCCGGGCACGAGTTCCCGCGCGGCCACCGTGGACCATGCTTCGTCGCGCTTCACGCGGGCGTTGACCTCGAGCCGCTTCCTCAGGTACGCGATGGCCTGGCTCGCCCGTGCCTCCTGGAAGAATCCCAGGATGCTGTTCAGGCCCAGGAGGCTCAGGACGATGTACGTGTCGCCCAAGTTGCCCAGGAGGAACGTCAGGAGCGCGGTCAGTTCGAGCATCCATGGCGTGAGCCCCCAGAACTTGCGCAGGAAGCGGAGCGCGGCGCTCTCCCGCTTCTCGGGCACCTCGTTCGGCCCGTACTGACGGAGGCGACGCTCGACTTCCTCGGAGCTGAGTCCCCGCTCCAGGTCCGTCGGAGGCTCCGGGGCCGCGGGAGGGGCGCTCGCCTGGGCCAGGAGGAATACGAGGGACGAGCACATCCGAGGGGCCTCGGGCGCGCCGAACCGTAGGTGACGAATAAACCTTGCTCGTGGAAGGACTCCAGGGGAACGTCGCGCGCGAGCTTTCGCAGCGCCCCGTCACGCCGAGGGTGCGGCCACGCGGTCCAAAGCGCGCACCAAGCGCTCTTCGACTTCCTGGGCCAGCGTGCCCATCCCCGGGTTGTCAATGAGCTTTCCGAAGACCTCGGTGGGCTTCAGCGCGCTCACGCCGACACGGCCGCTCGGTCCCTCGTGGACCACCACGTTGCAGGGGAGCAGGAGGCCGATGTCCGGCTCCGCGGTCAGGGCGCGGTGGGCAAACGGTGGGTTGCAGGCGCCCAGAATCACGTACCTGGGGAACTCGACGCCGAGCTTCTTGCGCAGCGTGTCCCGCACGTCGATCTCCGTCAGGACGCCGAATCCTTCCTTCTTCAGCTCCTCCGTGGTCTGTCGCACGGCCTCGTCGTAGCCCAGCGAGGTCTCTCGGTAGATGCCGTACCGCGCCCCGCGCATTCGGATGCCTGGGTTCGCCATAGTCTCGTCCTCTTGGATTGTGGTGGACCCCATGCATCGGTGTCCCATAAACGAAAGGGTCGCAGGGGGTGAACCTTAAGCCGGATGGCCCGCTGAGGGGCCGTGTGGACGAGGTCCGTGTCGCGGCCTGCGAGGTCGACTGGTCCGCGCTGGGGCCGCGCACCCTCTGCGACGCATGCCTGGGCCGGCTCTTCGGGAAGCTCGGCCATGGCCACACGAACGACGAGCGCGGGGCGGCGGTCCGGGAGATCGCTCGCTCGCTTCCGGGGCCGTGCTGGCTCTGCGAAGGGCTCACGACTCGATACGATGCGCTCGCCCGGCTCGTCGCAAAGAAGATCGAGCCCTGGGACTACGACACGTTCCTCATCGGCTCCAAGATCGACCCGGAGATCCAGGCGCGCGAGGAGTCTCTCTGGTCCGAGCTCAAGGTTGCCGCGCCCGAGGCGGTCAAGTCCGAGGTGAACCGGGAGGTCGGCAAGCGCGTCTGCGATCTCACCAAGAAGGAGCCATCCCTCGAGAATCCGGACATCGTGGCGATCGTGGACACGGCCTTTGACCACGTGGACCTCCAAGTGAACCCGCTCCATCTGCGCGGCCGCTACCGCAAGCTCGTGCGCGGGATCCCGCAGACGCGCTGGCCGTGCAACCGTTGTCGCGGCAAGGGCTGCGCCAAGTGCGGCGGGACCGGCAAGATGTACCCCACGAGCGTGGAGGAGATCCTGGCGACCGAGGTCATGCGCGAGTCCGGCGGCAGTGGCCACGCGCTCCATGGGATGGGACGTGAAGACATCGACGCCCGGATGCTCGGCCGCGGGCGCCCCTTCGTCCTCGAGATCAAGGAGCCGCGGCGACGCCACATTGATCTGGCGTCGGCCCGGAACCGCGTGAACGCCTCGGGCCAAGTCGAAGTGGACGCGTTCCTGCCGGCCACCCGCAAGGAGATTGTGGCGATCAAGTCAGACCGCGCGGACAAGACGTACCGCGTCCTCGTCCGGTTCGCCTCTCCTGTGGGCGAGGCAAGACTTATAAGGGAGCTGACGTTCTTGGAGGCCCAGCCGATCGCACAACGCACCCCGCTCAGGGTGGTCCATCGGCGGGCGGATACGACGCGGCAGCGGTCCGTGCGGAGGGCTGAGGTCCTCTCCACGGACGGGACCGTCGCGGAACTCCGGGTCACCGCGGAGACCGGCGCCTACATCAAGGAGCTGGTCCACGGAGACCGCGGGAGGACGAAGCCGTCCCTGGCGGACCTCCTCGGCGTCGCGTGCGAAGTGCTCGAGCTGGACGTCCTGGAGATCCACGACGAAGGGTGACGGAGCATGGTGAAGGCCTCCAAGGGGATCATGGAGAAGACGCGGCAGAAGTACCGCCGCAGCCCCCGCGAGCGCGGGCTCTCCCCCATCACCCGCTCCTTCCAGACCTTTGAGGTCGGCGACAAGGTCACGATTCTCATCGATTCGAGCGTGCAGAAAGGCTGGCCGCACAACCGGTTCCATGGGATGACGGGGACCGTGGTGGGCAAGCGGGGACGGGCGTACCTCGTCGACGTCCGCTTCGGATCGCGCATCAAGCAGGGCGTGGTCCTTCCGGAACACCTGCGGCGAGCCTAGGAGGGGTGCGAGTGGAAGAGGAATACGTTTCCCTGGCCGACCTCAAGGTCATCCTGGAGAAGGAGAAGGCCGCCCGCGCGGAGCTCACCCCCGAACAGCAGTATGCCCTTTCCCACGCCGCGGCGTTCGCCCGGATCCCGCCGGAGAAGGTGCCGACGCTGGTCAAGGAGCTCATGGAAGTCCCCATGATGTCCCTGGCCAACGCCGTGAAGATCGCCGACGTCCTGCCGACGCACCTGGACGACGTGCGCGCCATCTTTGCCAAGGAACGCTTCGCCCTCTCGAAAGAGGATGCGGAGAAGGCCCTGGAGATCGTCGCCAAGTACCGCTGAACGAGGCGATTTCCGTGGAAGACTACGCCCGCATCCTCGACTACTTACCGCAAGGTCATCCGGACCAGTCCAAGTACCACCGGGAGCCCCTAGCCTACGCGCTCGGGGAGGACGAATTCAAGCTGTTCGAGCTCGTGCCCAAGGAGGGCACCGACCTGGCCGTAGGCGCCAAGGTCTACATCGGCAAGGAGATCGACCTGCGGAAGGACATCCTCCACGTGAAGCGACGCGTGGCCTATGAGGAGCTGACCGTGGGCGCGCAGAAGGAGATGCCCTTCGTCATCGCGGAGGTCGTCAAGGAAAAGGAGGCGCGGTTCATCGATTTCTTCAACAAGGCCCAGGCCATCACGACCCGGTTCCACATGCTCGAATTGCTGCCCGGCCTCGGGAAGAAGACCATGTGGGCTGTCCTGGAGGAGCGGAAGAAGGGGCCGTTCCGGGATTTCGCGGAGCTGGATCGCCGTGTCCCCAGCGTGCATCACCCGGAGAAGCTCATCGCCAAGCGCATCGAGATGGAGATCTCCGATCCGACGCAGAAGTACCGTCTCTTCGTCGCACGGTAGGAATGCCCGCAGTCGCCGGAGGACACATCCCTGACGATTCGCCGAGGGGCCTTCTGGATCCTGATCTTCGCGGTCATCGTCGTGGATCTCTGGTGGTCGGGCACGCCTACGTCCTTCGAGCTCTGGTGGATCTTCCTGATCGCCCTGAACGGCGCGTGCCTCCTCCTGGTCCTGATGCCGCTGATCCGCGGAGAACGCTGACGGATGTCCCCGCCTAGGCCTTGGCCAGGGTCGCCTCGATCCGGGCCGTGTCCGGCTCCGACAGGCCGAGCTTCTTGCGGAGGACATCCAGGAGCTCGCGTGTCGCTGGCGCAATCGGCCCGTGCTCGAAGGCCTCCGTGGCGACGGCGCGGTAGATTCCCTCGCGGTTCGCGAGGACCTCCTCCATGACCTGGGTCTCGATCCGCTCGTGCTCCTCCCGGGAGATGCCCAGATGCTCCCGAAGCTGCTCGATGAGCAGGCGCTCCGTCGCCGTCACGCGGCCGTCCTTCCACGCCGTCATGACGGCGCGCGTGTAGTCCTCGAGGTCCTTCACCCGCTCGTCCAAGGCGCGCTTGCGGCGCTCGTCGATGCCGTTCAGGTAGGCGAGGTCCAGGGTGTCCACGTTCATGGCCTCGCGCACGATGTCCGAGAAGGTTAGGTGCGCGGACGTCGCCTTGTCGATTTCCTCCAAGGTCATGGCCCGGGTCTCTCCCCCGTCCTTCACGGGGACGCGGACCGTGGACAGGCGCTGCTTGATGGCGAGGGCCCGCTCCCAGCCGCGGGGCGCGAGGTAGTAGGCCAGCATGCGCTGCTTCTCGCCCTCCACGTGGCCCTTGGCCTCGACGAGGTAACCCGACTTGACCATCTCGTCCAAGTAGCGGGACAGATGCTTCCGCTGGATGCCCGCGGCGAAGGCGATCGCCTTCTGGGTCAGGGCCTGAGGGAGGACGTACCGCTCCTCCATGTGGCGGAAGTCCGTGAGGTAGAGGAGGATGCGGTCCTCTGTGTTCAGGGCGAGGAGCGGTTCGGGCACGCCTCCCGGAACGCCGGAGGGGGGCCATAAGGGTTCCCGTGCACCGCTTCGCGCATCCCCCCGCCAGGTTCATAAGCTGGTCGCCGGCTGGCCCGGCTGCAATGCTGGCCCTCCCGACAGCTCCCGCGCCCGCGGACTTCGGGAGCCTCTTCGATCCGGACACGCAGAGGGCCATCTCGAGCGGCCTCTGCATCTCCTGCCGCGGTGGGAAGCTCCTGTGCGGGAAGACCCGGTGCCCGATCCTCGTGCGGTGGGATTTCATGATGCGGACGGCACCCGCGATCGACCGCCTGGACTTGGACGGCGCCTCCCCGCCCGGCGTGTTCGTGGGCCGTTTCGGTTATCCGAAGGTATTCGTGGGTCCCCTCGTGCCGCCAGTCCACGGGGACACGGAGCTGCTGGACACCCCTGAAGCGTGGATCGGCCGGTCCATGGACGACATCGTCTCCTTCCGCTCCCAGCTCGTCCGCGGGATGCACCGCGTGGATGTCATGGACGTCGAGACGGGCGGACGGGTCGTGGACCTGACACGGGAGCTCGCGCTGTCCGTGGCCTCGACCGAGGTCGAGGTCTCCTTCACGAAGAAGCCCCACGGCCGCGTCGTGCTCGACGACGATGTGCAACCCTTCGGCCCCTCAGCCCCACTTCGAAACCTCGATTTTGGGACGCTGAGGGTCGACCCGCACTTGGACCGCGCGTACTCCGACGGAGACCTCTTGGCGCGCGATGCGGTCCTCGAGTTGTACCGCGACCGCATCCCCGTTTCCAAGATTCAGCGCGCGTTCAGCGTGGGGGCCTTCGGGATCTCCAAGAACCGCAAGTTCGTCCCGACGCGGTGGTCGATCACCGCGGTGGACGACACGATCGGCAAGGACCTCCGGGAGCGGGTCAAGGAGTTCCCGCTGATTGACGCAATTCGGGTCTTCGAGGCGGTTGGGTTCGACGACCGGTTCCTTGTCGTGCAGATTCCGCGTCCCTGGCGGTACGAGCTCATCGAGGCTTGGTACCCGAACACCCTCTGGAATCCCTTGGGCCGGGAGGTGGTCCTCTTCGGGGACCACGAGGGCTTCGAAGGACGGACCACGTACGCGAGCATCGGAGGCTGCTACTACGCCGCGCGACTCGCCGTCGCGGAATCCCTGCTCCGGGAGCGCCGGCAGTCCGCCACGGTCATCCTGCGGGAGACCCACCCGGGGTACATCATGCCCGTGGGCGTCTGGAACGTGCGGGAGCACGTCCGGGAGGCGCTGCGCCGCCCCCCGCGGACGTTCACAACCCTGGCCGAGGCTCTGGCTCACCTGCAGACGCGCCTCGACATCCCCATGTCCCGGTACATCCGCGTCAGCGAGGTCCTGAAGCACGTCCTCTATCAGCGGACCTTCGACGACTTCCGCTCTCCCGAGGCGGCCGCGCTTGCAGCCGGTGCGCTGTGAGCCCCGCGAAAGGAAGGGGAGGGCGAGGATTAGGCCTTCCTCTCCTCGTCCGGCGTCTTGGGCGGCTCCTGCTTCGGGGGCTCTTCTTTCGGCGCGGCGGGTGCCTTGGGCTTCCGCATCCGCCACGTCACCAGGGCGATGACGGCTACGACGACCACAACAGCCGCGATGAGCCCGTAGGCTAGGGCGTTGTTGCCCAGGAGCTGCGTGTTCACGGTGAAGCTGAGCGTGGATGTCCGGACGTTCCCGGCGGCATCCTTCGCTGTGATGACCACGGAGTGCTGCCCGTCCGCGAGCCCGGTGTAGGTCTGCGTGCCGCCCGGCGTCACGCTCTGCGGCGTCCCGCCGTCTAGGGAGATCGACACCGAGGTGATGCCGCTGCCGGCATCCGTGGCGAGCCACTGCACCGCGACAGACGAGCTCGAGATGCTCGCTCCGTCGGCCGGAGCACCGAAGGTCACGGCCGGTTTCATGGTGTCCACGCGGAAGTTGGCCGTCGCGGTCGCCACGTTCCCGGCTTGGTCCGTCGCCGTGAGCTCCACCTGGTGAGCTCCGTCCGCGAGGCCCGTCAGCGTGTACGCCGTCTGGCCCGTGACATCCACCGCGGTCCCGTTGTCGAGGGAGATCTCAAGGCGGGCGATGCCCGACGTGGCGTCCGAAGCGCTGAACGCGACGGCCTCCGAGGTAACGTTCACCCAGGGATTCCCGGTGGGTGCCGAGATTGCGGCGCTCGGCGGCGTCGTGTCCACGGTCACCCGCAGGTAGACCGTGGTCTGGGCGTTCGCGGTTTCCGCGTGCAGCCACAGGTTGTGGCTCCCGTCCGTCAGGCTCGTGAACGTGTAGGACGTCGCGGACGTCAGCAGGGTCTGCCAGGCCCCCGTGTCCAAGGCGGTCTGCAGGACCGTGACCCCCGCACCCGGGTTCGTGATCGTCCACGTGAGGACGACCGTCCGGCTCGCGGTGACGCTGTTGTTCGCCGGCGAGGTGAAGGTCAGCACGGGCGCCGCGGTGCTCACGGAGAACGCCACGGACACGCTCCGCGAATTCCCGGCACGGTCCGTCGCGTTGACGGTCACCGTGTGGCTGCCGTCGGCCACGGAGGTCAGGTTCAGGTAGACCCCGAGGCCCACATGGACCCATGCCCCGCTGTCCAACTGGACATCGACCTTGAGCAAGCCCGAGCCCGCGTCCGCCGCGGTCCAGGTCACGTTGACCCAGGACGTGAGTAGGGTCTGACCGGCCGTGGGCTTCGTCACGGTCAAGGAGGGCCTCACCGTGTCCACCCAGGTCCATGTGTCGTTCGCGCTCGGGGCCGCCTCTATATTCCCGGCGTAGTCCACGGCGATCGTGTAGAACTCGTACCGCCCGTCACCGCGCGCCGAGGTCGAGTTGAAGCTAAACGTGTAGGGCGCCGCGGTGTCCACCGCATACTGGACATAGTTCCCCGCGTTGTTGAAGCGGTACCAGAGCTGGACCTGCGCCACCCCGTTGTTGTCCGAGGCGTTCGCCGAGAGGCTGAACACCGCAGTCGTCGTGTACATGGGCAGGAGAGGCCACACGTTGGACGCCGGCGGCGTGCGGTCCGTGAGGAGGTAGACGTCCACCGAGTACGACTGGTTCTGGTTCACGCTGAGCGACGTCTGGTTGCGCCCGTATCCGTTGTGCGTCACGTTCAGGTAGAGGAGGCGCGGCACGGAGGCATTCGTCGCGACGAGGGTGTACACGCCTCGGTTGTTCGTCGTGGCGGTCGCCACCACGGTGGCACTTTGGGTCGCCTGAATCGTGGCCCCGCTAATCGGGGACAGCGTCCGCTGATCGTAGACCGTACCACTCACCACGGGGAACCGGTTCAGGAACAGGTTCGCATACGTGGTCTGGTTCCGACGGATGGACACGCTCGTGGAGTTCGTGTAGTGGGTCGCGTCCCACATCCGTACGGTCATCGCCGCGCTGCCCCCAACCGGCGGATAGAAGGCCGGCGGCACGTACATGGAATACGCACCCGTGGACGACGTCGTGGTCCAGTTGACCAGGACGTTCGTGGCGTTGTACAGGGCCACGGTCACTCCGGCGTACTTCGTCCGGTTTACCGCGTCCGTGGCATTGCCGCGGACCAGCGGGATTGTGGTCGGGAAGATGACCACGGTCTTGACCTGATTGAAGCTCAGGGAGAAGCTCGTCGTGTTGTCGATGTACGGGAACTTCGTGGTGTTGAGCCAGTAGGTGCCCGGCAGAGCAGTGAAGGCAAAGGATCCGTTCGCGATCGAGGAGGTCGAGAGGGACAGGGTCGTGGACTCCAGAGTTACGGTGAATCCGTCAAGTCCAGAACAGGGGTCCGTGCCCCCGGTCCATGTATACGGGACACACACCCAACCCAGCACTCGCGGGAGATTCTGGGTCGGGACCACATCGCCCTGGTAGACGTAGGCGCGGCCCTCGTTCGCGTTGCCGCCGACTTTGAACTGGGGGTCCCCGACTGCCATGCTGGGCTTGCCGTCCGTGCTGAAGTTGCCCCCGACCGCCAGGGACGATCCGAAAGCGTTCGCTCCGGAGGCCCCGGGCACCAAGGTGAGGTTCGCGGAGGTCCACGGAGCCGGGCTTCCATAATACCCGTAGGCCCGACCGACGCCCGTGGCGTTGATCGTGCTTCCGGGGGCCCCGATCAGGAGGTCCCCGAGGTTATCCTTGTGGAAGTTCCCGGATGCGAGGGCGTATCCGAACCATTCGCCCGCGGCGTTGCCGTCCAAGATCGCCCCGATCGTCGTCTTGAAGGGTGAGGCACCGTAGATGATGGAGACGGCGCCGGCCTGCGTGAACGCCGCGTTATTGTACGGCGCGCCGATCGCGAGGTCGTCGATCGTGTCCCCGTTGAAGTCCCCCATGGCGACGGAGAACCCGAATTTGTCCCCCGCGCTCGCCCCGAGAACGATGCTCGTCCGGACCGTGCCGGTCGGATTGCGGATGATGTACGCCGCTCCTCGCGAATCAAGGCCCCCCGAGGTATAGTTCGGGGCGCCGACCACGAGGTCTAGGGCGCTGTTGCCGTCCACGCTGCCGTTGCCCGCGACGGACGATCCGAAGTGGGCACGGGCGACGGTGGAGTCGAAGGACAGGCTGGGCGCCAGGGCGGGGTGCGGGGCGGCACCGTAGAAGACGTACGCGCAGCCGCCTTCGGTGGCTCCGGTGCCGCAGAACGGGGCACCCGCGAGGATGTCGTCGAACCCATCCCCGTTGATGTCGCCGCCGGCTGCCAGCGCGTAGCCCAGGTTCTCCCCGTCAACCGTGCTGTTGATCCAGGCGCCGGCCTCCCCATTGAAGGAGGCGCTGGGGAAGAAGAGGGTGATGTTTCCCGCCAGGGGGTGGCCGTTGGGACTCGCATGGGGCGCGCCGACGGCGAGGGTAGGACCAAATCCGCTGACGTTGCCGACGTCGGCGAGAGACCATCCGAAGAGGTCGCCTGCGGCGGAGCCGAAGACCGTGATCCCACGGCTAAAGGGTCCTTGGGGGCCTGAGAGATAGAACGTAATGGAGCCAGCGTTCTTCATCCCGCCCGTCCCGTTGAACGGGGCGCCTACGACCAGGTCGGTCACCCCATCCTTGTTCAGGTCCAGGAGGGCCACGGAGTTCGCGGAGAACTCGTTCGCCACGGTTCCGTCGAAGTAGTACGCAGCGGACGGGTAGGTCGTGGCCCGCGCAGGGCCGGCAACCAGGCCCAAGACGATCGCGGACGCGACTAGCAGCCAAATAACCAACAGCGAGGCAGTCGAGTGACGGCGCATCCTCTCCACACTCCCTCGCCCCGTGGCCTCCGGCCCCGGGGTTGCGTGAAGATGGGTCGGGGGTCACTTGAGCCTAACGCTGGGTGACCACCCGAAAAGTACATACCGATACATATGAGGCTGAGCGCGAGGCGGCATTCGACCCCCGTGGCGAACCACTTCCGCCTCTCCCACCGCTAAGCTGAAAGGGGGCGCCCCGCGTTCCGAACGCGTCGATGACGTCGCAGAACGAGTTCCCCGAGCGGCCTGTCCCCGCGGTCTCCGCCCTCGTGTTCCGCGAGGGCGCCGTCCTCCTGGTCAAGCGGCGGGACGAGCCGAGCCGCGGTCTCTGGAGCCCGCCCGGCGGGTCCTTGGAGCTCGGCGAGACCGTGGAGCAGGCAGCGGCCCGCGAGGCCCTCGAGGAGACGGGTGTCACCGCGCGGCCGGCGCGCATCGCCGACGTCCGGGACGTCGTGCTCCGGGATGCGGCCGGGAAGGTCCAGTGGCATTACGTCCTGTTCGCGGTCCTCTGCGACTATGTGTCCGGAGAGCCCTTCCCCGCTTCGGACGCGGAGAACGCGCGCTTCATCCCGCTCAAGGACCTCGGGGAGTACGAGCTGACCCCGACGGCCCGCGAGGCGCTCGAGCATGCGTCCCGGATGCGGTCCCCATGAGGGTCCGCGAGGTCTCCTGCACGACCGCCCTCTCTCCGACGAGCCTCCCCGGTCTGGACTACGCCCTGAACCCGTACCGCGGGTGCTCCATTGGCTGTGTCTACTGCTATGCGCCCTCCGTGCTGCGGGAGGAGCGGACCTGGGGTCGCTTCGTGGACGTGAAGCGGAACATCCCCGCGGTCTTGGCCAAGGAGCTGAAGCGGAAGCAGCGCGGCGTCGTGGGCTTGGGCACCGTGACGGACGGCTACCAGCCCCTGGAGGCGCGGTACCACCTGACTCGCTTCTGCCTGGAGCAGCTCGCCCGGTTCGACTTCCCCGTGAGCTTGCAGACCAAGTCGAGCCTGATCCTGAAGGACCTGTCTCTCCTGAAGCGCCTCGCCGACGTCGAGGTCGGCATGACGATCACGACCGTGGACGAGACCATGCGGCGGCGATTCGAACCCTTCTCGAGTCCCTCCTACCGCAGGCTCGCGACGCTACGTGCGCTGAACGAGGCAGGCGTGCGGACGTGGGCCTTCATCGGACCGATCCTGCCCGTGGCCACGGAGGCCACTTTGGAGCCGCTCCTACGAGCCATCCGGAATTCTGGGACGCAGCGCGTGATGTACGATCGCCTGCGGTTCCGACCGGGCGTCTGGGAACGCGTCGAACCGGCCGCGGTGGCCTCCGGTCTTGCGTCCCCCTATCGGGAAGCGCGGGACGACCCCGAATCGTTCGCTCCTCTGGCGGCCCGGATCCATTCCCTCGGGGCGTCGCTCGGCCTGACCGTGGAGGCCGCCTTCCCTGCGGGCTGGTGAGTCAAAGCGTTTTGAAGGACCGCCGTAATACCCCCGCGTGGCGTTGCCGTCGGGATTCGCGAAGGGGCTCCAGCGCGCCCTGAGCCTGGAGTCCGTCAAGCTGGAGCAGCCCACGCGGCGCTCCGGGCCGTCGTGGCTCCTGAACCCCCGTCGCCTCGAGATTGTCCTGACGGCCGCGGCCTACCCCGGTGTCCACCTGCGGTCCGCGTCG
>CAZJIP010000015.1:0-23768 GCA_964546105.1 uncultured Methanomassiliicoccales archaeon
GCGTGATCACGACGTCCGCACGGATCGACGAGGCCGCGGAGGCCTACGAGGCCCTGGTGGAGGACGTCGTGGTCGCGGCGGAGATCGAGACGACCATGCGGCGCCTGATCGAGGAGATCGAGAAGGTGAAACGCCGCGTGAACGCCCTGGAGTACCGCGTAATCCCCGAGCTCAAGGCCACGGAGGCCTTCATCCGCCAGCGCCTTGAGGAGATCGAGCGAGACAACTTCATGCGCCTGAAGCGGTTCAAGGCGATGTGATGGAGCGCCTGGAGAGGGCGTGGCAGAACCCGGGACAACGGGCCCGCCTCCTCCGGTGGATGTGGCTCGTCTCCACCGGGTTCACCCTCCTCGGTTTCGGCGTGATCTTCTACCTGCTGTTTTTCCAGAAGTGAGGGCCGCGGCTAGGTGTTCTCGCCCTCGAGATGGGGCGGCCCGTGGTACCGGACGCGGGAGACGAAGCGCTGCATGTACTCCTTAAGCCCGTGGAGGTCTTCGGGCGAACCGGTCCAGCTCGCGAACGCGTTGCCGAAGTCCCGCTCGAGGTCCGCCATGAACCGGTGGAGGTCCTTGCCCGCCCAACGGGGGACGCGGCCTGAGTAGATCGCAGTCAGGTACACATGCTCGCCGCGCTCCAAGAGGGTGGTCTTGCCGCCGACCTCGAAGCTCCTTAGCTCGCCGTTCTCCTCAGGGTCTTGGTCGCGCAGGAAAGCCATGATTGCAGTGAGCATGCTCGAGAGGATGTCCTCGTCGCGGTCCGCCCGCATGCGACGCGTGTTGTGGAAGATGAGGCGCCCGTCCTTGGCGATGAGGAAGACGTCGTCGATGGCGAACAGGCGACGGACGAGGACCTCGTAGATCGCGAAGCCCAGGAGGGCCGTGATCCCGATTGCGACGTACGGGAGCGCGTCAACGAGGCCGAAGGGCGCGGAGGACTGCGTAGTGGCTGCAGTCACATTCACCCGAACGGAGGCGGTCACCGCGGCGCCCGTGGGGACCGCGGTACTTGTCAGCACCGCAGTGATGACCCAGGTGCCCGGCTTCCCGGCCTGGTAGCTCCCGTTGCTCTGCACGCTCCCTCCCGACGCATTGTCGATGGTCCACCCGACCACATAGAGGTTCGAGGGTACTAGATGGGAGCCCGCGTCGTACACGAGCGCGCCCAGCTGGAGGTACTGTCCGGATGTCACGTTCAGGGTGACTCCCGTTCCGACGACGAGACCCGCGTGCGTGATGACGAGGCGCGCCGGAGGGCCGAGGTACTCGTAGGTCACGGAGACGCTGCGCAGGGTGGGCGTGCGGAGGCCGTCCGTCGTGCCGAGCAGAGCCTGCCATTGGATGTACGGACCCTGGAGCACGGTGGTCAGGGGCGATCCCGGAGCCACGGAGACCATGAAAGACCCATTGCCCACCTCGAACGACACGTACGTGCCTGGCGGCGTCGAGAGGCTGGCGTTGAACGAGCGCCAGTTGAGGATGGTCGAGTCGGCGCGGAACACGCCGGAGAGCACGGTCCCGTGGTCCACGTGGTGCTGGGTCGTGAGGGTCAGCGACTCGAGGACCGGGGTGACGCTCGCGTTCGTGGTCGCGAGGTCCGCGCGAAGCTGGAAGTAGTAGGCACCTGGGACCGTCGGAATGCCAGGCGAAGCGGACCACGTTTGCCATCCGCTCCATGTCGGGTCGCCCGCGCTCGTCGTGTTCCCTGTGCGGATCGCAAGGGTGACAGTGGTGTCCGAGGACGGAAGGACCGCGGCCCAGGACAAGGACGTGTACTGGGAGCCCACGCCCATGGTCTGGAGATCGGATAGATAGGTTCCGCTTTGGGTCCCCGGGTAGACGAAGGAAGCATTGTCGATGAGCAGCGTGACGTTTGACGCGGAGATGTTGTCGAGGACGACGCGAAGGGAGAAGCTGAGGTTGTACGTGCCCGTTGAGGTCACTTCAGAAGAGACGTCCTCCGAGAAGTGCGACCAGTTGCCGAACGAAGCGGGAATCAGGCTTGCGTTCACGTAGCCCGAAGGCCCGGAGAGGTTCGCATTCGCGGCGTACGCGGCAACGCCGGTGGCGTTGGTGAAAGACCAATCAAAGGAGAGATAGGCGCTGCCCGGGAGAGGCGTGGTGGCCTGAATCTTCGCGAAGGGTTGGTACACGTATGCCACCGTATTCGCCAGCTTCGCGGCACCGACACGGATTGCGTCAAAATACACAGTCAGGTTCGTTACCGGTTGGCCGGAAATACCTACGATGCGCAAAGTCACGGTATTAAGCATGGTCCGGGCGCTGAGCTGGGTTAGATCGACGGCAACGTCCTGCCAGTACTGCCTGAGCGGAATCGGCGTGGTAGTGTAGAGAGTACCACCGTTGAACGCGGAGATTTGGAAGGCAGCAGGAGCGGAACGGTTTAGGTAGATCCAAACATTCAGCAGATCGTATGCGCCCCAGTCAATCGCTATAGAAGACGTGTTGACCGCGCCCGCGTAGCAGCTCGCTCCCCCGCTGACATTCACATAGTCCCCAAGCGCACCACTACCCTGCTTCTGCTGGCTCCCAGATACCGTGAAGAACTTGCTGCTGCTTCCAGCACATACAGGGATTGGAGCCCAGAGCCCCTGAGTATCCATAGAGTCCCACAGAGTTTGTGTCGCGGCCGATGTATGATTTAGCCGCGCCATCATCGTTGGCCCCCACATTGCTGTCGTGTTGTCCGCAGTTCCGTTCAGATAGTGCCACGGGGAAGCGGTCGTGAAGGTCCCGTCCGCAACCCGGTTGCTCCAGTCCTGCTTCAGGGAGATGCCCGAGGGGGTTACGACCGTGTGGGGGTCGATCGCCCCATTCGCATTGATGGCCGTCCCATTCGGCCAGGAGAGGATGGAGTCCGTCCAGGGGAGGGAGGCGTTCCCGCCACCGAAGTCCACATTCTGCGTGGTCAGCGACGCGGAGTTGTTCATCGTCCACGTGACGGTGCGCGACGCATCTGCGTTCGTCGCCACGGAAGGAAGCTCACTGCGGCCGGGCGGCAGCATGGCGAGCGCGAGCAGCGCACCGAGAAGGAGGAGAAGCCCTCGTCCCGGTCTCCTCGCCGTCCTAGTCCTCCCTCGCGCGAGCATGGGCGTGTCCGATCCGGCTGGTCCCCCGCTCCCGGCCCGAGACCCCTCCCCACTGGCCTGCAACCCGACAGGCACCGGTTCAGGGGGCGGTTCCATCGAGGGGACCGTACTTAATGGTTGCTCCCAGGGGTGGTGCAGCGGGCGGAGGAAATCCGAATAAAGGGACAATAGTCTGCTCCAAGCCCCTCTCCATTCTGTGGCACGCCCGAGGCACGTTTATGGGGTCGGACCCGCATGAGCAGCCGGCGTGACTCCTATGTCCGCGGTACCCTCCCAACCCCGGATTTACACACCCTCCACGGCCAAGGCTCTGACGGCTGCGCGGGGCGAGACGTTCACGTTCCGCGGCTGGAAGTGGGTGGTGGTTCTGGCTGCGGCCATCGCGCTCCTTCTCTTCATCCTGATCGGTCCGCTCTTCCTGCCGTAGAACCGACTGGCCTGCACCTGGACGGCGTCCAGCGGATCGTCCCCGAGGGGTCGGAGGAATCGGTCCCGGAGTCCATCATGTGGACCGGGTGCCCCGCGACGCCGTTCACTTGCGTCCGAGCTGGGACTCCGTGACCATCTGGCTCAGCCGGCGGAACGCCTCCTCGACGTTCTGCCCCGACTTCGCGGACGTCAGGAGGTAGCTGGAGTCGAACGCCCGCGCGACCTGCTCCACGTCCTTCTCCCCGTACTGCGCGCTGGACACGAGGTCGCTCTTGTTCACCGCAATTAGGAGCGGCACCTTACCCACGATCTGCTCCACGCCGTCGATCCAGTCGTCCAGGTCGTCGAGGGTCTTGCGGCGCGTCAGGTCCGCCACGGCCAGGATGCCGTTGGCGCCGTAGAAATACGCATCCTTGAGCAGCTCGCGGAAGCCCTTCTCGCCCATGATGTCCCAGATCGTCATGTCCACGTCCACGAGGAGGTCGCGCTCGGGCAGGAACACGCGTGCCTCCTTCTTGGAAATCTTGGTCCCGATCGTCGTGATGTACTGGTCGTCGAACATGTTGAGGACGTAGCGTCGGATCAGGCTCGTCTTCCCCACGGCCTTCTCGCCGATCAGGCAGATCTTGGACTTCAGGTGACGCGTCTCCGTCATGGGAGGTCCTCGTTCGGGTCGTCCCGAGGCACGCGCCGAGGCACTTAATCGTTGCGCCCTGAAACCTCATGCGCGAGAATCAGGGGGACGCCGCGAGGCCTTCTTTGGCCAAGACCATGGTCCCCAGGCGGCGGAAGACCGTCTCCACGTTCTCCCCCGTCTTCGCGGACGTGTAGTAGTACGGCGCCTCGAAGGCGCGAACGGCTTGGTCGATCTCCTTGTCGCCAAACAGAATCATGACCTCGTCCTTGAGGTCCACCTTGTTGATCGCGAAGACCACGGGGATCTCGCCCGCGACGTTGAAGACGCCCTGGACCCAGTCGTCCAGCTCTTTGAGCGTGGAGTACCGCGTGAGGTCGCAGACCGCGATGGTCCCCTTCGCGCCGTGGAAGAACGCCTCCTTGAGCAGGTCGCGGAAGCCTTTCTCTCCCATGATGTCCCAGATCGTCATGTCCATCTGGACGCGGCCCCCCTTCTCCGGCGTCTCGAAGGTGAGCTCCTTCTTGGAGACCTTGGCGCCCAGGGTCGTGATGTACCGGTCGTCGAACTCGTCCTGCACGTAGCGGCGGATCAGGGAGGTCTTCCCGACCGCGGCCTCGCCGACCAGGCAGACCTTGGTCTTGATCCGTTGCACGTCGGGCATGGAGTGGCCCGTGGAAATGCGCGGGACGCTACTTAAGCGTGCGCGGACGCGGGACTCCTGCGAACGGCCAGGGAGCAACGTTTATCTCGGGAACCCTCCGTCGGGGACCGATGCGGCTCCAACATCGGATCGTCGCTGCGATCGACGTGACCGATGGGGACCGGGCTCGTTCCGTCGCCCGGGCCCTGGGGGGCCGCGTGGACGCCCTCAAGGTGAACTGGCCCCTCGTGCTCGCGGCGGGACCGGACATCGTGCAGGAGTTCGCGGCGTCGGCCTACGTGCTGTGCGACTTCAAGGTCGCGGACATCCCCAACACGAACCGCCTCATCGTGGAGCAGGCCCTGGCCCACGGCGCCTCCGGGGTCATCTGCCACGCGTTCCCGGGCGAGGACTCCGTGCGCGCGTGCGTCGAGGCGGCGAAGGGCGCGGAGGTGTTTGTCCTCACGGAGATGAGCCACCCGGGCGGCCAGGAATACACCGCGAAGCACGCGGAGGACTTCGCGCGGCTCGCCGTGCGCGCGGGCGCGGCGGGCATCATCGCCCCGGCCACCCGACCCGAGCGGGTCAAGCTGCTTCGGAGCCTTGTCGGGGATCGGCTCATCCTCACGCCGGGCGTGGGCGCCCAGGGCGGCAAGCCCGCGGATGCGATCCGCGCCGGGGCGGATGCCGTCATCGTGGGCCGCGCCCTGTACGAGGCCGCGGATCCCGCGAAGGCGGCCGAGGCCATCGCCCGCGAAATCCGCGGTGCCTGAGGCCGACGCAACTCGAAGGTTTTTGAGGCGCGTGGCCATGCCCCTCCCCACGCCCGCCACTCCCACCGAAGACCGCACCGCGATCGAATCCCTGTTGCGGCAGGACCCCGTAGCCACCGCCGTAGTGTGGAACCGCGCCTTCGACATGGACGGCCCCAAGGAGCTCTTCGTCGCGGGGAATCCGCCGCGCGGCGTCCTCGCCGTGGTCCGCCCACCCTGGGCCGAGGGAGCCGCAGGGGTCGCGATGCACGCGGAGGACCCGATGGCCGCGCAGGAGCTCATGGCCGCGTGGCCCCAGGGTCCCGTCTTCCTCCACCTGACGGAGGAGTGGATGCTCTCCCTCGTGGAGCCGCGGGGGGAGACCTTCGAAGGCGGCGTCTTCTGGCTCTTCCAGCTCGACCCGGAGGACTTCGTGGACCGCGAGGGCCCTGGGGTCCGCCCCCTGGGGCCGGAGTGGTCGGACCTCGTCGGCAAGACCTGGGACCCGGACTGGGACCACGCCGGCCCGTACGTGCGGTCGAGGATCGAGGCAGGCCACGCCTATGCGGTGTACGAGGACGGCAAGCCGGTGGCCTGGGCCCTCCTCCACTTCGAGACGGAGCGCGTGGCCATGATGGGCTTCCTCCACGTCCTCGAACCGTACCGTGGCAAGGGCTATGCGAAGTCCGTCTCCTCGGCCTTGGTGAAGGACATCCTGAAGCGCGGCAAGATTCCCGCCCTCCATGTGAAGACGGACAACGTGCCGTCCCTCAAGCTCACGTCGAACCTGGGTTTCCACCGCGTGAAGAAGCAGGTATGGGCCGACGCGGTGATGCGATGAAGATCACGCCCCTGGCCGCGGACAGCCTGGGGGCGCGCTCCATGGCCACCTTGGTCGAGACACCGGATGTAACGATCCTCCTGGACCCCGGGGTGCGTCTCGCGCCCTATCGGTACGACCTGCCGCCGCACCCGTCCGAGGAGGTGCGGCAGAAGGAGCTGTGGCGGCGCATTAAGGAGGCCGCGAAGAAGGCGGAGGTCCTCACGGTCAGCCACTACCACTACGACCACCACAACCCGGACGCGCCGTCGATCTTCCGCCGCAAGCTCGCGTACCTGAAGGATGGGAAGGTGAACATCAACCGGAGCCAGCGGGGGCGCGCAGGCGCCTTCGTGCGGGCGATCAGGAAATATCCCCAGGAGATCCAGGTGGCGGACGGCAACGACGTGGACTTCGGCGGTGCCGAGCTCACGTTCTCGCCCGCGGTGCCCCATGGCTTCACCGACGAGCTCGGCTACGTGGTCATGGCGCGGATCGCCCAGGGCGACGAGGTCTTCGTGCACACGGGCGATGTGGAGGGCCCACCGCTCAAAGAACACCTCGGTTTCCTCTTGGACGCGGACCCGACCGTGCTCTACGTGGACGGGCCCATGACCCATATGCCCGAGAACTATCCCGAGGAGGCCACGCGACGCTCCCTGGCGAACCTGGAACGCGTGATCCGCAGCACGCGGCTCCGGACGCTGATCCTGGACCACCACCTGCTCCGGGACCGCGACTGGCGGAAGCGCATCGAGCCGCTCGCGTCCGTCGCCGAGGAGCACGACGTGTCCCTGGTGACCGCCGCGGAATTCGCCGGGAAGGCGGTGGACCAGCTGGAGGCGAACCGCGACCGGCTGTATGGGGTCGAGCCGAAGGCTTAGCCGAACGCCGCCACGGTGTGGATGTGCACCGGGTGGGTCGCGATGTAGTACCCGATCGGGCGGTAGACCCAGTAGTTGTGCCAGACGAACCAGCTCGCGCCGAAGTAGGGGGCCGCGGCGACCGCGGCCGTGGGCGCGGGTGGAGGCATTCCCGGTGGCAGGTTGGCCCCGAGATACCCGAGTCCGAGCGGCGCGACCCCGTAGCTCATGATGAGGGCGAGCTCCTCGATCTCTAGGGTCAGCTCGAAGAAGTTCATCCTCGTGACCGTGCCGATGCAGTCCCGGAAGACATCGATGGCCTCCGCGGGCTGCAGCGGAGAGGCGGCGAGCATGGCCGCGGGGGCAAAGGGCGGGTCGAAGGCCCCGGCCACCTGGGAGGTCGTGGCCGCGAACCGATCCACGAGGGCGTCCGCGGGGACCTGGGTCGAGGCCAGGATGGCCGCCGCGGCCTGGAGATGGATGCCGTCCCTGTACCCTTTCGCCCCCATCCCCGCGAGCGTGCCGTCGAAGCGGGCCAGGACCTCCGTGGGCGGATAGGGGGATCGCGCGAGCGCGGAGACGAGCAGGGCATTCAGGTTGGGCCGCGCCTTCTGGATCTCGTCGATCTTCGCGATGACCGGATTCCACCACTCCTCGATCAGATCGGCGAGGGACGCGGCGACGATGACCCGCTCCTCGGGCAGGATGCCGTGGTACTCCAGCTGGATCCGGATGCGCTCGAAGTTGCTGCGCGCCGTGGGCAGGTCCCAGGGGAGCGCCGCGAGGATCGCGGAGGCCACCAGGAGGTCCTCCTTGCCGAAGGAACCCCAGTTCGTGTCGTGGTGGAAGTACTCGAATTCCCGGACGAGCAGGAGGGGGTCCACGGGCCGCTTCGCGAGGATCATGGAGGCGAATCGCAAATCGACCGTGGTGAAGGGCTGGGCCGCCTCGAACTCCTCCGACTGGAATTGCTCGTTGGTCACCAGGCCGTTGTAGATCATGGACGCGCGGTTCACGAGCTGGCTCAATCCGGCACGGTACTGGCTCATCTCCTGCTGGAAGGCCTCGAACGCCATGCTCCCGAGCCGCGTGTGCCACGTCTTCAGGTCCTCGAGCTGGGTGCGGCCGACCAGGGGCACCGTGAGGTATTCCTGGGTCGGGCCGTTCCACACGAGCGCGTCCAAGGTCGCCTTCTCCCGCGTGAGCTCTTCCAGGGAGGCGATCATCCGACGCAGCTCGGGCGGCGCATCCGGTCCGGGCGTCGCGAGCGCCTGCCGCGAGAGGTCGCGCACGCGGTCGCGCAGGTTCGGCAGGTTGGCCACGTCCGCGACCCACCGGTCGCGCGTCGCCGCATCCACGTTCTTCACGAGGCCCTGCGCCAGGAGCGCGTCCCGCTCCTCCGCGGCCACGGCCACCTCCTGGTGGCCCTCGATGCCCTCCAGGATCGCACGCACGCGGTCGCTCTGCATCTACATCCCCACCTCGCTCGCCACATCGATCTCCAACCCGCACACTTCCGGGTCCACGGCCGGCTCCACGGCGAGGACCAAGCGATCCGCCCGCCGTTCCAGGGAGAGGAACGGATCGCCGACGCAGGCGCGCTCCAAGACCTCGAGCAGCCACCGCCGCCGCTCGGGCCCGCTGCGGAACACGCGCCAGCGGCTGTCCACCTCCGACGCGAGCGCCTCGAGGGCGTACGTGGCCTCGTACACGTTGCGGTGGAACTGCCTTCCGATCTCCGAGCGCACAGCCGCCGCATCGGGAACCGGGATCTCCTCGATCCCCTCCAGATCCGCGAAGTGCAGCGTGCCGTCGGGCGCGATCACCGCGTCCTTGTCGAGCCAGACGTCGTGGTAGCCGAGGCCCGCGTACGCACCGCGGACCTCGTCGTGGCGGAGGGTCCTCGCGTAGAGCGTCAGGGCGGCCAGGGACGACCGGGCCAGGTTCCCGAGGAACCGCTCCGCGTCCTCGAACGAGGCGATGCCAAACAGCTGGAACGCGCGGGCCGTGTCGACCCCGAAGGTCACGGGGCTGTGGAAGTACACGCGGACGTTGGAGGGCATGAGGCGGACTTCCTGCCAGAACTCGCCTTCGTACTGGCGGTACCAGAAGAATCGCGAGGCGGTCGCCGCAAGCGAATCGGGAAGCCGCACCAGGGCCACAATGGGGCAGATGGGGAATCCCGCGATGGTCCCATCGACCGCGCGTCGGCTCGTGAGGAACCCGATGGCGGCGTTGTCGGGGGCCTGGCCCCCGTAGGGCGTGTTCCCAAACCACCGCTCTCCCGTGATGAAGCCCTGGGAGCCGCCGTCCTCCGCGCTGAGCAGGGAGGCGTACCGCGGTTCGCGGCAGATCGCGCGCACGCGATCCGCGGTCAGGGGCGCGTTCTCGTAGGCGTCCACGGCGGCCCCGCACCCTTTGACCGCGGCGATGTACTGCCGGTCCCCAATCGTCCACCGATGCTCCGGGAGGAGGGCGGAGCGGTTGTCGTCCCGGACGCCCGAGAGCCGCATTCCCTCGGGTTGGCCCGCGAGCCTCCAGAGCAGCTCGGGGACATAGCACCCGGCGACCCCTCCGGACCAGAAGGCCTCGAAGCGCGGATCCCCGAACAGCTCGAGTTCGCCACCGAGGCGCACCAGGCGAACCGGATCGTTGGGGACGTACACGGCCTCGCGGACCATCACGTCTGCCTCTGCATGGCGGTCGGCGCGGCCGCGGGGTTGCGCGAGTAGTAGATGCTCTCCCCGACGGGCGCGAAACCCACTTTGGTCGCAATACGCAGGGAGGCGACGTTCTGACGGGAGATCTCGACGACAACCCGGTCCACGCCCATGGCCGCCAGGGCAGACAGGCGCGCCTTCATGATCTCCGTGCCGAGGCCCCGCGAGCGCTCCGTCGCGGCCACGGTGAGCGTGTGCAGCCGCGCGACGGTCCCGACGACGGTTGCGAAGCCGAAGCCGACCACCATGCCCCGCGCCACGGCCACGTACCCGAGGTCGCCCGCGTTGAAGGAGGACCGGATGAACGCCGCGGCGCGTTCGCGGTAGACGTTCTGCGCGATCGCGATGACCGAGGCCAAGTCGTCCGCGGTCATGGGCCGCACGACGCTCGAGTCGTAGTCCATGGGCTGCGGGTTCCGCAGCTGGAGGATCGTGAAGCGGTCGATCTCCTTCGCATTCAGGATCCGCCCGGGGATCGTGCCGTCCGCGAAGAAATCGGTCATCCGGACCTTCTTCATCAGGACACGCGCCACGGAGTCGTCCGCGGCGAAGAGGCTGCCCATCCCCGACTCGCGGTCCAGGAGGGCGAGGCCCACGATTTTCCGCTCGTCCAGCGCGAGGACCACGGGATCTCCCTCCGCCAGGGACCGCTCCGCGAAGATGGGAAGAAAGGGACCGAAGAAGGGCGAGCCGTCCGGGGTCAGGCCCGTGAGATCCGCCTGGCTCTTCGCCTTCTTGATTCTCACGTAGACCGCTTGGTTGCCCGAGCCGATCCGGAGCCGGTTCGGACCTCGGCGGACGCGGATGGCCGCGACGATCACGAGGATGACCGCCGCGGGAATCCCAAGGTAGAGCAAACCGAAACTCAGCAGGTCGATTGGAATCGCGTAGCTGCTCGCGGTAACCGAGACCTGGGCGCGGTACTGGAAATTAGCCGGGCTGCCCTGCCAGTCGCCCACATCCTGCTCGTTGAACCGCTCGGCGACGATGTATCCCGTGTCCTTGTCGAAGTAGTACTGGTCGCGGTAGGTGGCCGTGTAGATCCCGTACGCGTCGTTCCGCGTGTACTGTCCTGAGGACTCCAAGAGGACCGCGCTGTACGGGACGGCTCCGAGCCAGATGGTCGCGCTAAGCGAGGTGACCGTGAGGACATCATCGAGGACGGGAATCGTCTGCCCCAGGGACACGGGGGTCGGGATCCAGAACCAGACCGAGGCGTTCGTGGGATCCTTCACGGGTGAGTCGATGCCGGACAGGTACTTGCGGGTCGCCAAGGAGAAGGTGGGGGTGTAGGTGTCCGACCCGGATTGCGAGGTGCCGTCGGAAGCAGAGAAAGTCCAGCTGCCGGTCCCCAGCACGCTGACCACGTCGTCTGACACGGACTGCACTTCGTACCGGTAGTGCGAGCGCATGCTGTCCGTGTACCCGGTGTAGGCACCCCCGCCGTTGTCGACGTTCGTGTTGTAGTCGTACTCGAAGACATCGCCCGGCTGAGGCGTGCTCGCGGCGGCGATCCCCGAGATGGCGAAAGGAAGCACGAGTGCGAGGACCACCACGAGGCTGCCGAGGGCCACAGAACGGGATGAGAACCGGTGTGCGTGCGTCATGAGATGCGCCAAGCTCCTCCGTCGCCGAGATACCGTCAGCACCCGACTTAAAGGTAGAGGGGGAACTCCGAACCCGCAGCCCCATCCCGAAAGAGATAAGTGGGTCCCGAGGTTCGGGAAGAGCGTCATGGCGCGCGAACACCACTGCCCGAACTGCGGAGCGCAGGCCTGCAACGCCTCCACGAGCAAGATCCACACCTGCGGCGTCTGCGCCGCGATCTGGGAGGAAGACCTTTCCGCCCCGGCGCCCGCACCGGCCGCGCCGCATCCCGCGACTCCCGCTACCGCCCCTGCCCCGAGTCCGGCGGCTGCCCCCAGGCCGCCAACGCCCGGGTCGCCGACTCCTCCGAAACCCGCAGCGCCCGCGCCACCGTCCCCAACGCCTCCTGCTCCATCGACCGCCGCTTCGCCCAAGGCTGCACCCGTCGCGCCGTCCGCGGCGCCCAAGCCTCCGACTCCCCCAGCTCCGCCGACGCCCGCACCCGCGGCCAAACCCGTAGCGGCATCCGCCGCCGGAGGAAAGACGCTGACCCAGATAATCCAGGCCGCGCAGGTCAAGCGCTGCCCGATCTGCACCTCGGACGGCCTCGCGGCGCCCTCGGACTTCGTTGAGGTTCAGGGGCGCGTGGCCCTCCAGGATTCGCAGACGTACCGTGGGCACTGGTGGTATGCGGACACCGGCGAGCCCTACGTGCCGCCGGGGACGGCCCCCGCGGCCGCACCGGCTCCCGCGACGAAACCCGTTTCGGCCACCCGACCGTCATCCTAAGGTTCCCGCCGCGCCTTCCCGCATCCGCATGGTGGACCCCGAGGACGGCATCCGCGCGACCCTCGCGGAGGTCAAGCGGGAGATTTCCTGCCGCGTGTGCGGGGGCGACATCAAGCGCTGCCGTCTCGCGGTCTGCCCGTTCCTCGGCGGCGTGCGGAAATGGTTCACGGACCGGCAGGACCTCCGGTCCACGGACCTGTTCGGCGCGTCGCCCCCCAGCGCCTTCGTCGGATCGTGGGGCTATCCGCGCGTCCTCGTGGGCCCGCTCGTGCCGCCCCTCCGCGACCAGGACACCTCAATCATGGACGCCTCGGAGACGTGGCTCCAGTACGGCCTCTCGCAAATCCTACGGTTCCGGTTGTCCCTGGTGCGCGGGAAGGCCTCGCGCCGCGTGCTCGAGGCCCGCAAACCCGACAGCATTCTGTCCGTGGTCCAGGAGGGAGCCATGGCCTCCAAGCCCGTGGACACGGAGATGTGGCTCGAGAAGACGCCGGCCCTGGTGAGCCCGTTTTCCGGTCGTGCACCGCCCAGCGGGCCGAGCGCGGACATCCGCAAGGTGGAGCTCGCGTCGAATCCGTCCGTGCCGCGGCGCGTGGATGACCTCGTCTCGGACACGGACGTCCGGGCGGGGGAGGCCATCGCGGACCTGTACGACCATGGCGTGAGCCAGAGCCAGATCACGCGGATCTTCAGCGTGGGCCTGCTCGGCACGAGGGAACGCCGCCGGCTCGTGCCGACGGAGTGGTCCATCACCGCGGTGGACGACATGCTCGGGAAGCGGCTCCTGGACCGGGTGCGGGCATCGCCGTGGATCCAGGACTACGAGGTGTACAGCGCCACGGGCCTCGCGAACACGGTCGCCATCCTCCTGTTTCCCCAGGCGTTCTTGTTCGAGGGCATGGAGGCGTGGAACCTCTCCTCGAACCCGACGCCGATCCACGACCACGAGTTCACGAAGGGGCGGAAGACCTACCCGGACGAGATCGGCGGAGCGTACCACGCGACGAAGAACCCCGTCCTGGAGCAACTGGCCGCGAGGCACCGTCAGGCAGGCGCCATCGTCTTCATGGAGGTCTACGACGAGTGGATTCCCCTGGGCGTGTTCCGGTACCGCGAACTCGCGCGCGCGGCGCTGGCCGAACCCGCCGCGAGGTTTCGCACCTTGGACGAGGCCGAAGCTGAGGTGGGGCGGCGGCTCAGGCTTCCGCTAGCGAACTGGTGGCGCGCGAGCGTGTTGCGCGCCTACCTCCACGGCCAGCGGCGCATCACCGGATATTGAGAAGGCCTCCAGGCGTGGTTGCTGCGAGGTCGTCCAGTTACCCTTGGGTGAGGGTAACGCATGGAGCGATGCGGAGCCGCCCCATGGCGTCTTCCGAAACCACCCTAGCGTTGCCCCAGGCGCCCCACCCGCCGATACCATGTGCGGAGCCTCGGGTGAGCGCGTGGCCATGGGACGCCCGCGTACTCACCGGCGTGGAAGTCGCCGTACATCGCGAAGTCGAACGCGGTCGGTTGCGAGGCGATCAGGAAGGGATGTTCCCGCAGGCCACGCTCCAGGATCGTGAGGGCTGGCGCGAGGTCCGCCCACCGCGCCCGTGGATCGCTTCGGATGGCCTCGAACGGTCCGTAGGCTCGCTCCCACATCTCTGTGAAGTTCCAACGTTCCACGGGATCCGAGAACTTCCGCTCGAGGAACGGCGCGACGAGCGCCCAGTAGCGGTCCTCGAACCAGTCGTATTCCCAGGCTTCGAGGAGCTTGCATGCAGTCCGGAGGCCGTCCGGATACGCGCTCGGATCCGGCCGGAGCTTTTCCAGGTAGTCCACCGCCTCGGTCCACGGCACGCCGCGGAGGCCATCTCGGAGGAAGGGGACGTAGTCTTGGCCCGTTTCCTTCAGGAGCCGCGTCTTGTTGTGGTAGGGCACGGGGATGGTTCGGTACGGGATTCCCTTGTACTCCATGAGCTTTCGGACCTTGGCGCAGTACGGGCTGTAGACCTCGTCGTAGAGCACGATCACTTGTCCACCCTCCCGCCTCGGGACCGTGGGCGGAGTATTCCGGCTTTGTGGCCCCCGAAAACTCCGGGGACCGCGTCCTTAAGAAGCGGTGTGGCCATCGCCACCTTGCCAGGAGGCCAGGGGGCGGGAGAATCGCTCACCCCTTGAGGATGCCCGAAGGCGACGAGTCGAGTATATGCCATCCCGCATCGAGGCGAGCCGCGTTTCGACGTGCCGTGCTGCGGATTCTCATTATAGGCTGTATATTCTTCCTATGGCCAAGGTAAAGATAGAGCGCACTCCGAAGTGGAGCCGCCTCGGGAGGCGGAACGCCGATGGATCCGATCCTCGCGTTTATCACACAACCCGCAGTGATCGTCGTCATCGCCATCGCGGTCTTCATCGGACGGGTGTTGTACATGGCTAAGCGGCTCCGATCGGCGTCTCGGACTCCTCTCCTTGCGGACACGCGCGCCCTCGAAGAGGCACAGAAGGCCCTCAACTCCCATCGGGAGTCGCTCCAAGTCGCCCGCGACACGGTGACGCAGAACTTCGGCGGGGCGCGGGACACGTTGCGGGAGTACAAGGAGCCCCTCGCCACGTCCATCGAGAGCCGCAAGCGCGACATCTCGGCGAGCATGAAGACGCGAGAGGCGCAGAAGAAGGAGTTCGAGGCCCTGCGTGACCAGAAGCCCTTCAAGGACGCCAAGAAGCTCGTCCGGAGTTCGCTTCCCCGAAAAACCCACCGCTCCCCAAAGGATATCTAGGGACCTGCGGATAGTCTTCCCATCGGCACGAGGGGAGCGACGCGTCGGCTGACCAGGCCGTGAGCGAGGTACGTGACCGCCTCGACGAACTGCGTTCGTTCATCTGGTGGACCGCACCGCTCTACGCGATCTTCATCGGCGCGGGCCTCTACGAAACTCATTTCATGCTTACCGCCGCCCTCGTCGTCCTCTTCGCCGTGCTGGCGGCGTTCGGTGTCCTGGACGGCCTGATCCTCACAAGCCTCCAGGCCGTCCGCGCACAGCTCACGAGTTCGCCCGGCGACCTAGCCTCCACCCGGACCCGCCTCGAGCGGCTGTCCCGGAGCGTGTTCCTAGGGGGCGTCGCCCTCGGAGCCGCGGGGATTTCGGCCGTCCTCATGATGGCTCTCGGATGAGCCCTCTCCAAGTCCGGCTGTACCCACCAAGGGACGGGTGGGGGCCCGCGCGCGGGAGGTGCACTCTGTCGGTATCCCCTGACGGGAAAGTTTAATAGAAGCCGCTCGTAGGACGCCCTGCTCCCGAGGGAAACGGGAGTGTCGTGATCCCGTGGACCTCGTGTGGCTCGTGATTCCGGCGGCCGTGGGAATCTTCGTCCTTCGGACCGTCCTGATTGCCCGCAAGCTGAAGCTCGCTGCCCAGAACCCGAGCAAGGCGGACATCCGTGCCCTGCGCGAGGCCAAGCGGTTCCTGCAGATCCACCGCGAGCGACTTGAGGACGCCCGGGTGGCCCCGAAGCAACATCTGGCCGAGGCCAAGGGACTGTCTCGGCTCAGCGTGCCGCGGTTCCGCGCGCCCTCGACCGGCGTGGACGCGATGGTCGAGGACTACCTTCCCGAGCGGCGTCTCTAGGCCACCCGAACCTTCTTGCATCCCGCGACCATGCCGCGTGCGTGATGGCGAACTCCAAGAACCTCGTCGAGCTCAAGGCCCGCTACGAGGATCTCGGCAAGGCGCGCGCCCTGCTCTCCGGCGCGGAGAAGGTCGGGACCTTCCGCCAAGTCGACACGTACTTCTCCCTCGGTGACCGCCGCCTCAAGCTCCGCGCGGTCGAGGGGAAGCGCGAGGGGCAGCTCGTGTACTATGAGCGACCCGATGCCAGCGGCGTGAAGGAGAGCCTGGTCCTCCTCGCGGACCTTCCCGATGCGGCGGCCGTTCTCGACATCCTGCGCCGGACCTTCCCCGTGAAGGCGGAGGTCCGCAAGACGCGGGAGATCTACCGCTTCCAGGGCGTCCAGATCCATCTGGATTCCGTGGAAGGGCTCGGCAAGTTCCTCGAGCTCGAGAAGGTGGTGTTCGGAGAGGCGGAGCGCGCTGCAGGTCGCGGCCAGCTCGAATCGTTGGCGGGCTACTTCCAGATCGACCCGGAGGACCTCATGGCCTCCTCCTACTCGGACCTACTGGAGCGGTGAGGCACCTCACGCGGCGGAATCCACCCAGAAGGAGTCCGTCTCCACGGTCATCAGGGAGACGCCCGCGGGGTTCACGTGGCCCTGCGCGTCCACGGCCACCGCGCTCAGGTCACCCCGCGGCACCCAGATCATCGCGTACACGGTGGCCGAGCCGTTCTCCGTGGGGATGCCCGTGGCGGTGAAGAGTTTGGGCGCGGTGAGGTCCAGGGACGTGAGGTTCCATACGGTCGGGTAGCCCCAAGGGTTCACCGCGGGCGAAGCGTTGACGATGTCCATGGTGCCCATGTCCAGGGAGAGGTACACGACCCAGAGGGTCTTCGGATCCACGGTCCCCTGGCGGACGCTCACGGAGAAGGCGAGCTCCGAGCCGACCGTCGCGGTGCCCGTGCGTTCGATGGAGACGTCGAACGCGCGCCAGTTACTCGAGTCGTTCGAGCGGAACGCGTTGACCGCCACGCCAGCGCCTGCCGTGGCCGCGACCAAGACCACGACGAGGAGGAGGACGGTGCGCTCCTGCATGCCTGCATCCTGGCCCGTTCTAGGGGGTCCCCACCTAATTACGCTGTCGGTCTATTCTACTATAGTCCGCCGCAAGCCGTCCGAAGGGGCACGACAGCTCGCAAGCTAAGAGGCCGCGCCGGTCTGGGGGACCACGAGCACCCTCCGAACGCGGCTCGTTCGCGCGGCTGTCTCAGTCCATTGCCGGGCGGAGGTCGCAAAGGGTTATCCGCACCCCAGCCCTCCCTGGGCGGGGAGATCCATGGAGGGACGCACGGGTCGATGTCTCGCTGCCGGGTTCGTGCTTGCAGTCGTCTTTCTCGTCGTGGCCTCGGTGACCGCCGTGGCCGCCACCGGCTTCAGCGCACCCCTTCGAATGGGATACCCTGCCGGCGACGACTGGGAGCCCGCCGTGGCTTCTGACGGTCAAGGCAACGTCTACGCCCTGACCACGCACTTCGGCGGGGTGCCCGGTTGCAGCGCGTGTGCGAGCCCGACCATGATGGTCCAGGTTTCCCACGATGGCGGCAAGACCTACACCGCGCCTGCGCCACTCACCGTGAGCCCCCAGGCTCAATACGATCCCCAGGTGAAGATCAGCCGCCAGGGCACCGTCTTCGTGAGCTACCTGCTCGGGAAGGACACGGTCGTGCAACGATCCACGGACTTCGGGGCCACATGGACGAATCCCACGCCGGTCAACGTCGGGATCAAGCAGGGCGCCACGGACAAGGACGGCTTGGCCGTGGACGGCGCGAACGTGTACGTGGGGTTCGACGTCGCTCAACGGTTCTTCGTGGCCGTATCTCACGACTCCGGGAATGCGTTCACTGTCGCCGCCATGAACAGCAACACGCTCGGCTGGCCTCTGAACGGGGGCGCGGCCGTGGGCCCGGACGGGTCTGTCTACCTGGTGTGGGAGCTGGTCCACAAGAGCGGGCAGGCGCAGGGACCCCAGGATGTCGCGGTCACGGTGTCCCATGACCACGGCGCCACCTGGACCCTGTCCTACGTGGACCAGGGCCTGCCGCCGGGTCCGAGCTGCGACCTCTGCGGCTGGGACTTCATGGGCACGGGCTCCGCGATAGCCGTGGATGGAGGCGGCACGGTCTACGTGACCTACAACGCGCCCCTCGTGAAGTACGGACCGCCTTTGGTCTGGCTGCGGTCCTCTGCGGACGGCGAGAAGACTTGGTCGGCTCGGTCCCTGATTAGTACGGCAGACCCGGGCGCTTGGCACGCGTTCCCGGGCATCGCTGCGGGAGCGGCCAAGGACGTCCGCGTGGACTGGATGGACAACCGGACAGGTGCCTACAACGTCTGGTACCGCAGCTCGACGAACGGCGGAGCCTCGTGGTCTTCCGACATCCAGGTGTCCCAGTTCCTCGCAGGGTACGCGTACATCACCGCGGCAGGCTTCGCGTTCCCGTACGGCGACTACACGGCCCTGAACCTTGACCCCAGCGGCCACGTATACCTCGCGTGGGGCGAGGGACCTAACTACCTGGGACCTGGCAACACGTTCGTGGCCCACAACTAACAGCGGCGCGTCGGGCGCGGGGTCAGCGCTTGCTTGGGGGCCCGATCGACTCGAGCGGGACGAACTGGCCTTGCGGAGAGGGATCATCTAGGACGCCCTTCAGCGCGGATTCCTGGAGGATCGCGCCGTGCGCGCGGTCCGTCGGGGACAGGATGGGCATGGCGGGGACCGCCGCGATGGGCTGCCTCCCGCCGTTGATTAGGTCGCGGTAGTACGGAGCCCAGGCGGAGAGGACCTCGCGCGGGTTCACGAAGCTCTGGGTCGCGTAGTACTGGTACCAGGCGCACTGCAAATCACATGCGGCCATGCGAGCGCGGCGCTCCTCCGCGTCCCGGGACTCCGCATAGGTCAGCAGGTCGGAGTCGATCAGGTTGATCGTCTTCTCTTCGAGGACGCGGCAGGGATACCACAGGAACCCGTCCGCGTCGATGATGATGGACGACGTGTCGCATCCGTGGTCCTTCAGGATGCCCGTGAAGTAGCCCTTGGGCGAGATGATCACGCCCGGGTACTTCTTCCGGAGCTCGAGGCCCTTCCGGGACATGGTCATCAGGTCGGGGAGGTGGTCCTTCGTGTTCTTCAGGTGGACCGCGCACATGACGACGGCCTTGACGCCTGCGTCGTAGCAGCGCTTGATCTTCCACTCCAGCTCCTGCACGTCATTCTTCGTGACCACGATCTGGATGGTGACCACGGAGCCCCATTTCGTGTAGTCCTCGAGATCGTCGAACATGTCCAGGTTGCGGTGGCCCTCGTCGATGGAGATATGGAGGAAGTCGATGTACTTCGCGTATTCGGCCATGGGGTACCGCTGCTGCATGTCCCGCTCGCTCGTCGTGAAGAGCAGGTAGAAGGGCTTCTCCCACTGGTACCGCAGGAGCTCGAGGATGTCGTCCCGGACCAGGGGATCGCCGCCCTCGAAGCTCGTCATGACCACGGAGGAGCGCGCCAGGTTGTCCAGGATCCGCTTCACGTCCTCCGTGGGCATGTCCACCCACTTGTTCTTCACGTGCCAACAGTTGCAGAAGGAGCACGTGAAGTTGCAGCGGCGCGTGAGCTTGAAGGACGCGTAGAAGGGATAGATGGCCTCGCCCGCCATCTTGTTCCGGAGGATGTACGCGCCGACCTCGAGGAGCCGCTTCTTCGGGAGCTTCCTCATGGCCTTCCCTCCCGGAGAGCCGGGTCGGGGGGATAACCTTTTCCCACTCCGGCCGACCGACGCCACCGCACGAAGGAGACGAGGGCGAGGATGCCCCCCGCCGCGGCGAGGAGGTACTCGGGTGCGTAGAGGAGCGCCTCGACGGCCTCGGGCAGATGGACGAGGGTCAGGGAATAGACCACGGGGGGCAAGCGGAAGAAGATCAGGAAGAGCGGGATCCACGACACCGCGCCGGCCGCCGCGGCGCCTAGGCTTCCGCCCTGCGCGACGAATCGCCGCAGCGTTGCCTCCGCGGCCACCGCTACGCTCGCGACGAATCCGAGGAGCAGGAGGGCAGTGACCACGGCTCCCCCAGAGAATCCGATCGCAACTGCCAGGACACCCGCCGCGGTGAAGCCCAGCACTTGGAGGAGTGGGGTCCTCGCGGGTATCCATCGTCGCGCGGCGAGAAGGCCCACGAGGGGACCGAGTGCGAGGACCGTCGCGGCCAGGGCAGGCAGCTGCGCTCCCTCGAGGCCCAGCCGGAGGCCCAGCGAGAAATTCGAGGCGACCGCAAACGCGGCGAGCGGGAGGACGAGCACAAATCCCCGCGTCCACGCGCCAGCCCTCCGCGAGGGCTCCTCGAGAGGGGGCGCGGTGGTCATCCCGACCATGGGGACGATGAGCAGGACGGCGAGCAGTCCGAGGGACGCTGCGTCCATGGGAAGCAGGAAGCCCGCCGCGGTCCCCAGAGAGACCGCGAGGACCAGTACGGAAGGTCGGACCCGTTCTCGCACGAGGACGGCATCCATCAACGCGACCGTCCCGATCGCCGCGAGACTGAACGCCACGTTCGTTCCCAGAGCGAGACCCACGAAGACCAGGTCGAGTCCCACCGTGGCGGCCAGAGCCACTTTCGGGTAGCTGCGGTCCAGGTATCGCCGCAGGGGCCGTCCGAGCCCAGCCAGGACCACGCCGACCATGACCCACTGATAGCTCCAGAAGTTGGCCGCCAGAGCGGCGCGGACCGCGAGCAGGAAGAACCCCGAGGCCGCGGCCAGCACAGGGAGGGCGCGCAGGTCCGAGGTGCGAAGCCGCGAGGCGGCCGAGAGCTTGCGAACGGCACGCAAATCCACTAGCGCGGCGAGGATCACAGCCAGGCCGCAGGCGAGGAGCGCCGCCTCGAGGTCGACCTCGCGCAGGGTGGCAGAGGCCAGGTACCCCTGGTATGCGGCCATCGCGGGATCCGCGGACGGCAAAGGCGCGTCCAGGTACCCCTGAGCGACCGCCAGGGAGGGAGCGAACAGCGCCGCGACCACAGGGGTCGAGCGGAGAGCGGCGAGTCGCGACGCGGCCCGGGACGCGAAGTCTTCCTCCATGAGGGAGAACAGCTGCTCCGGGCTGACCACGGCGAGCTTGCCGCCCGTACGCTTCGAGAGCTCTCGGACCAGCGTGGCCGCGTCGTGCAGGTCGAAGCGGAACGTGTAGACGGTCAGCCAGAGGAAGTGGGGGCCGGAGTCCCAGGTCGCCATGGCGGCCCCGATCTTCGCGAGCGCGTTGTCCATCGTGGTCCAGACCTGGGTCGAGCGGATCACAGGAGCCGCGGTCGAGCCGCCCGCCTGCATCCACGTCTCCCGTGTCTTCGCCTGGTCATCGTAGTCGAGGACGAGACCCCGCGGATGGAGCGCGGACACGTACGCGGACAGGGTGGCCGAGCGGTAGGGGATCTCCGATGCCACGAAGGCGTTCAGCAACCAGGGGATGTCCATCCCCGTGAGGTTCGCGTAGCGCGCCGTGGTCTCCAGGTAGGGAGCCAGGTCCCCGGGTCCGAAATTGTCCGGGTACACGTAGCCCGCGCCGCTGGGCCCCATGACGAATCGGTCGTCGGGAGTCGCAGATCCGTAGAAGTAGTCCAGGTAGGGCGGCGCGAGGTCCGCCAGCACGGGGCTCAGACTCCAGGCAATGGGAAACGTGCCCCGTTCGGGCTCCGCCCAGAGCGACCGCATGCGGTGGTCGACGAAGTCCAGGTTGTCCCCGTCAGGCACGGCGACCACGATGTAGGTCTTGTTCTCCAGGGGCGGCGTCGCCGCGGGCGCCGGCTGCGCGCGCACTTCGTTCCGACCGTAGGCCGTTAGGACGCTCAGGTCGGGCACGTCCTGGGAGCCGACGACGGACTTGCCGTAGCGGGAGGCGAGCTGAATGAACGCATTCTCCTCGGTCAGCGTGGGGCTGTTGAACCAGCCCAAGATCGGGATGCCGCGCGGCGCCGCGGCGAGGATCCGCCGCGTGGAGGCGAGCTCCCCTGGAGACGCGAGGACACCCTGCGGCTGATAGAAAACGAAGGTGCGGGTCGCGATCAGGTAATCCCGAAGCGACAGGCGATCCGGCGGCAGGATAGCCAGAAGATTCGCGTCGCACGAGGGATAAAGTTCTGTGAGCGCCCGGTCGTAGGCTCCCGCTGCGTCGAGGGACGTCCAGTTGCTGGACGCATAGTCGAACAGAACCGGGAGACCGTACGCCGCGTGGAGATACGCCGCGGTGTCCGGCCCGGCGATGGCCGCATCCCGGATCCCGGCCATCATGGTCACGATGTTCACGGACTCCGGGTGCGCGGGATCGAAGACCACGAGACCATCCAGGGATGGCAGGTAGTGCTGGTACACCCAGTCGAGGCTGACGAGATCCGTGACGACCCCGTACCGCGTGGCAAGGAAGGAGAGCATGGACGACGCGTTGCCCGTCTCGTTGTTGAAATCGAGGTACAGCTCCGCGCGGTTCCGGTTTGCGAGCCCCTGAATGGAGAGCAGCGTGAGCCGGGTCGACTCGTTCGTCGCGGCAGGGACCTCGAGCACATGGAGCGTCGGGGACGGGGCCACGAAGGGGAACGGATCCGTGAGGGGCGAGATCCGCGTGGGGTTCGCGCTCGTGGGGACGCCCGCGTCGTAGAGGAGGTTCGCGAGGCCTGTCGTGAGAAGGAGCGCGACCACAATGAGCGGCGCGATGATAGGGCGCCTCAGGGTGGCCCGCAGACGGCGTGAGGTCTGCGGCCGCACCGGTCCCACCAGCGAGGTCCCTCCCATTTTTCGCCGGTAAGCGACGGGCATCCTAAATGCTTTTCACCGAGGCGAGACGAGGCACGCGAGACGCCGAGCCACGCTCCCGCATGGCATGCACCTCGCTCCCCCAATCCAGAACCATACGCGATAAACATGTGGAAGCCTTAAAGCGGACCGCCGCGCGGGAAGCATCATGGTCGCCACACAGCTCCTCATTCCCCGCCCGATCAACGCCCCAGCGCGGAGCTCCCGATCCCGAACACCGCGTGCGCGCACGGGTCCCGACGGTATCTGGGCGCGGACCGCGCAGCCCAGTTCTATCGCTGCGAGACGTGCGGTGCAGTCCTGGTCGCGCAGCAGGGCCACCTCTGGATCATACAGCGGGACGCTGCACCCTGAAGTCGACTCGAGCCCGCAGGAGCCGTCATCGGACTCGCTCAGGCCGTGACGTTCAGCCAGATGATTTCACCGGCAAAGGTGCCGCCCGATTGGCCATCGCCGTTGGCCCCGTTCCAGATCAGGTTCTGGGGGATCGAGTACGGATTCGCCGCGGGCCCCTCGGGAGACACGTAGAGCGGGATGCTCGACGGCGCAGACGAGTAGTCCGTGGTGGTGCGCGTGTCGCTGTCGTACATGGTCGCGGTCACTTTGCCCGTGAAGCCTGCCACGGCGGCTGCGGTGAGCGGCTGCCCCCAGATCGTGAAGAACTGGCCCAAGGTTGGCGAGGAGGAAGGGACGGCGGGCAGCTCGGCATGGATGATCCCGGACCCATCGTGGGTGTGCAGCACGTGGATCGCGCCGTTCCGGCAGACGTACGAGGGATTCGTCTCCTGCGGGGTGATGCCGATGTCCGCGGGGAGGAGCTGCTGCTGGCCCCCGTAGTAAAGGAGGAGGAGGGGGTGGTAGTGCCCGACGCTCCCCTCCACGCCGCAGTACGAGACGATGTCGATGTTGGATCCCGTATGCCCGCCCAGAATGTAGGGCAGGCCTACATAGCCTACCGCCACGAGTACGACGGCGAC
>CAZJIP010000016.1:0-23584 GCA_964546105.1 uncultured Methanomassiliicoccales archaeon
GAGCGCGCCTAGGACGACTTGACCCGGGCGGACTTCTCCCGCCGGCGCTCCTGTTCGGTCGCGCGCAGCGCCTGTCGGAACAAGGGCGCGGGCACCACGCTCACGACCACGATCACGAGTACAATCACGCTGAACAGGCCGTCCGCGATGATGCCCGACGTCAGGGCAGTTAGGGCCACGATGAGCCCCACCTCGCCCCGGGGCGTCATCCCCCAGCCCACGGCGAGCGACTCGACCGGGGTCATGCGCTGGGCCCAGGCCGCAATCGCGCAGCCCGCCACCTTGGTGATCATGGCCACGACGAGCAGGACCACCATAAACAGGAAGATCTCCGGGGTGGACCAAACGGCCTAGACGTTTACCGCCAGGCCTAAGGAAATGAAGAATATGGGCGTGAAAATGGCCTCGAGGAACCGCGCCCCTTCCGCGAACTCCTCCTTCAGCGGCGCGGGCGCGAACATGGTCCCGGCCAGGAAGGCCCCGATGATCGCGGACAGCCCGATGGACTCCGCGACGAGGGAGTAGAAGAACGCGAGGGCCAGGGCGATAATAAACCCGCCGTGCTTGATCCCGAGCTTGAGGCCCGCGACCTGTAGGCGGACCACGATCGGGCTGAACAGGTACACGCCGACGAGGATGCCGACCACGATGAAGGCGACCGCCTTGCCGACGACCAGGGCCACGCCCAAGGCGTCGATCCCGCCGTGCGCGACGCCGACCACCAGGGACAGGACCAAGAGACCCAGGATGTCGTCGACGACGGCCGCCCCGATGATCGTGCGGCCGATCTCGTCCCGCATGAGCCCCAGCTCGAGGAGGACCGCCGCGGCGATCGCCGTGCTCGTCGCGGTAAGCGTCGCGCCCACGAAGAGCGCCATGAGGAACGGCGTCCCGTTCGCGCCCACCGCCGTGGGCCCGGTGGGAGCCAGAAACCACGCCGTGAGAAACCCGAACGCCAGCGGGAACAGGACCCCGCCCAGGGCCACGAGGAAGTTCTTCCGCGTGTAGAGCTCCCGGAAGTCGCTCTCCAGGCCGATCAGGAACAGGAGGAAGATGGCGCCCAAGGCCGCGAACGTCTGGATGAAGAGGGGGTCGAACTGGAAGATCCCGAGGTTGCCGAGCAGGCTCTGGCCCAGGATGACGCCGATGAAGATCTCACCCACCAGGGTGGACTGGTGGAACCGCTTGCTGAACACGTGGCTGACCGCGGCCAGAGTCAGCAGGATGGTCAGCTGCTCGTAGATCGCGGTGGGCCCAATGGCCATTGGACAGGGAACGCCGGGAATGTATTAAACGACTCAGTGGGAAGGCCGGACACACCTGGGCGCAGGGATCACGCGGAGCGGCGGGAGCGCCCACGGCGGACCTCGTCCTCCGTGACGATCACGCTCAGATGGAAGACCTCGTTGTCCATCCGATCGTATCGCACGCTCCGACCCTCGGAGAGGATCTTGTGGTACTGGATCCGCATGTTCCCCCGAGGACCGATGCAGCCCAAGGGATATCAAGGCCCAAGGCGCGGTTCTCGGCTACGATTCGTGATAACGTGCGTTGCCCGCGAAGGACCTCGGCAGCGCTCCACGTGTTCGGTTGACAGAAAAAGGAAGGGATGGGATAAAGGGGAAAGGGAGCGGGAGGCTCACTGGCCGAGCAGGTCGAGCCCGTTCCAGTCGCCGCCGAAGTCCTTGACCTGGCCCGTGGCCAGCTGGAACCGCGCACGGAGCTTCCCGTTCTCGAAGAAGATGTACGCGTTGCGCAGGCACGAGGTGTAGAGGTTCTTCCTCTTGCCCTTCTGGGTCAGGATCCGCTCGACGCATTCGATGAGCCCGACCTCTTCGAGGATGCGGATCTTGCGGTAGCACGCCGCAATCGGGATGCCGTATCGCTGGCTGATCTCCTGGGCGCTGATCTTCCGCTTGTAGGTCGCCAAGAGGATCTTGGCGCTGTATTCGTCCGTCAGCAGCTGCGACGCCTCAAGGGGCGACAGCAGCTTCGATGCGCCCTGGATTTCGTCGAAGCCGGTGTTGTCCTCCAAGGTTCAACCCCGCATCCTTTGTAGGGGTTCGATGCGGATGCAGGATATTTAACCTATCGGCCGTGATTATCAGACAAAGAACCCGTTTCGCGCGTTGATTATCACGCGCGCGGAAAACGCGCCCGCGCGGGCGCGCGACCCCGCTACCCGTTCGCCGAGTTCAGCTCAATCCACTTTCCGTTGATGTCCTTCTCCGTGTCGAACTCGAACTTGACCTTGAACACCCCGTTCTCGTACACGAGGTGGGCCGACTTGAGGAGGGACCGGTAGAGCTTCATCGTCTTGCCCTTGGGCGTCGTGACGATCTCCGCGACCTTGAGGAAGGCCGCGGACTCGAGTTCGTGGATCTTGCGGTAGCACGCGGCAATCGGGATGTCGTAGCGGTCGGAGATTTCCTGCACGGACCGCGGGACGTCCTGCGTCGCGACGAGGATTCGCTCCGCGTACTCATCCGTGAGCAACCGCGAAACGTCCTTTTCCCTCATTGGCCGTCGATTCGGCGACCATATTAACCACATTTCTATCCGGTTCTCGAATTTGATACTGCCGGGCGTGTGCGCACGCGGGCACGCGACGCGGTTCGGCAAACCCGGATGCCACCGCGACATGGAGGCCTGCAGGCCTCACACGATGGGGCGCAGGACCGCTTCGGGGACGCCGCCGCTCCAGTCCCAGGAGACCGCGAAGAGTTCCGTGTACGGCTTCTCCCCGTACAGCACGACCGTGCCGTTCAGGCTCTCCAGATGGACCACACAGCTGGCCAGGTTGGCCAGCTTGGCCCCCGAGGCGCTCTGGGGCGTCACGAGGCCCACGAATACGTCATGGGCGCGGCGGACGGTCGCCAGGACTCCGGACATCTGCTCCAGGACCTTGTCCCCGTAGACGGACTCCAGGGTATCGAAGGCGGTGAGGGCCAGGAACGGACGGGTGGACTTGGGGAGGTGGTACTCCACGTTGGACCACTTCAGGTCGTTGTCCACGTTGGTCCCCTCCATGTGGAGGGCGTTCTTGGAGACCTCGCCGCTCCCCAGGGTCACGGGCTCGAACACCTGGACGTGGGTCTCGAACGCGCCCTGCGGGAGGTGCGGGGTCACGAGCTCCCGGAGGAACTCCGCGCTCCCCTTCCGCGGCGGCACATGAGCCACGCCGCGGCCCTGGACCACGAAGTTGCAGATCATGGCGGTCCGCAGCCAGTCCACGTAGTCCGCGGGCACGAGGTTGGAGATCTGGAAGGCGATGACGCGGCCGCGCGGCAGGCCGCCCAGGAGCAGGTCCAGGCTCCGCATCCCCGTGCTCACGATGTCCTTGGAGGGATCCGCGACGGCCTTCCAGGGACGCGGGGCCGCAGTCTTCGGTCCCTCCTTGACCGCGAAGGCCTCGAGCCGTCCGGAGTCCAGGGTGTAGAGGTACTTGTGCTGGCTCACCTGCTGCCCGCGGAGCTTCTCGATGGTCATCACGCGGAGACGCCGGCCCTGGTGCTCCGTGGACGACAGGTTGAGCACGCCGTCGCCGAGGTAGTCCAAGCGCGTCTCGCCGCCCCCCTCGAGGACGTAGACCACGCTCTGCTTGCTGCCCTCCACGAGGTCCCTCTGGAGGACGTTGATCAGCTTGGAGGCCGCGATCCCGTAGTGCTCCGCGAGCGCATCGATGGAGTCGATCAGGACGAGGGAACGCTGGGGCATCCGCCCGTCCACGAACTCGTAGGCCGCCTCGATCTCGGGGAGGTCGAAGCCGATGGACATCTCGATGTAGCCGTCCTTGACGTCGGCGCCGGCCACGGACTTCGCGCCCTCTTCCTCGCTCTCCTCGCCCGCCTGGATCTTGCCCTCGAGCTGGTCCAGGGCCGTGCGGAGGACCTTTGTGGTCGGGTGCGCGGGCTTCGGGACCAGCTGGAGGCTCGAGGGCTTGAGCCGGTCCCGGAGCCAGGGGAACTGGTTGAACAGCGATTCGTCGGAGACGCGGGAGCTGAGGTAGTGGGAGGCCGCGACCTCCCCGAGCTCCTCCGTGAGCTGGAGGGCGAACGTGGTCTTGCCCGTGCCCGCCTGTCCCTTCACGATGAGGGAGTGGCCGCCGGGCTGGTTGAAGAACTGGATGATCTCGCTCGGGATCTTCCCCGACTTCGCCATCACCGTGCCTCGGTTGCAGGAGCGGGTGTTTCTATAGAAAGGTTTCCTCCCTTTTGCTCGCGGATGAATGCCACCTCTGCTTACGTCCCGCGCGGGCGCTCTAGCAGGGACCGGAAGCGCCCAGCGTCCGCGTGCATGCTCACGTTGTTGAACAGGACGAACGCATCATCGTACTCCCGGGCCATGGCCTCCAGGCGGGCCAGGTCGGCGTCCGTGTACGTATACCGGTAGCGGGTCCGGCCCGGCGGGCTGCCGTGCAGGCGGAAGTAGGCCAGGCCGGTCGTCGCGGGCTCGGCCGCGAAGGGGTCGACCACGTGGACGAGGCCCAGGTCTTCGCAGACCTTCCCGACGAGGTGGGAGGGCCAGGACCCCCGCGGCTCCCACGCCTTCGTCCCGCGGGTCTCGATCCGTTCGAAGAACGCGTAGAGGGCGGCGAGGTTCGCGGTGGTGGGTCCGAAGGTAGCGGGACACTGGAACACGATGGCCTCCGCCTTTAGGGCCTCCGCAACGGCCCGGGTGGCCTCCCAGCCCTCCGCGACCTCCGGCGTGTCCTGGAACCCGCCGTAGGCGGAGGCACGAGATTCCGTGATCACGCGGCTTGCGCGGCGGTACGTCGGCGAAGAGGCCCCGTGCGTGATGAATCGGGACGCCTTCACCGCGAAGCGGAACTGCGCTGGCGCCGCAGCGCGCCACTTCCTCGCGAGTTGTACGGACACAGGCCGGTAGAAGGTCTGCTGGATCTCGACGACCTGGAGGTCGCGGAAGACGTCCGCCTGCCGCCGGCCGAAGCCGCAGGTCCCGACCCAAATCACGCCGCGGTCCATGCGCGCGCGAAACTATAAAGGAGGTCGCCGGGCTCCATCTCCCAGTGAAGAACGACGAGGTGGCCGCGCTCCTCCACGAGATCGGGAACATGCTGGACATCCTCGGCGAGGACCGCTTCCGTGTCGTGTCCTACCACCGTGCGGCCCGTGCCGTCGAAGGCCTGACCACGGACATCGAGGACCTCGTCCGCGAGGGCAAGCTCGGGGACATCCCAGGCGTCGGCAGCGCCATCGCGGAGAAGATCACGGAGTACGTGACGACGGGCCGCCTCGGATACCACGAGGAGCTCAAAGCCCGCTTCCCGCCCGGCGTTCTCGAACTGCTCGCGGTGCGCGGTATCGGACCCAAGAAGGTCCAGATCCTCTGGCAGCAGCTCGGTATCACGGACCTCGCGACCCTGGAGGGGGCGGCGAAGCATCGCCGCCTACGTCGAATCAAGGGCTTCGGAGAAAAGACGGAAGCGAACCTCCTCAAAGCGATCGAGACCTACCGCCAGGGACAGGCTCGCGCGCTGATTTGGGACGCCGCCCAGGTCGTGGACGCGATCCGCAGCCATCTGGAGTCCCGCGCGCACATCACGCGTCTGGAGGCCGCGGGAAGCTTCCGCCGGATGCGGGAGACCGTGGGGGACGTGGACATCCTCGTGACCACCGCGGACGTCCGCGCCGCGATGCGGGCGTTCACCACGTTCCCCGCCGTGAAGCAGGTCTACTCCGAGGGAGAGATCAAGTCGAGCGTCCTTGTCGAGTACGCCGCGTACACGGGCGACACGAGGCTCCTCCAGGTCGACCTGGAGATTCTCGACGCGGCGAGCTGGGGCGCGGGGCTCCAGTACTTCACGGGGTCCAAGGACCACAACGTCCACCTGCGCGGGATGGCGGTGGACCGGGGCCTCAAGCTGAACGAGTACGGGCTCTTCCGCGGGGATGAGAAGCTCGCGGGGGCCACGGAGGAGAAGGTGTACCAAGGCCTGGGACTGCCTTGGATCCCACCGGAGCTCCGCGAGGACCGTGGGGAGGTGGAGGCCGCCGTCCGCGGCGAGCTTCCGAAGCTCGTGGAGCTGGCGGACATCCGGGGGGACTTCCACGTCCACACGAACGCCACGGACGGGAGGGAATCCCTGGAGGCCATGGTGAACGCCGCCAAGCGCCGCGACTACGAGTACGTCGGCATCTCGGACCACTCACCCTCCGCGGTGGTCGCGTTCGGACTGACGAGCGAGCAAGCGCTCGCCCAGCGCGACCGGATCCGGGCGCTGAACCGAGAGCTCAACGGGATCACGGTGCTGGTTGGGACGGAATGCGACATCCTCGAGGGCGGCGCCATGGACTATCCCGATGAAGTCCTGCGGGAGTTCGACTACGTGCTCGCCTCGGTCCACTCCAAGTTCACGATGCCGCGGAAGGAGATGACCGAGCGCCTCATCTCGGCCGTCGAGAATCCCCACGTGAGCATCCTGGCCCACCCTATGGCCCGCCTGATCGGTTCGCGCGAACCCATTGACGTGGACCTCGAGGCGGTCTTCGCCGCGTGCGCGCGCACGGGGACCGCGGTCGAGGTGAACGCGGGTCCCACCCGGATGGACCTGACGGGACCGCAGGCCCGGGCCGCGAAGGCGGCCGGTTGCGTGCTCGCGGTGGACACGGACGCCCATGCGACCGGGGAATTGACCGCCATGCGCTTCGGGGTCGGGACGGCCCGGCGGGGATGGCTCACCGCCGCGGACGTGGTCAACGCGTGGCCCGTCGACCGCGTGAAGGCCTTCTTCCGGTAGGTTTCGCAGCGCCGCGTCGTGCCATTGCAGGCAGCACGGACCGGGCCACCTTCTTCAAGTCGCGGCGCAGCTTCGGCTCCAGGCGGCGGTTGTAGAGAACCCCGGCCGGATGGTACGTCGCCACCACGGGAGTCTCGCCGAGACGAAGCGCTTTCCTCCGGGCCGTCTTCAGCTCGTGGCCCGGGCCCAGAACGCCACGGAGAGCGGTCGCCCCCAGGGTCACGATGATCTGCGGTCGCACCAAAGCGATCTGACCCAGGAGGTACGTCCGGCACGCGGCCACCTCGTCTCGCTTCGGCCTCCGGTTCTTGGGAGGACGGCACTTGACCACGTTCGTGATGAACACGGATTCCCTCGGGAGCCGCGCGGCCGCGAGGGCCGCATCCAGGATTCGCCCCGCCCGCCCCACGAAGGGACGGCCTGCGGCATCCTCGTCCCGCCCCGGCGCCTCACCTACAAGCAGGATCGCCGCCCCCACGGGCCCCTCGCCCGGGACCGCGTGGGCCCGGGTCGCGTGCAGGCGGCACAAGGTGCAGACGGAGATGGCCTCCGCGGTCGCCCGGAGGGCGCGGCGGCGTTCCTCCTCCGCGAGGACCATGGTCCCGCGAAGCGTGTCCCGGGACTTAGCCCTTCGCGGCGTGCCGATCCTTGAGCTCCTCGCGTCGGATCGTCAGCTGCTTGATCTTGGGCGACAGCTTCTCGATCTTCCGCTCGTACTTCGCCTTGGTCTTCTTGAACTTCCGCTCCGCCTTGACGGGGTCGGCCGTGTCCTCCTTCATGGCCTCGCGGGCACGCGCGATGGTCTTGCGGTAGCCGGCCTCGACGCGTCGGAGGTGATGAAGCTTCTGATCGACCTTGTGAAGCGCATCGATGATACCGCCCTCCTCACGCCGGCGACGTGTGTCTCCGTGCGATGACGATATCGAGTACCCCGTTCTTGAACGTGTGCTTCAGGGTGTCCGGGTCCACGTCCGCGGGCAGGTCCACGGCGGTGCGATATCGCCGGTCCCCTTCGCCCTCGATCGTGAGCTTGCCCTGGTCGAAGCCCACCCGGACCTCGTCGCCGCTGACCCCAGGCATCTCCGCGGTCAGGTAGATCGCGGACTCCGTGAGCATGACGTCCACGAGGGGGTCCCGCGTGACGACCTCGGGGTTCTCCACCGCGGGCCGCGAGGGTTCCAGGCGGCTGTCCCGGGCCCGGGCCGTGAATCCGTAGATGAACGGCTCCCGGAACACCCCGAGCTTCCCCTCGAACGCGTCCTTCAGCATGCGGTGAATCGCGCGGCGCGTCTCTTCGAATTCATCCTCAGCCGTCATGGAGCCCGTCCCATTCCTCTGCGCTCAGAGCCCGGTTCGCGGTCCTCCGCGGAGCCCCGCGTTCCCAGCCGAAATCATGGAGAGCAGATATCTTATAGTTTTCGCGCGGGAAGTACAATCCTCGGAAGAGACGCGGCAGACCGCGAGGAACGCGGGCTTTCCCCAGGGCGTTCAGGCCTTCCAAACGACTCTCCGGGCCCCGACTATCGCGGGGCACGGATTTCAAGTTTGTTGCCCCGAGGCGGCGGGCGCCGCGGGGGCGGCAGGCTTCGCCGGCGGTGCGGGTTTCGCCGCCGGAGGCGCCGCCGGCGCGGGCGGCGGAGGGGGTGCGAGGGCACGCCGCTTCGACGTCTCGATCCGCTCGACGAGCATCCGGTACCGGGGAATCCCGACGAACTCCAAGCGGTTGTCGATGACCACCGCGGGACCGAACTTGAGCTTGTACTTCGTGAGGAGGGAAGCACCTTCCTGCGGGCTCAGGACCCGCACGGTCAGGTCGGGGCGGTCCGCCTTCAACCGGTCCGCGATGGTCTGCTCGCGATCCGCCTGGTACCCCTGGTTCGAGGAGAGGAACACGACCTCCGTCATGCGCGTCGGCCGCGGTACCCGGGGAGGGGACATAAAGTTTGTGCGGGCCCGGGAGGCGAAGGCTCTTGCAACGGGACTCCCTCCCGGGGCGCGTGCGCGTCCTGGTGGCCTCCGAGGCGGATGAGGCGAGCGTGAACCAGCGGGCCGCCCTCCTGGCCCTCGCGCCGTGGGCCCCCGCAAGCCCGTTCGAGGGCCGACCGGCGTACCGTCGCGGGGACGCCATCCTGGCCTCGATCGGCGAGCATCACTTGTATCGAGACCACCTAGACCGTGATCTCGCTGCGGCCTTCGGGGAACCAACCGACCTCATCGTGTACCTCTCCAAACACCGGTCGGAGAGCCGCACGGCGAGCCTGACCGTCCATCCCATCGGCAACCCCAAGGGCGCGGACTTCGGCGGCCAGCCAGGTACTCTGGTGCCTGCCGCGCCCGCATGGATGACCGCGGCGCTCCGACGGCTGCGCGTGGAGGCGCGCGGACTCCCCTACGAGGTCACGTTCGAGGCAACCCACCATGGCCCGTACCTGGAGACGCCCACGTTCTACATCGAGCAGGGGAGCACGGAGACGGAGTGGCGCGACACGGAAGCGTCTGCAGCGATCGCCCGGACCCTCCTAAATCTGGTGCCCGTGGACGCGCCCGTGGCCATCGGCCTCGGCGGCGGACACTATGTCCCCCGGCACTCCGACGTGGCCGTCGCGCGCCGCATCGCCTTCGGCCATCTCCTCCCGACCCACGCGCTCGAGGGCCTGCCCGACGCGGTCCTGGACCAAGCGGTCGCCCGCAGCCCGGGGGCGCAGCTGGCGTACCTGCACCGCAAGAGCCTCGGGAAACCGGAGACTCGCGAACTCGAGGCGCGTCTCGCGGCGCGCGGCCTGCGCGTGATCCGGGAGGCGGACCTCGCCTCCTGGGAGGACAAAGGTTCATAACGCGCTGGCCAATACCAAGCCACTCCGGGGGAGAGACCCGATGTTGAAGGAGTGCCGTTCTCATGGCTATTTCCGGGCCGAGGTGTGCCCGCTCTGCGGGGACGAAGGCAAGTTCCTCCTGAACGACGAGGAGGTCGAGACCCTCGGACGAACCATGGCCGGCGTGCTCCGCCATTTCCCGGAGCGGTACGGGCTCGAGATGGATGCCCACGGCTGGGTCGATCTCCGAGATTTCCTGACGGCGGTCCAGATCCGCAACAAGCGGTTCAAGTTCCTGCGGCCCCACCATGTGGTCGGCCTGATCGAGACGGACCCGAAGGGGCGATACCAGTTCGAGGACGGGAAGATCCGCGCGACCTACGGCCACTCCATGGACATCGACCTGGACCTGCCCACGGAAGGGATCCCGGACGTGCTGTTCTACCCCACGACGGAGGAGGAGTCCCATCTCCTCCTGGAGGCGGGGCTGCGACCATCGGACCGCAAGATGGTCCATCTGAGCGCGACATTCGAGGCCGCCATGGAGGCAGGTCGCGTCCGGATCCAGAATCCCGTGATCCTCGAGGTGGACACGAAGGCCGCACGCGCCGCGGGCGCCGTGATCATGAAGGCGGGGAAGACGGTCTACACGACCAAGGAAATCGCGGGCGAGTTCCTCCGGCGGTCCGCGCGCGTCGAGGAGGAGTTGCCGCCTTCCGAAGGGGCCGGCGGCCCCGCCGCCTGACCCGGGCTCCCACGGGTCAACATTTCATTCAATATCTTTATCAATGTCAGGCCGATATCGCCGCGTCCTGAAGGAGCGTGAGACATGCCGACTGCGTTCGACCTGATCGGACACAACGCCGCGCTGCAGGAGCACTGGATCCGCCGCTTCATCGCGATCGTCATCGACGCAATCATCATCGCAGTGGTCGTGTTCATCTTCAACTTCGTGTTCTTCGTGTTCCTGTGGGCCTGGCCCCTGTGGAACCTGTTCTGGGGGGTCATCTGGTGGCTCTATTCCGCCTTCTTCGAGGCCGCAATCGGCGGCACGGTGGGGAAGAAGCTCGTCTCCCTCCACGTGGTCGCCACGGACGGGATGATGGACATCCCGCGGGCCCTCATCCGCAACCTGTCCAAGATCTTCCCGCTCCTCGTCCTGATTGACCTGATTGTCGGGTGGGCCACGCCGGGCGACCCGCGGCAGCGGTACCTGGACCGGATTGCCCACACCACGGTTACGCGCGTGGACCAGCAGGCCTACATGGAGGAGCAGTTCCGGATGATGCAGCACATGCCGCCTCACCCGCAGGCCCCTCCCCCGGGAGCCTATCCGCCCCCCGTCGCCCCCCAGGGCGGCCCCGCGCCGCCGCCGCAGCCAGCCCCGCCTCCGAGCGGGTGGCCCCAGCAGCCCGGTGGGTGGCCCGGACAGGCCCCGCCGTCGAGCGGCTGGCCCCAGCACCAGTGGGACGAGCAAGGTCAGCTCAAGCCTGAGATGAAGTTCTGCACGGCCTGCGGTGGCCAGCTCGTCGCGCGCGGCGACGGCAAGCTGACCTGCGTCCGATGCGGCGCCGTGTACTGATCAGGGCAGCCCGACGCGCAGCCACACGAGGTTGAAGGCCACCATCCCGAAGTAGCTCGCCACGAGGACGGCCCCGCTCCGCGAGCTGATCCGCCATTCGCCGAGCATGAGAGCGAGGAGCAAGAAGGAGGAGAGGACCATGGCCGCGAGGACCGGGGCGAGCATGGCCACGCTGTGCGGTCCCGGGTTCACGATGGCGATCATGCCCAGGGTGAGGAGCGTGGTGACCACGCTGGCACCGATCCCCTCGCCGAGCACGAGGTCCGTGTAACCCTGGCGGGTCGCGTGAAACGCCGCCGCGATGTCGGGCAGGGACGTCGCCACGGCGACCAACGTGATTCCCAGGATCCAAGGGCTCAGGCCGCTGGCCGCGGAGAGACCGATGGCCCCCTGGACCAGGAACTCGGCGCCCATCACGGACCAGAGCACGCCGAAGATGAGCCACTTCACACCCGCGCGGACCTCCACCTTCCGGCCGAAGATCCAGCCCGTGAACTCCATCTCGATCCGCATGTTCTCGATGCGGTTCTCGATCTCCGCCTCGGGGCTCGTCTTCTGGGAGACCAGCAGGTTGAGCGTGTAGGGCACAAACAGGGCGATGAGCGCGATCCCCTTGAAGGGCGTGAAGTCGCCGTCGAGGAGCAGGGTCGCCGCGACCAAGCTGACGACGGCCAGGAATACCGCGTCCCGCAGGACGATCTCCTTGGTCGCCTTGATGGGCCGGACCACCGCGCTGAGGCCGATGACGAACGCGATCGTGACCACGTTGGATGCGAGGGCGTTCCCGAGGGCGATGTCCGGACTCCCATCCTTCACCGCGACGCCACTGACCAGGAGCTCGGGCATCGCGGAGAGCGTGGACACCAGGAGGGCGCCGATGACGAAGCGGCTCTTCCCGATCTTCTTCGACAGCTTCGCCGCGTTGTCCGTGAGGAACTTGGCGCCCTGGTTGAGGACGACGAAGCCCACGCCGATCGCAGCGAGCCAGAGAAGCGTAGAGCCGACGAGCATCCGCTGTCCAATCCCTTCTGACGCCCGCGTACGCGGCGTCGCGCGATATGAAGGTTCGTGCGGGCGCGGCGCCGGGTTGACAAAGGGGACGCCAGAAACGGCAGAGGCTTATGGGCAGGATGGAGGTCGAAGGTGGAGGAGGTCCGGCCTTGACCCATACCATGGAACCGCGGATCGATTACGCCCAGGTGGCGCCGGGGGCGTACGAAGCCGTGCGGGGACTCGAGAAGTACCTGGCCCGAGAGCACTTTGATCGGAAGCTCCTGCATTTAGTGAAGTACCGTGCGTCCCTCCTGAACGGGTGCGCCCATTGCCTGGAGATGCACGCGAAGGACGCGATCGCGGAGGGCGAGGACCCCGTGCGCCTCTACACCGTCGCGGCTTGGGAGGAGACACCCCTGTTCACTCCCAAGGAGCGCGCTGCGCTGCGATGGACAGACGCGGTGACCCAGGTCTACCGCGACCACGTTCCCGACGCCGTCTACGAGGAGGCGAGGAAGTACTTCAGCGAGAAGGAGCTCGTGGACCTCACCCTGGCGGTCATCGCGATCAACGCGTGGAATCGGTTGGCGATCCCGTTCCGGTCGCCCGTGGGGAACTACGTGCCACAGTCCGCGCAGCCGAAGGATTAGTCGGGCGTGCCGGCACGGCGGAGCACGCGCAGCGCGAGGAACGTGATCATCGTGGACGGCTGCCCGGGCGACTCCAGGCGCAGGTCGCCGTTGGTCCCGTCGAGCGCCCACCGACCGTCGCGAAGCCGTTTCGACCGCAGCAGGCGGAGCGCTTCCCGCGCCTGCGGATCCGCGCCGTATCCGAGCGCCGTCAGGAAGTCCAGGCCGACGAGCACGTCGTACCAGTAGTGCCACGGGTAGTGAAGCTGGGACCACCGCGGGTACGGCGCGCCCTCATGGAGCAGGCGATGGCTCAGGTAGAACTCCGCACCCCGCTCGACCGCCGCGCGGATCTCGGGGGTCCCGCGGTTTCGCGGGAGCGCCGCGAAGGCGGCCATGGCCTCCCAGGCGTCCAAGGTGCCCTTCCGTGGTGTGTGGCAGTCCCATCCGCCATCCTCAAGCTGCGCCTCGAGAAGCCACGCGATTCCAGCCCAGGTCCGGGGATCGTCGACGTAGCCAAGCTGGAGGAGGGTCCTCACCAGGATCCCCGTGGAGCAGAAATGGCCCGGCTTCGGAGGCCCGAACGGAGAGAATCCTCCGTCGGGAGCTTGGTGGATCCGGAGCATGTGCTCCACCCCGTTGGACACGCGCTCGTCCTCCCGCGTGAGACCGAGGTCGGAGAGGACCGCAAGGGACCAGTACGTCCCTCGCACCTTGGGCCAATAGCAGGTGTCCTTGCGCTCCCACCATGTTCCTTCCCTCTGACGGGAGAGAATCGCCGCGGCCCATGCCCCGCGCGGGATCTCCTGCCGCAACTGATCCGGTGAGGCTCGCGGAGGCGTCGGTCGGACGAGGTCCCGGGATGCCAGGTAGCGCATCGCAGGCTCGGTGGGCTCCAGAAGCCAGGCCATCACCGGATCTCGGGCGCTGAGGACCATGGCCGCTCACGTGACGAGCTCGGCGAGCCGACCCTGGTCGATTCCGCGGCGGATCTCCAACGCCACGCGACGGCCCGTGCTCATGGGCCTCCGCCACAAGCTGTTGCCGTATGGGTGGCCGAGGGACACGTGGACGTTCGTGCCACCGCCGATCCGCGGCGCCACGTCGTAGATGTAGAAATGTAGATCCTTGTCCACCGCGGTCTGCAGCGTGAAGGGACCGATGATCCCCGGGGCGTAGTGCTCCTGGGTCGCCGCGACGTACTTCTCCGCCAGCTCGAACGCCTCGCGGAGGCTCGACTCCCGCAGGGTCGCGCTGTTGTGCCCCACGACCGTGTACTCGGGGATCCGCTGCTCCTCGTTCAGGGTGAGCTGTTGCTCCGCGGGGAGGCGGACATGGCCGTCGAGCGAGGTCTCGAAGCGCCAGTCGATCCCGAGGAGTTCAGTCTTCTCGCCTTTTTCCTCAATTGGGGAAAAGAAGAAATCGAAATTGAAGATGGGACCGATGACGTAGCGCTCGATCCGCGCAGTGGCGAGATCCTCCTTGGAGATGATGCCCTGCTTGAGCAGCTTGGACGACTTCTCCGTGTACTCCTTGAAGGACGCGGCCGTGAAGAACCCGCGTTCGAGCTTCTTCACCTTGTGGTGCAGCTTGACGATCACGAGGCCGTCGATGTCCTCAGGATCCTCGATCTTCTCCGGGAACGGGAGCTTGGCCTTCTTCAGGAGCCAGTAGTAGCTGCGCTCCTCCTCGCGTTCCTCCGTCCGGAGGAGGTTGCGGCTCCCGAAGATCGGCACGCGGAAGGAGTCCTCGATTTCCCCGAGGTCGCAGTACGAGGTGAAGGAGCGATTCGGGACGAAGATGACGTTGTCCTTGCGGAGGCGTGCTTGGACCTTCTCGGAGAGCACGTGCTTGAACTTGGGCAGGACGATCGTCTCGTCGACCATGCCTCGACGCAGGGTCCCGTCCGCGTCCCGGACGGCGCGGAAGTACCGCGCGTACGGAGCTTCGCGCTTCGCCTCGCAGACGGCGATGGTCCGGAAGCCCTCCTCGGCTGCGCCGTCGCACACGTCGAGCGCGGAATGCGACCCGATGGCGGCGATCCGGATCCGGGAGGGATCGTACTTCTCGAGGACCTCCACGATGGCCTCGCGATCGATCATGGCCCACCCAACGGTGGCCGGATGGGGCGTATCTCCTTAATCCTTTGCGGGCGGGTCACTTCACGCCGAGACGTTGCGAGCCGAGGGCGGCCCCCCGAGCCAGGGACTCGAGCTTGTGCAGGGCAACGGCGTGCGTGACGTTGTCGAATCCGAGGAAGGTCTGGAAGCCGCAGTCCGTGCCGCCGAGCAGGTTCTTCGGGTCGATGCCCTCGATGCGGCCGAACCGCTCGAGACGCGCGGCGATCGTCTCCGGCGTCTCCACGAAGGGCGTCTTCACGTCGACCACGCCGACCGCAAACCGCCGACCCTTGGGCCAGCTGTGCTCCTTCACGTATTCCTCGACGATCAGCGCGTCGCCCTCGTGACGCGGGTTCGCCGCCTCTCCCACTAGGGTGCCGGCTTTGAGCCGCAGGAGTTCCGGGAGGACGCGGGCGTACTCGGGATCGTTGCGGTGGGAGGCCAGGTAGTTCCCGTAGCAGTAGTGCACGCGGATCCGGTCGGCGGGCAGCCCCGCGATCGCCTCGTTGATCGCGTCCACGTGCTGAGGCAGCAGCTCATAGAAGTCCGCGCCCCAGGAGGCCGTGTTCCGCCCCATGGCCAGGTCGGGCGCGTCGATTTGCAGGTCGACGCCGTCCACGGATAGGATGGACCGGTACTCCTTGCGCAGTTCCTTCGCGAGGCCGAACAGGTAGTCCCGGTGCGTCTTGTATGCGGCGCTGCGAGGGAAGAAGATCGTCGTGACGCCCGGGGATGGCGAAGGCACGAAGATGCGCGGCGCCGTCTCCTCCTTCGCGAGGCGCGTGGCCTGCTGGGCCTCGTCCTTGGCCAAGGCCTCGCCGCGGTAGACGAGCGGGCTCTCGATCACAGGCGCGAGGAAAGGCCCACCCTGTTGGCCCTGAAGCGCCTGGAGCATCGCGGGATTGGACTCCTGGAATTCCTGAATGAGAATCGGGGGGAACTCCATGGGCACCCGCTGGGTCTTCGAGAACCCGTCGAAGCGGTTGGGCAGGAAGTTTGTGTAGCCCGCCTTCCGCTGCTCCCCGTTGCTCACGACGGTGAGGCCGAGCTTGGCCCCGTTCGGATGGAGCTGCTCCCGGATCGCGGTCCGCTCCGCCTCCTCGACAAGCTTCCGATGGTCCGGGCCCAGCTCGCCCGTGGGGCTCTGCGCGAGGAGCGCGGCAATCTCCGGCGGTCGGTACCAGCTGCCCGTCATCGTTGCATGGATCGGCATAGCGGGCGCCATCGACGGCAGCGAGTAATAGGCCTTATTACTACGACGATGACTAGGCGGAATCCCCGAGGGCCGCGGTAACGTCTTTATCGCCGGACCCGCTTCGCCGCGCACGATGGAGACCCGCGCGGTCAAGTGGTGGGGCTGGGGGTGGGAAGACCGTTCGCGGCCCATCGAGGGGTATCCGCTCGCCTGGCGCTACCTAATCGACCGGCTGAAAATCGTCCCTGCGGTCCGCCGGACCGTTCCGGATATCGACAGCGTCCGCATCCCGCCGTCGCTGCTATCCCCCGATGAGCTCACGGAATTGGAGAAACTCGTGGGCGAGGGGAACGTTTCGGCTGAGCACCGGGACCGCGTCGTTCACGCCGTGGGCCGAGGCTACAAGGACCTCATCCGGCTGCGGGAAGGGAACCTCCTTCGCGCCCCGGACGCGGTAGTATTCCCCGAAGATGGAGACGCGGTTGCCGCGGTCCTCGAGTTCGCTCGGCGGCGCCGGTATGCCGTGATCCCCTTCGGCGGAGGCACAAGCGTCGTCGGCGGCGTCGAGCCACTTGCCGACGGCACGTACGCGGCGACCCTGACCTTGGACCTGCGTCGGATGCGTCGCATCAAGTCCATCGACGAGGGGTCGGGGCTCGTGGTCGCGGAGGCGGGCATCCGCGGGCCCATCCTCGAGGAGGCCCTGGCCGCCAAGGGACTCACCCTGGGCCACTTCCCCCAGTCCTGGGAGTTCTCCACCCTCGGAGGCTGGATCGCCACGCGCGCCGCGGGCGGCCTGTCCAACCGCTACGGGCGAATCGACGACCTCGCCGTGGGCCTGCGGCTCGTCGCGCCTGCGCGGGCCCTCGAAGTCCGCGCGCTACCAGGGAGGGACCATGGCCCGGACCTGGCGCAGTTGATCCTGGGATCCGAGGGCACCCTCGGCGTGGTCACGGAGGCGACCGTGCGCGCGCACCCCCTGCCGACCACGCGGCGTTTCGCCTCGCGGCTGTTCCGCTCCTTCCCGGACGGGCTCGCGGCCCTGCGCTCCATGGCGCGGGACGACGCGCTCCCGGACATGACCTACCTCACGGACGAGGAAGAAACGAGGTTCCTCGCGGCGCAGGCGGGGATCGGACCCGAGGGAGGCACGGGCTTCGCGGGCCTCGGGTTGCGGGTCCTCGGGACCCGAGGATACCTGCTGCAGCAGGGCAGCCTCCTCCTCATGGAGTTCGAAGGCTCCCCGATGCGCGTGGCCCACCGCCAGGAACGGGCCGTGAGCCATGCCGGGGAGTCCGCGAGCCTGGGGGCCGGTCCCGCGGAGCGCTGGTACTCGGAGCGCTTCGAGGCGCCTTACCTCCGGGACTCCCTGATCGACCACGGCATCCTGGTGGACACCGTGGAGACCGCGGCCTCCTGGACCAGCCTGCTCGACGTGTACCGCAAGGGAGGGAAGGCCCTCCAGGAGGCCCTGTGGAAACACGGAGGTGCGGGCCTGGTCCTCTGCCACGTGTCCCACGTCTATCCGGACGGCGCCTCTCTGTACTTCACGTTCTTCGGCAAGGCTATCGAGGGCCGCGAGGTCGCGCAGTGGGAGGCGATCAAGGACGCGGTCACGCGCGCGTTCGTCGACGCAGGCGCAGCCCTGAGCCACCATCACGGCATCGGCGCGGACCATGCGCCCTACCTGGGCAAGGTGGTCGGGGAGGACGGGCTCCTCGTCCTCCGCGCGCTGAAACGCGAGCTGGACCCCGAGGGCATCATGAACCCGGGGAAGCTCGTGGTGGGACGTGGATGAGCGCGGACCTCTCGCCCCGAGGACGCGCCGCGAACCTGGCGCGGATGCAGACGGAGACCTTCGACCTCCTCGTGATCGGCGGCGGCATCGTGGGCGCGGGCATCGCCCGAGACGCCGCGCTGCGCGGCCTCAAGACGACCCTCGTGGACCGCGGGGACTTCGCCTCGGGCACGAGCGGCAAGACCTCGCGGCTCGTCCACGGTGGCCTCCGCTATCTGAAGCACTTCAAGATCGGGCTCGTGCGGCAGGCCGTGCGAGAACGGGACCGCCTCATCCGGGAGGCACCGTCCCTGGTCCGACCCCTGGCCTTCACGATCCCCGCGTACGAGGCCCGGGACATGGGACCGCTCACCCTCCGCTTCGGCCTCTGGGTGTACGACTTCCTGTCGCGGGACAAGGTCCTCCCGCGGAGACGCTGGCTCACGCCGACGAAGGTGAGGGAGCGCGAGCCGACGCTCTCGGCGTCCGGGCTGCGGGGCGGCGGTCTGTACCACGACGCGCTGACGAACGATGCGCGCCTCGTCTTCGCCGTGATTCGGTCCGCGGCCGAGGCAGGCGCTGCGGTCGCGAACCACGCGGAGGTGGTCGAGTTGCGTCGGGAAGGCGTCCGCGTCTGCGGCGCCCGAATCCGCGACCGGACGAGCCAAGAGACCTTCGAGGTTCGCGCCTCCGTGGTGGTGAACGCCACGGGCGTCTGGCTTGACCGACTGCGATCGAAACCCCAGGGAGCGCCGACCCTGCGGCCCACGAAGGGGATCCACATCTTCGTGCCCCGAAAGAAACTGGGCCACCGGGAGGCGGTGGTCCTGAACGCGAGGCGCGACGGACGGATGCTCTTCGTCCTGCCCTGGGGCACGCTCTCGCTCGTCGGGACCACCGACACGGACTTCCAGGGCAATCCGGACCGCGTGGTTCCCTCGGCCGACGATGTCGCGTACCTCCTAGAGGCGGTGAACGAGGCGTTTCCGAGCGGACGCGTCGGACTCGAGGATGTCGTGAGCGCCTACGCAGGATTGCGGCCTCTAATCCGGGAGGGTGAGGCTGAGGAGGAATCGGACATTTCCCGGGAGCACGAGATCTTCGACGACCCAGACGGCCTCCTATCCGTGGCGGGGGGCAAGCTCACCACGCATCGCGCCATGGCGGAGGAGGTGGTTGACCGCGTCTGCGACCGGCTCGGGCGCCGCATCCCATGCACGACGAGGGACGCGAGCTTGGGTCCCGGCAGCGGGACTGTGGAGGACCTGCGCGCGCTGGGCCTGGAGGAGACGTCGGCGTGGTTCCTGGCCTCTCGCCATGAGGCCGCGGATGCCCGGCCATGGCTCGACAAGCCGTCCGCGGAGGACCGAATTGACCCCTCGCTCCCGTATCTGTGGATCGAGGTCAGCATGGCCGTGGAGAGCGAGATGGCCTTGACCCTGGAGGACGTCCTCGTCCGCCGGCTCGGCATCTTCTACGAATCCGCTGATCAGGGGCTCGGGGTCGCCCCGCGCGTGGCCGAGCGTATGGGAGCCCACCTGGGCTGGGACGCCGCACGCACGGAGGCCGAGCTGCAGGCGTACCGCACTCTCGTGGAGGAACACCGCCGGTTTCGGGAGGGAGCATGACCGCCGAGATTGTGTTCATCGTCAACCCCGTGTCCGGGAACGGGCGGACGGGCCGCCACTGGCGGACGTACGAGTCGTTCTTCCGCCGCCACCTCGGCGAGGGCTTCGAGGTCCGCAAGACCCAGGGGCCATGGCACGCCGCGGAACTCACGAAGGCCGCGGTCGTCCAGGGTGCGACGACCATCGTGAGCGTCGGCGGCGACGGCACCCTAAACGAAGTCACGAACGGCTTCCTCGACGGGACGGGTCGGCAGTGGAACCCCGAGGCCGCCCTCGCGGTGTTCCCCCTGGGCACGGGATCGGACTTCGCGAAGACCTCGGGGCACTCGCGGGACCCCGCGGAGCTGGTCCGCGTCCTGAAGAAGCGGACGATCCGGGTCATCGATGCGGGCCTTGTGGAGTACGCCTCGGCGGGGACGCCGAAATCCCGGTACTTCCTCAACGAGGGTGAGTTCGGGTCGGCCGCTGCGGTCTCCGACCGCGTGAACCGGACAACCAAGGTGTTCGGCGGCAAGATCAGCTTCCTCATCGGTGTCCTCCGCACCCTGCCCCGCTACCGCAACACACGAGTGGTGCTCGAGGCCGACGGAGGTCCGCCGCGCGAGATGATCGTGAACAACGTGACCGCAGCGAACGGCCGATTCTACGGCGGCGGCCTGCAACCCGCACCCCACGCCTCCCTGGACGATGGCCTCTTCGACGTGATCGTCTTTGGCGACATCGACTTCAAGCATCAGCGCAAGAACTTGGGGCTCCTGCGGGAGGGGAAGCACCTGGACCTGCCCGGGGTGACCTGGTTCCGCGCCAAGGAGCTCCGGGTCCACGCCGGGGACGAGATGATCGACGTGGAAGGGGAGTACATCGGACGTCACCCGCAGCGTTTCGAGATCCTGCCACGGGCGGTTCGCCTCATCGACGCGGAAAAAGGACGATAGCCCCGGGCAGATTCGAACTGCCGTCGCGAGGTCTCCCCTCGGACCTCGGAGGTCCGATCCAGAGCCTCGAATCATTGGCCGCTAGACCACGGGGCTGCGAGCGCGATTCAATGGGAAGGTCGTATTTTGACTTTCCGCCTCCGGGGAACCCCTCACGACTACCATGAAGCGGAGGTTGTGGATGTTCCCTCCGGTAGATGTATGCGAGACAAGGAGGACGCCGTGGGGCACCTCGACTGGGATCACCACCATGGTAAGGCGGTGCACGAGGTCATTGAGCGGGACGACGGCTACATCGACGTGACCGAGGGACCGGGGGCCTATTTTGCGGACTATCGCGCATGGCCCGCGTGCGAGAAGCGAGCCATGCGGTACGTGCGCGGAAGGATCCCGGACGTAGGCTGCGGCGCGGGCCGCGTGGCCCTGCATCTGCAACGAAAAGGGTTCGATGTGACGGGCATCGACAACTCGCCGCTCGCCGTCAAGGTCTGCAGGCTCCGGGGACTGAAACGAGCGCGCGTGATGCCTTTCGAGCGCCTCGCCTTCCCGCAGAATTCGTTTGATACCATCGTCCTTCTGGGAAACAACTTCGGCCTCTTCGCGAACCGCCGACAAGCGCAGCGACTGCTCCGACGGCTGTACACCATGACGGGACCGGGCGCGCGCATTATCGCGGAGACCCTCGACCCCCAGAGGACCGAGAATCCCTTCCACCTCGCCTATCACCGGAGGAACCTCGCCCGGGGACGCATCGCCGGGCAGGTGCGAATCCGAGTTCGCTATGAGGGCTATGCGACGCCGTGGTTCGACCATCTCTTCGTGTCGAAGGCAGAGATGCGCAAAGTCCTGCAAGGAACGGGATGGTCGGTGGAGCAGTTCCTCGACTCGGGAGGCCCCGTCTACATCGCCATTCTCCGGAAGGCGGAATGAGGGAATCCCGGCTGCCGGATCAGCTCGTCGCTTCGCGGAGCCGATTCAGCACCCAGTCCTTCTCGAGGACCGCGAGGAACGGCGCCGCCCGCGGGCCCCGCTCCTTGCCCAAGAGGACGAGGTACAGGTCGCGGAAGAAGCGGCTCGTGTCGACGGGCAGCTTGCCTACCTTGGTCAGGGAGACCATGGACTCCTTGATCGACTCCTCGGTCCAATCCGCCCTCGCGGCGCGATCGAGGTATGCGCGGAGCGCGGCACGGTCGCGGTCGTCCAGCGCCTGTTCGACGTCGGGTGTCAGGGCCTCCAGCAGCACCACCCTGTTCTCGGGCACGTACTTTTCGACCCAGATTCGCGACTGCTCGAGGCGGCGCGCGACCCGCAACCGCTCCCAGTCCGTGAGGTCTTGGCCCAGGAGGCCCGTATCCCGCATCCGCCGCAGACACCACTCCAGGCGATCCTCCCCGGGACTGATCTGGGCCAAAAAGGACGCGTGGCGGTAGGACAACTGGAACGGTTCTTCCTCGGGAATCGGGCCGAGTGCAGCGAGCTCATAGGAGCGAGCTTGATCCTCCTCGTCCCCCTCGCGTTCCTCCGTGAAGTACAGTTGCTCCGCGCGATCGTAGGTGTCGTGCATGGCGTCCACGCGGGACAGGTCGAGGAGGACGCGCCGCTGGATCGGATTGAAGCAGTAGACGTACCGCAGGATCTCCGGATCGCCGATCTCGAGCCACTGCCGCGGGCTGAAGCCGATGAAGTCGGAGGACCCCATGTCGCCCAAGTCCTTCCCATGGTCCGCCTGGCCCACCCATTCGTACGGGATGCCCATGGGGGCGCGAGTCTTCAGCAGGGTCTCGCAGACCTCCTTGCACGAGTCGCGCGATCCGCCGGGGGTCGCGTGGTCCTTGCCGAAGGGCTCGATGTCCACCTTGTAGACCTTCCAGAGCGCGGCCCACTCGAGCCGCCAGTTGAGCTTGCCCTTCTCGATGGAGGACTTGCCCTTGGCGCCACACTTCGGGCACTCGTACTCCGCGGTTATGCCGCTGAGCGCGACCGTCTTCGCGCCGATCCTGCCGCAGTTCTCGCAGAACGCCTCGAAGGGCAGCCAGCCCTCGGGATAGGGGTGCCGCTCGCGATACTTGTTCACCAAAGCGCGGACCTCCTCCGGCCGGCCGACGAGGTCCCGGACCACGGCCTGCATCTCCGGGTTCTTGTAGGCCTCCGTGGTCGTGACGATGCGGATGTCCGGCGTGAAGCGATCGAGGACGCCGCCGAAATCCACCCAATAGTGCTCGACCCAGTTCTTGTGGCAGCCCTTGGGGTCGGGCACGTCGATGAGGCGGCGGCCGACATACTTCTTGCCCTCGTCGCCGGGGAACTGGGAGAGCTGGCCCTCCTTGGATTTCCACTCGTCCTGCGTGTAAAGGACCAAGCTCTGGGTCGCCTTGCGGCCCTCATCGCGCAAGCTGCGGACGAGGAGCTGGGACAGGGTGATCTCGCCGCGCAGCCGTCCCACATGCTGCAGGCCGCTAACGCTCAGACCGCCGTTGACCACGAGGTCCTTCTTCTCCCCGACGTATGCTTTGGCGTCGAGGAAGAGCTCGTCGTACCAGTGGGTCAGGGAGACCCCCCTGAGCGGAGGGAGGAATCCCCGCGCATAAAGGTTTGCCGCCGGTGCCGCGGGCCCGCGTTCAGGCGATGGCCCGCGCCCGAATCAGCGCGCGCAACGGCGTCCCGTCGAGGTCGTCGTGGCCTGTCTTGTTGACGAGGACCACCGCGAGGACGGGAGTCCCGCCCGCGGCGTGGACGTCCGCCAGGGTCGCCTTGAGCGTCTCTCCGGTCGACACGACGTCGTCCACGAGGACGACCTTCTTGCCCTCGACGCTCGCGTAGTTCGAGGAGAACGCGCCGCCCTTGCCGTGGCGTTCCTGGCTCGGGCGGTAGATCACGAGCTCCTTGCCGAGTTCCTCGCTGATCACCGTGGCCAGGGGGATGCCGTTGATCGCGACGCCTACGACCGCTTCAGCGTCGAGCGATCGCTTCTCGAGCTCCTCGAGGATGATGTACGTCATGGCGGCGCCGACGAAACCGATGCGGTTCCCGTAGACCCCGATGGCGCCGCAGCCGAACTTCACGTTCTTAGTCGCCTGACCGCCCTTGACCCCGCCCGTGATTGACCAGACGAACGCCTCGCTTGACAGGTGGCCCCCCGCGCCGAGCCCCGT
>CAZJIP010000017.1:0-23353 GCA_964546105.1 uncultured Methanomassiliicoccales archaeon
CCGTGGACAGACCGCCGGGGGTCACGACGGCCTCGAGCCGGCCCAGGGGCGGGAAATCCACGACCTCGAGCTCGGAGAAGAGCGGCACGCGGGCGATCCTGCCTTCGCGGAGGAACGTGGCGTCCCCCGAGTATTCGTTCGTGAGGCCCTCGACGTTGAACGTAAGCTCATAGTTCCACGGCGGTCGGGGTCGCTGGGGCAACCCGCCGTCATAGATGTACACATGCTCGGGGGCGTCGAGCAGCTCCATGGCGTAGACGCCCAGGGTGATGTTGAGTCCCGGGCCCATGCCGCAGTCCGGGATGAGACCCGCGCCGGCCTTCCGCGCCACCGCGTCGAGGGCAAGTTCCTTCCGGACGATGTCCGTGTTCCCGCCGAAGTCGACCATCGAGACCTTGCCCTTCACGGCCAACTTGGCGAGACCCACATTGAAGAAGTAGGGGACGCCGCTCAGGAGGACGTCAGCCCCCTGGATCGCCTTGGAGACCGTCGCGGGCTTCGTGACGTCCGCTTGGACGGGGCGCGCCACGGTCCGTCCGCTGAGCTTGTTCACACGTGTGGCCGCACGCCTGGCGCGGGTCAGGTCCATGTCGCCCATCACAATGTCGTCCGCGTCGCCGAACTTCGCGAAGTCGTAGGCCGCGGCCGTCCCCTGGCGGCCCGACCCGATGACCGCGTACCGGTATCCCATGGTCTCCCGTTCCTGCCTGCCGAAGGCTTGGGTCTTCCCGGATAGGACGCGGAGATTCACGAAATAGGTTCCTGTTCGGAGGTAAATACCAGGGGCAAGTTGAAACGCCGCCAGCGTCTGCGGCGTAGCGGCCATGGTCTACGAGTACGAGTTCCTCCTGCGGATTGCCGCCCCGCGAGCGACGGTCTTCGAGAAGCTCCTGCGGATCGAGCACCTCGCCCGCTGGTTCTGCGGCTGGTGCCGCATCGACCCCAAGGTGGGCGGCAGGTTCCAGTTCGGCGGGGAGACGTGCCTCGTGCTCCCGGAGGGCCGAGGGTGGGAGACCACGATCGACGAAGGGGAGACCCTGAAGCGGTTCGCGTTCACGTGGCCCATCCGAGGCGCCGCCACCCGGGTATCGTACGAACTGGAGGATACCGGGGACGCCACCCTGCTCCGGGCCCGCCACACGGGCGTCCCCGTGAAGGACAGCACCTGCGGGACGCTCCAGGATGCATGGCGGATGTGCCTCGGGAACCTCAAGTCCATTTCGGAGGGCCGAAGCGACAGCGTGCGGCCGGACCACACGCCTGTGGCCTCCACCGAGCTGCGCCTCTCGAGTCTAGTCGAGACCACACCGAACCGCGTCTTCAAGGCCCTCACGGATGCCGGCGAGTTGGATCACTGGTCCACCGGAGGCATGCCCGCGGGCAAGGCCCGGATTGACCCCCGAGTTGGCGGCGCGTTCTCCCTGGGTTGGGAGGACGGACCCGATAGAATCCTCGATATCGAGCCCGACCGGCGGCTCGTGCTTCGATGGCCCCGACCCCGGGGAGACCTGCGGGTCCGCTTGGACTTGGAGGCCAAAGCGAGCGGAACCGCTGTGTACTTGACAAGCACCGGCTACCGTGGGGACGAATCCGCGGAGATTCTCCACCACCGGGGCGGATGGTCCGACCTTCTCGTGTGCTTGAAGAACTTCGTCGAGGGCGGCGACGCGGGCTTCGCGAACGCCTACGACGCGCAGGTACGCGAGGCGTGACCCTCAGCTGTGCTTGATCGTGGACCAATCCTCGAGGACCGCCATGGCCGCGTTGTGACCCGGGGCTCCCAGGACGCCGCCGCCGGGGTGCGCGCCCGCGCCGCAGAGGTAGAGCCGCTCGACGGGCGTGCGATATCGCGCCCATCCCGGGACGGGCCGGAAGGAGAACATCTGATAGGGGAAGATGGCCCCGTGGAAGACGTCGCCGCGCGTCAGGCCGTACTCCCGCTCCATGTCCAGCGGCGTGATCCAGGTCTTCGACAGGAGAATCTTGCGGATGTTCGGCGCGTAGGCCTCGAGGCAATCCAGGATGGCGTCCGCGAACTTCTCGCCTTCTGTGTCCCAGGTGCCACCCGCGAGTTCGAACGGTGCGAACTTGCAGGACGCGGTCAGCACGTGCATGCCCTTCGGCGCGAGGGTCGGGTCCACCGTGGACTGCAGCGTGAACTCGATGTAAGGTTCCCTGGACCAGCGTCCGTGGGTCGCGTCCTCGACCGCGCGTTCGAGGTAGTCCAGGTCCGGGGCGATGTCGATGATCCCCTTGTGATGCAGCTGGAGGTTCGTGCCCGGGATGGCATTGAAGTCCGGAAGATCCTTCAGAGCCAGGTTGAGCTTGAACGAGGAGGCTTCCATGCGATACCGGTCGATCGCGTGGACGAAGTCGTGCGGCAGTCGGTCTCTCCCGACAATCCCGAGGAAGGTGCGCTTGGGGTCCAGGTTGCTGAGGACGACCTTGGATTCGAGCTTCGTACCGTCCTCGAGCTCGACCCCCGTCGCCTTCCCAACATGAATCTCCACACGGGCCACGCCCGCGCGCGTGCGGACTTCCGCGCCGAAGTGCCGTGCCGCATCCGCGAGCGCCCGCGTGATCCCTCCCATGCCGCCCTTGGCCCAGCCCCACACGCCCTTCTGTCCGTTGATCGTGCCGATGCTGTGGTGGCCCAGGACGAATGCCGTGCCAGGAGTGCGTGGGCCCGCGAGGGTACCGGAGACCGCGCTGGTGCCCAAGGAGACCTTGACCTCCTCGGACTCGAAGAAGTCGTCGAGGACATCTTGGACGGACATGAGGAGCGTCTTGCGGATGAAGTCCTCCGCCTCCGGGGTCGTCACGAACTGCGCGAGGTCCGCGAGGCTGACGGGCGGCGCGAGCATGGTCGGCTCGACCATCTCCGCGAACTCCTCCCAGAAGGCGTCGTACTTGGGGAGAACCTTGGCGTCCGCCTCGGAGAACTTCGCGACCTCCCGGACGTTCCAGGCGGCATCGGGCCGCCACAGGATGTACCGTCGGTCGGGGAACGGGAGGAAGAGGGCCGGATCGTGGACGTGTTCCTCCAGACCGAACTTCGCGAGCTGGAGCTCCTCCTTGATTTCCGGGCGGAAGAGTCCGCACGTGTAGGAGAGGCTGGAGACGCGGAAGCCGGGATGGATCTCCTCGGTCACGCAGGCGCCGCCGACTATGCCCCGCCGCTCGAGGATCAGTGTCCTCAGACCCGCCTTAGCGAGATAGGCTCCGGCGACGAGGCCGTTGTGACCCGCACCGACCACGATCGCATCGTAGGAGGCCATGGTGTCGTCCTCGGGAGCCGCGCGTCCGTTAAAGGCATTTCCCTGGAGGGGGGCGAAGGTTCATGCCCGCTTCCGCGGCGGGTCGAAGAACGGCTTCTTCACCACAGTCGCGGGGGCGCGCCTCCGCTCATCCTCGACGGTGACCTCCATCTCCACGATCGTCCCGAGCTTCGCGTACGCCGCGTCCAGGGTGGCAATCACCAAGTACTTCTTCAGGAGGGGTGACCAAACGCCGCTCGTGGCGTGGCCGATCTGCCGGAGCGCGCTGTAGACGGGCACCTTGGACCGCCAGGGAACCCGGGGCGGTTCCGGCGGCAGGCCGAGCTCGTGGTGGAAGCCCTCGACCACGCTCCAGTCCACCTCCAACCCGACGATCCGCCGGCGCACGCCGCGACGCTGTTCCTCGAGGAGGGCCTTCCGCCCCGTAAAGGATTCCTTTCCCAGGTCCACGGCCCAGTCGAGGCCCAGCTCGAAGGGCGAGTAGCGCTGGCTGTCCACGAGCGCCCTCCGCGCGGGCGTGTAGTCGACCTCTGCGAGGAGGAATCCCGCCTCGATGCGCGCCATGTCCAACGCGACGAGGCCCACGGGCGTGATGCCGTAGCCCTTGCCGTGGGCCATCAGGGTGTCCCAGAGCGCAAGCGCGTTGTCCGCGGGCGCCCAGATCTCGTAGCCCAGGTCCCCAGTGTATCCCGTCCGGGAAACGGTCACCGGGATGCCATCCAGCTTGGTCTGCGCAAATCGGTAGTACTTCAGCTTCGCCACGGCGCCGTCGGCCATGGTCGAGAGGATGGCCCTGGACGTGGGGCCTTGGAGCGCGAGGGCCGCGATGCGCTCGGAGTCGTCGGTCACCTGGACGTCCATGCCGTACGCATTCTCCTCGAGCCAGCCGAGGTTGGATTCCGCGGAGGTCATGTCCCACGCGCCACCACCCCGGTTCCAGACGGTCCCGTCGTCGACGGTGTGGCCCGCGTCATCGCACCAGGGCGTATACAGGATCTGCCCGGGCCGGCACTTGGACGCGTCCCGCGTGATGACCTGGTTCACGAGACGGAAGGCATCCTTTCCCGCGATGTGGTACTTGAAGAGCGGCGAGACGTCCAGGAGCCCCGCGGCACCGCGGATCGCGTGGTACTCCATCTCGGGGACCAGCTGGTAGGAGCTCGCACACACGTAGCCGGACCAGTTCCGCCAGCTGTAGCTCTCGCACAGTGCCGACGTCCTCGCGTGGAACGGTGTCCCCCTCGGCACGCCTCTCCTCCCGTGTCCCGGGACTCGGGAAGCCTCGAGCCAGGTTAAAGTTTTAGGCGCGGCGAGATTCGAACGCGTCGGAAACGAATCGTTAAATGGAGCCCGTTCATTCCGATCCTCTCGAGGGCTTAGGGCGGGAGGAGGAGTCGTGGCGGGCCAGGTGTACGACGCCATCGTCATCGGCGGAGGCCACAACGGTCTCGTGACCGCCGCCTACCTGGGCCGCGCGGGCAAGCGGGTCCTCGTGTTGGAGCGCCGACACTTGGTCGGCGGAGCCGCGGTCACGGAGGAGGTCATCCCCGGGTTCCGCTTCACGGTCTGCTCCTACGTCTGCAGCCTCCTGCGTCCCGAGATCATCCGCGATCTGAGCCTCCCCGCGCACGGATACCAAATCATCCCCGTTGAGTCGACGCTGACGCCCCTGGAGGATGGCCGCTATCTGTTCCGGGGAGCGGATCCCGAGGAGAACCGCCGCGAGATCTCCAAGTTCTCCAAGCAGGACGCGGAGGCGTACCCCGAATTCGGGAAGCTCATGGTGAAGATCGCGAGGTTCGTGAAACCCCAACTCGCGATGACGCCGCCGGACCTCGCCTCCATGAGCCCCACGAACCTGCGGCGGATGTTCGCGATGCGTGCCCAGTTCAAGGGGGCGGACGAGGAGACCTTGTACACGTTCGCACGCCTCATGACCATGTCCAGTGCGGACTACCTCGACGAGTGGTTTGAGACGGACGCGCTCAAGGGGACCATGTGCGCCAGCGGGATCATCGGCACGTTCCTCGGGCCGCGGTCCCCCGGGACCGCCTACGTCCTGATCCACCACTACATGGGCGAGGTGGACGGCGCGTTCCGCGCGTGGGGGTTCGTCAAGGGCGGCATGGGGATGGTCAGCGAGTCGATCGCCTCCGCCGCGCGCTCGTATGGCGTGGATATCCGCGTGAACGCGGAGGTGCGGCAGATTCTCGTCCAGGACGGACGCGCGATTGGCGTCGAGCTCGCGACGGGCGAGCGGATCTTCGCCCGAGTCATCGCCTCCGGGGCGGATCCCAAGCGGACGTTCCTCGGAATGCTCGAGCGGAACCAGCTGCCAATGGACTTCGTGCGGGGCATCGAGGCGTACAACATCGAGGGTTCGAGCGCCAAGGTGAACCTCGCGCTGAAGGAGCCGCCGAAGTTCACGTGCATGCCCGAGGAGGGAGCGCACCTCCAAGGGGCCGTCTCGATCAGTCCCAGCGTGGAGTACATCGAGCGGGCCTACGACGACGCGAAGTACGGGGACTTCTCGCGGCATCCGTACATGGATGTCATGGTCCCCTCCGCCATCGATCCGGGGCTCGCGCCGCCGGGCAAGCACATCATGTCCATCTTCGTCCAGTATGCTCCCTACCACCTGAGGAACGGCACCTGGGACGAGAAGCGGGAGGCGCTCGGGGACACCGTGGTGGACACCCTGGCGGAGTTCGCGCCGAACCTCCCCAAGGCGATCGTGGGCCGCCAGGTCCTGACGCCCCTCGACCTGGAACGGATGATCGGCCTGACGGGCGGGAACATCTTCCACGGCGAGCTGACGCCGAACCAGCTGTTCTTCCTGAGGCCCGTGCCCGGATGGGCCCAGTATCGCACGCCAATCGGCGGCCTGTACCTCTGCGGCTCGGGGGCCCACCCTGGCGGCGGCGTGATGGGAGCGCCCGGATACAACGCGGCGAGGGAGATCCTCAACGACGGAGCTCTCCGGAGGCTATGAGCGTGCAGGGCGCGTACGACGTCATCGTCGTCGGCGCAGGGCATAACGGCCTCGTCGCGGCGACCTACCTGGCCCGGGCAGGCCGGCGCGTCCTGGTCCTCGAGCGACGCTCCATCGTCGGAGGCGCGACGGTGAGCGAGGAGTTCCATCCGGGATTCCGAGGATTCCCCGGAGCCAGCCTCTGCGGCCTGCTCCGACCCGAGGTCGTCCATGAGTTGGGGCTCGTCCCGCGAGGCCTCCAGCTGCTGCCTCTTGACCCCGAGGTGGCCTCTCTCGGGGACGGCGGCCGACCCCTGCGTCTCTGGAGGGACCCCGCACGAGCGGCCCAGGACATCGCCACCTCCTCGCCGCGGGATGCGGCGGCCTACGGGGCCTTCCGGTCCCTCATGATCTCGGTCGCAGGTATCGCGGACCCGCTGCTCGCGGCGCCACCACCCGAAGTGTCCGAGTGGCGGTGGGACGACCAGCTGCTCCTGCTCCGACGTGGCCTGCGACTGCGTCGGTTGGGGCGAGAGGCGATGTACCAAGCCATCCGCATGATCCCCATGAGCCTGCGCGCCGTCCTCGATGAGTGGTTCGAGACGGAACTCCTCAAGGCCACGTTGGCCGTCGACGCGCTCGTCGGCACGTTCCGCGGACCCTACTCTCCGGGGACCGCCTTCGGCCTCCTCCACCACTACGCCGCCGCGGTGTACGGAGGCGGCTGGGGTCTCGTCCGCGGCGGCATGGGGAACCTCACGCGGCTCCTTGCCGCGGCGGCCCAGGAGGCCGGAGTCACGATCCGCACGGACGCCGAGGTGCGGCACGTCCTGACGAAGGACGGCCGCGCCACCGGCGTACAGCTGAGCTCGGGCGACATTATCGTGGCGGGCGCGGTCCTCTCCAACGCGGATCCGAAGCGGACCTTCCTGCAACTCGTCGACCCCGCGGAGCTGCCGCGGGAATTCCTCCATCGGATCCGGAACTTCCAGACGGAAGGCGTTGTCGCCAAGGTGAACCTGGCCCTCGATGGCCTTCCGGACGTCCCGGGGAATGACGGCGTCGTGGCGCCCCACATGCGATTCGCGCCGTCGCTGGAGTACATCGAGCACGCGTACGACGAGGCCAAGTACGGCGCGCCTTCCCGCGAGCCCTTCCTGGACATCGTCATCCCGTCCCTCGTGGACCCGGACCTCGCGCCCGCGGGGAAGCATGTCCTCTCCGTCCTCGCCCAGTACGCGCCCTACCACCGGAAGTCGGGGGACTGGGACGGCGAGCGGGAGAAGTTCGGCGATGCCGTAGTCGAGTTGCTCGACGCGCATCTTCCGGGTCTCCAGCGCCGGATCCTCGGCCGCGAGGTCCTGACTCCAGTTGACCTGGAGCGACGGTTTGGTCTCACGGACGGCCACATCTACCACGGCGAGATGACCCTGAATCAGCAGCTCGTACTCCGCCCGGCCCCGGGGTGGAGCCAGTACCGAACGCCGATCGCCGGGTTGTACCTCGGCGGGTCGGGGGCGCATCCCGGAGGCGGCGTCACGGGAACCCCAGGCCGTAACGCGGCCCGCGTGCTCCTAGAGGACTGGTCCCACATGGCGCGCGTTCCGGCCTAAGGTGCTGACACAAGGGAGAAGGTAGAAGCCGCCGCACGGCGTCGTATCGAGGTCCGAGGGAATCCCATGACAGCGGACGAGATCCAGCCGAATCTGTTCTTGGGAGACGGGAAGGACCTGGCCGAGTTCCGGGGCTCCGTGGTCTACGTGCGCGAGGATATCCCGCTGAAGTCGCGCCCCGACGCGACGTGGATCCCGTTCTACCGCGATGGGAGAGCGGATCCCGCGAAGCTGGACGAGGCCGCGGCGGCGATCGACGCGTTGCTCACGCGGGGCGACCGCGTGTTCGTGCACTGCGGGGCGGGCACCAAGCGGAGCCCGCTCGCGGTGGCCTGGTACCTTCACAAGTACAGGGGAATGACCATCGACGAGGCGTACGCGTTCATCCAGGCGAGGCGCCCCGTTGTCCTCCGGATGACGAACTGGCTCCCCTGAGCCAGTCTGCTCAGCGGGTGAACTCGCGGACCAGGTCGCTCATGGCGCTCCCCAGCTCCTGCTTGCGGAGGAAACCCATGTCCACAAACTCCAGGCGCTCCCACCAAGGCGGAATCTCGCGGGGAGCCGAGTTGTGCACCTCATACACGAAGCAGAGGTCGTAGTGGCGGCGGCCCGGATACCAGCTGCTCGGATCGTAGAAGGAGTAGATGTCGGGCCGGTCCAGTTTCCTCGGGGTAATCTGCAACTGGTCCTTGAGGACCCGGCGGGCCGTGTTGTCCGGATGCTCCCCCTCGAAGAGGAAGGCCGCGGGAAGCCGCCAGGAACGGAACTCGGCCTCCTGGTCCTGCGGGCGGTACGTGCTGATGTTCGGCTGCCACTGCTCCCGCCATTTGCGGTGGTCCTGGGGGATTCCCGCGAGGACCTTGCGGCCTTGGCGCACTAAGACGAAGGAGGAGGCACAGAAGCCCGCCTCGGGCATCCCATACCGCGGCGCGGGCCCGTATCGGACGAACTTGGCCACGCTAGCCCGAATCGTCCCTTCTACTTGAACCGTGAGGAGCCACGGGCGGATTTAGGCGTGCCTAAGGGGAGTAGACCCCGGCGACCTTGGGATACGGACGAGCCTCCCAGACCGCCTTGAGCCCGCAGATGTACCGCGTGAGCCGCTCGATGCCGATCCCGAACCCCGCGGACTGGGGGATGCCCTCCCGGAGCATATCCAGATACCATCCGTACTTCGCGGGATCCTCGCCCGTCTCCCGCAGCCGATGGACCACTTGGTCGTACTCGTACTGCCGTTCCGCACCGCTGATCGCCTCGCCGAACCCTTCCGGATAGAGGAGATCGAAATCCCGGAGGATCCCCGGGCGGTCGGGGTCCTCGCGGTCGTAGAAGCCCCGGGACTGTCGCGGATAGTCGTACACGAAGAAGGGCTCCTGGAACAGGGAGGACAGGTACTCCTCGTGCTCCCAGGGGAGTTCGATACCGTAGGGGATCGCCCGACCGTGGTCGGCCAGGATCTTCAACGCCTCCTCATATCGGAGCCGCCGGAAGGGGGCGCGGGCGCCGTTCAGGGAGCGGCCCAGAGCGGACAGCTCCCCAGAGAACCGCTCCTTTATCCGATCGTGGACGAAGCTGACGAGCTCCTCGGCTCGGCGCATCGCATCGAAGTAGCCGGCGCCGGCCTCCTCGATGTCCACCTGGACGAATTCCACGAGATGGCGGCGGGTGGTCGCGGTCTCCAGCGGCTCGAGGCGCACGTTGGGCGAGAAGAAGTAGACTCGGCCGAGGGCTGCGGCCATCATCTGCTTGTAGAGGATGGCGCTCGACATGACCGTGTACGGCTTTCCGTAGAAGTCGATGATGGCTTGCTTGGCTCCACGGATGCCCGGGTCCGAGGCGGGGCCGATGATCGGGGGCAGCAATTCGACGAAGCCCTGGCCATTGAGGTATTCCCGGATCACGCCACCCAGGGCGGCCTGGAGGCGCAGGACACGCTGCATCTTCGGTTCCCGCACAAGCCGGTACGATGACCGGAGCTGGTCTAGGGTGCTTCCGGGCGTTTCTTCGGTCATAGGGACAAGACAAATAACGAGGTATGTATTAAACGTTTTCACTGTGGAATTGTCCATTCGATGGCTATTAGACAAATTTATCCGCGCTGGTGGCCTATTCGATAACGGCTCTTCGGGAAGCCGAATTTTGGCAAGGGTTCAAGAATCACGCGCGACTCCATTTTCGGGGAGACCATGCCGGACATCCTTGCCCCGGGTACGAAGGCCCCTGACTTCAGCGGCGTGGACCAAGACGGCAAGCCTGTCCGGCTATCGGACTTCGCCGGCCGTCCCGTGGTGCTGTACTTCTACCCGGCGGACATGACCACGGGATGCACGATGGAGGCTTGCGCGTTCCGGGACGAGCAGGGCGAGTTCCAGAAGCTGGGAGCCGCCGTCCTCGGGGTCAGCGTACAGGACGAGGCGTCCCACCGGGAGTTCCGGACGAAGCACGGGTTGAACTTCCCGCTCATCGCGGACCCCGCAAAGGAGATCTGCCGCGCGTACAACGCCCTCGGATTGCTAGGCATGGCTAAGCGGGTGACCTACGTCATCGGGCCGGACGGCACGATCGTGGACGCGTTCAAGTCCATCAACCCCAAACCCCATGTGGAGCGAGCGCTTCGGGTCGTCCGCGATAAGGGGTCGAACCATGCCGTCCAAGGTGCCGCTGCCACCGGTCCGGATCCCGCGTAAGGTCCCCATCCACTACGAGCGGTTCACGGATCGGTTCAAGGGATTCGAGAAGGTGCCCGCGGTCCAGGCCATCTTCGGACCGCGGACCCGCGGCATCCTGGCGGATCTGCGGGTCGAGTACTTCTCTGTGCCCTGGGGCTACATGGGCGTGAGTGACGCGGACGGCCACCTGATCGTCTCGACCCACTACCTGAAGACGGGGAAGCCGCGGGACATCTACCTCGACGTGGTCCACGAACTCGTCCACGTGCGGCAGTTCGGAGAAGGGAAGCAGCTCTTCCCCGACGGCGTCGGATACGCGGACACGCCGACGGAGATCGAGGCGTACAAGCACTGCCTGCAGGAGGGACGACGGCTCGGGATGACGGACCGCGAGCTGTTCGAATACCTGCGGGTCGAGTGGATGGACGAGGGGGAGCTGCGCAAGCTCGCGCGCAACGTCGGCGTCAAAGCGCCGCCGCCGAAGAAGGCCAAGGCGGCCAGGCGCTGACGGCGCCGCAAAGTAGATGTCCCGACTCCCGCCATCGGCCCCGGAATCATGGCCACGGAGAAGTCCGTCCGTCTGACCGTACGGTACCCCGCGACCCTGCGCGTGGACGATGAAATCGATCTCCGCCTCGTCGCCGAGGTGGGCGCCCCGAGGATCTTCGCCCTGATGGACCGGAGCCGCGAGTACCTGCGGCAATGGCTTCCCTGGGTCGACGAGACGCGGAGCGTCGCGGACACGGAAGGGTTCATCCAGCGGGCCGGGGAGCAGATGCGCCGCGGCGAGGGGTTCCACGCGGGCATCGAGTATCGGGGCGAGCTCGCGGGCGTCATCGGCCACGTCTACCTGGACCCCTTGAACCAGCACGCGGAGATCGGATACTGGCTGGGCGAGACCTTCCAGGGACGCGGGATCATGACCCGCGCCTGCCGCAGAATGGTGGACTACGCCTTCGGCTCCTTGGGCCTCCATCGCGTGGAGATCCGGGTCGCTGCGGGGAACCGGAAGAGCCGCGCGATCCCGGAACGTCTGGGCTTCGTCCAGGAGGCCGTTCTGCGAGAGGCGTCCCAGCAACTGGGGCGGTTCGATGACCTCGTCATGTATGCGAAGCTCCGCAGGGAGTGGGAGGCGGAGGCCACCCAGGGAGGCCCGAAGTCTTTAGATGGGGGACCCGCGGTCCCGCCGCACGAGGAGTGACAGCATCCGTCTCGTGTTGTTTGGCGCGGGGGGGACGGGCTCCGTGGCCGCCCGCCATTTGGTGCACCTGAAGGAGCTGGACGACCTGGTGATCGCGGACCTCGTCCCTGCGCGGGCGAGGGGGCTTGCAGCCAAGCTCCGGAGCCTGAAGGCGCGGGCCTTGCCGCTGCGGGACGTCGAGGTGGGAACCCTGGCCAAGATCCTGCAGGGGGCCGACCTGGCGATCAACGCGGCCCACGTGAGCTTGGATCTGCCTCTCATGGACGCATGTCTCGATGCGGGCGCGGACTACATGGACCTCTCGTCGGAGCCGTGGAGGCAGTTCCCCTACGACGCGCGGTTCCAGAAAGCAGGGCTGACCGCCCTCCTCGGTGGCGGCGAGGACCCCGGGATCGGGAACGTCCTCGCCCGGGTCGGGGTGGACGCGCTCGATTCCGTCAACGCGATCCGCATCCGGGACGGGGACACGGCCTCGTCCCCGGACACGCCGCTCCCCGCGGTCTGGTCACCGGAGACGTTCCTCGTCGAGGTCTTCAGCCCGGGACTCTACTTCGAGGACGGGCAGCTCGTGCGACCCCCACCCTGGAGCGGCAAGGAAATCTACCCCTTCCCGGAACCCGTGGGCCCGCAGCCCGTGTACCTCATGGACCATGAGGAGCCAGAGACCCTGAGCAAGTTCATCGGTAAGGGCCTGCGGTACGTGGACCTGAAGCTAGCCATTGACGACGCCCTGTTCGAGGTGCTGCACACGATCCACCGGCTCGGACTCCTGAGCGAAGAGCCCGTGACCGTGGAAGGGAGGCGCGTGGCGCCGCGCAAGCTGCTCACGGACGTCCTCCCGCGGCCCACGGACTTGGTGGGCCGAGTGCGCGGCACCGCGATGATCGTGGTCGAAGTGGACGGCCTAAAGGACGGGCGGCGGGTGACCCACCGGATGTACACGGGAATGCGGCATGAGGATGCGTCGCGACGGTACGGAGCCACGGCGACCGCGTACCTCGTCGGCACGGGCGCCGCGGTCTTCGCCACGCAGTTCCTCCGTGGGCAGATCCCGCTGAAAGGCGTGATCTCCGCGGAATGCCTCGACCCGGCGGAGAGCCTGCGACTCATGGGCCGCATGGGGCTCAAGGTCGTCCACGAGACCCGTGGGGCCACTCCGCTCAACTGATGCGCAGGCCCATAAGGCTCCGCCGCTTCGACGAGCCCATGCTGGACGACCGGACGGTCCAGATCGTGGGCGGCCTGCTCTTCCTCGCGCCCATTGCGGGCGCCGCAGTACTCGGCCGCTCCGCGCTGGGCCCTCGAGGCAGGATTGTGGCAGCGCGGCATCCGGCCCGCGGCACGGAGGTCCTCTGGCTCGGGACCATCGGCGTGGCCCAGCTCTGGACTCTCGGTGTCGCCCTGATGCCTGCCTGGTTCTACGCCTGGCCCTCCGTGGGAGATTTCGCCGACTCCGCAACCGTCCAAGCCCTCGGAGTCCTCCTGTGGTTCTTGGCGGGTGGCCTCGCCGTGTGGTCCTTCCGCACACTCGGGCGGTTCATGACCGTCTCCATCCGTATCGTGGAAGGCCATCGCCTCGTCCAGGAGGGCCCGTACGCAAGGATCCGCCATCCCACGTACACAGCCATCGTCACTCTGGTCGTCGGGCTGGGCCTCGTGTTCCTGAGCCCGCCCCTCTGGGCACTCGCCCTCCTGCTCGCCCTCCTTGCACGGTATCGCGCGGGCCTCGAGGAGGAACTCCTGCGTTCCCCGCAGGGGTTCGGACCCGCCTACGAAGCCTACATGGCGCGCACGGGGCGGTTCTTGCCGCGCGTCCGGAGGGCGAACGGATGAGACTCGAGGGGAAGTCCGCCGTCATTACGGGCGCAGGACGGGGCATCGGCCGAGCCGTCGCGGAGCGCTTCTCCGCGGAGGGCGCGCGGGTGGCCCTCCTCGCGCGCACGAAGAAGGAGCTCGAGGACACCGCGGCCGCCATCCGGGACCGAGGCGAACAACCCGTCGTCGTTCCATGCGACTTGACCGACGCGGACCGGATCGCGGAGGCCGCTCGAGCCTGTGTCGAGGCGTTCCAGACGATTCACGTGCTCGTGAACAACGCAGGCATCTACGAGGGACTCGGCCGCGCGGTCCGCGCCACGATTGCAGACTACGACCGCACGATGGCCGTGAACGTCCGCGCCCCTTGGCTCCTCGTGAAGCACCTCGCGCCGCACATGGTGCAGGACGGATCGATCATCAACGTGACCTCGGGCCTCGCTCGCGGACCCGCATCGGGCTACTTCCCGTATTCCTTGAGCAAGTGGGCCCTCGAGGGCCTGTCGATGCAACTCGCTGCGGAATTGCCGCAGCGCGTCAACGTAGTCGACCCGGGCCTTGTGGCCACGAAGATGTCCGGTTTCGCCGGGAAAGAGCCGAAACAAGTCGCGGAGGTCTTCGTGCACCTCGCCTCGGACGAATCCCGCAGGGTCACCGGGAGGGTGCACAAGGCCTCGGACTACCGAAATCGCCCGGCGTAAGAGGCCCTCGTGTTACGGTGTCTCAACGTTACAGCATATGCGATTGCTTGAGAGGCAAGGTGCCGCGTATGAAGGGCCGATCGCCATGGCGCCGAACCTCGAACCCTTGTTCTCGGAGCGCACCAAGCTGCTGAAGGCGTCCGACGTCCGGGAGCTCCTGAAGTACTCCCAGGACCCGACCGTGATCAGCTTCGGCGGCGGGCTGCCCAACCCCGAGGCGTTCCCGGTGGAGGACCTCAAGCTGGTCTTCGAAGAGCTCCTGCACGAGGACAACACGCCCTCCCTGCAGTACGGGCCCACGAACGGGGACCCGCTCCTGCGGAAGGCCCTGGCGACCATGATGGCGAGCCGCGGAATCCCCGCGGCGGCCGATCGGATCATCGTGACCCACGGCGCGCAGCAGGCGCTCGAGCTCTTCGGCCGCGTGTTCCTGGACCCGGGCGATATCGCCATGGTCACCCAGCCCACGTACCTGGGCGTCTTCACCGCGATCAGCGTGTACCAGCCCGAGTACCACGGCGTCCCCACGGACGAGGAGGGCATCCTCACGGATGTCCTCGAGGAGGACCTCCGGGCGCTGGCCATGGACCACCTCAGGCCCAAGTTCCTCTACGTGGTGCCGACGTTTCACAACCCCACGGGCGTGTGCATGTCCCTCCGCCGCCGGCGGGCCCTCGTGGATCTGTCCGCGGAGTACGAGATCCCCATCATCGAGGATGATCCGTACTACGACCTGCGTTTCGAGGGGGACCCTGTCCCGCCCATCGCCTCCTTGGACAAGGAGGGCTGGGTCATCTACCTGGGGAGCTTCAGCAAGGTCCTCGCGCCCGCCTTCCGGGTGGGCTTCGCCCACGGTCCCGCGGACCTGATCAACAAGATGTCCCTCGCCAAGCAGGGCGTGGACCTCTTCACGAACGGCTTCGGCCAGCGGGTCGCGGAGCGGTACCTGAGCCTCGGGATGCTGAAGAAGCACATCCCCAAGATCCGCAAGCTGTACCGCCACAAGCGGGACATCATGCTGGAGTCCCTGGAGGCCTCCTGGCCCGAAGGGACGTCTTGGACGCGCCCCAAAGGGGGCATGTTCCTTTGGGCCAGCGTGGACCCGGAGATCGACACGAAGGCCCTCCTGCCCAAGGCCGCATCCCGGGGCGTGATCTACGTCCCCGGCCACGGATTCTACGCAGGGCGGCCCGAGGTCAACCACATGCGGCTCAATTTCAGCTTCTCCAGCGACGAGGCGATCCGCAAAGGCATTCCCATCCTCGGCTCCGTGCTTCGGGGCGAGGGGATGGAATCCCGCCTCGAGGAGCCAATCACCAAGTAGCCGGGAAGCTCAGGCGGACTCGTCCTCGAACGACGCGAGCGCGGGCTGGCTCGCCTGGGGACGCACAAGGCCCGTGACGCGGATTCCGAGCAGTCGGACCTTGCGTCCTCGGGTCTCGAACTCCTTCACGAGATCCCGCGCCACATCGGCGAGGACCTTCTCGTCGAGCACGTGGCTGCCGAGGGTACGCTCCCGCAGGAAGGTCTGGAAGCCCTCGAAGCGGATCTTGATGCCAATCGTGCGGAAGGCGGCCCCCTGCTTCTTCGCGCGCAGGTACACGTTGTGGGCGATGCTGTCCAGGGTCCCGAGGGCCACGGACCAATCCGCCACGTCCCGGTCGAACGTGCGCTCCACGCTGATGCTCTTCGGATCGGGGCGCTCCTCCACGGGCATCTGCTCGATCCCCCGGGCGATGCCCCAGAGCCAGACGGCGTTCCTCCCGAGGAGCTTCTTGAGCTCGCCACCGGGGAACGCCGCGAGCTGGCCGATTGTCCTGACGCCCGCGTGCTCGAGGACCTGGGCCGTCTTCGTGCCCACGCCGCTGATCCGCGTCACGGGCAGCGGCGCGAGGAGCAGGGCGACCTCCTCGGGGCGCACCACCAGGAGGCCGTCCGGCTTCGCCAGATCGGATGCGATCTTCGCGGCGGACTTGTTCGGGGCAACGCCGATTGTGCAGGCGAGGCCCTCGCGCTCGCGGACCGCAGCCTTCACTTGGCGGGCGTAATCAGAGGCAGCATCGAACCCGGCCACTTTCGACGTGACATCCAAGAAGGCCTCGTCGATGCTCAGGTGCTCCAGGATGTCCGCGTGCTCCCGCAGCACGCCTATCACGCTCTCCGAGACAGAGCCGTAGAGGTCGTAGTTCGGCGGCAGATAGACCGCGTCCGGGAGCTTCTTCCACGCCATGCTGATGGGCATGCCGCTCCGGATGCCGAGACCGCGGGCCTCGTAGCTGCAGGCCATGACAACGCCGCGGCCCTTCCCGCCCTGGGGGTCGGCACCCACGATCACGGGCTTGCCCACGAGGTCGGCATTCTCGCGCCGCTCCACGCTCACGTAGAAGGCGTCCATGTCCACGTGGAAAATCACGCGCCACGGTCCCGGTCCCGCGAACTCCTGGCGGGCGTCGGCCACCGCGGCCTCGATGAAGGGGGCCTTGGCGTCCGTGTACGCGTCCCGGTCTGCCGTGTGCTGGGCCGCGAGCTCCTGTTTCAGCGCCCCGTAGGCGGCGGCGCGATCCGGGTGGGCACGGAGGAAGTCACGGAAGAGCAGGTGCCGCATCCAGAACGGGCTCCCGAACTCGACCATGTGGATGTGGTGGCTCCGGTTCCCGGGTGGCCCTTTGTGGAAGAAACGCCGTTCCGGGAAGACGTCCTCCATGTCGGGACGGTAGACGTACCCGAGGGTCTCGATGGCCGCGATGCACGGCGGTGCGTCGCGGAGCCGCCGGATGCCCACCATGATGTCGATGGTGGGCTTGGAGACAAGCCCGGGCACCGCGGTACTCCCCACATGCTCGATGGCCAGGGCGTGGTCCCCCAGGACCGTCCCGATCGCCTGCTTCTCCTCCTTGAACCGCGCGGGCCAGGACGGATCGTAAGGGACGAGGACGACGGGATACGATCGGCTCGACTCGGGAGGCACGGACACCGAATCCCTCAGCCGAGGCTCATCCGAAGTCCACCAGGCTCTTCTGGCCCGCACCCGCACCGCCCGCCGCGGGGAACTCGTACTCCATGAGCCCCGCGAGTCGCCGGAACTCGTTCACACTCCCGGGGCCAAACCCGGCGTAGTGGTTGTTGAAGAAGACCATGGCCCCCTTGACCGAGTCGGCGGCGTCCTCGAGTTCCTTGTACCAGGCGCGCATCTCCGTGGACTTGTCCTTCTGGACTTCGTGGAACTCCGTAATCTCGCGGTCCCCGACCATGCGCAGATAGACGGAATCTGAGGTCACCGCGGATGGACTGCGGAGGTACTGGTTCTCCGTCCAGACCATGGCCACGTTGCGGTCCCGCAGAAGGTCGTACACGTCCTCGCGGAACCAGGAGGCGTGGCGGAACTCGATCGCGTGGCGGTACCCGGGGTCGAGAGATTTCACAAACTCCTGCATCACGGTCCAGTCGCGGCCGTACTTGATCGATGGAGGGAGCTGGGCCACCAGGAAGCTGCACTTCGCCTTCAGCTCCTTGGCCGAGGCGTAGAACCAGCCAAGGTTCTCCGAAACCCCGCGGAGCTTCTTCTCGTGCGTGATGCGCTTAGGCATCTTCATCGTGAACAGGAACCCGGGCGGGGTGGCCTTGTACCACCCCTTCGTCGTGGCAGGACCCGGGTTGCGGTAGAACGAGGAATCTACCTCGACGCAGTCGATGACCTTCGAATACAGCGGAAGGTACTCCGACTTGGGCGTGTCCTTCGGGTAGAAGGTGCCGAGCCAGTCGTCGTAGCCCCAGCCGCTGCAGCCGATTCGGAGCTTGTCCGTGAGCGTCATGGCGTGACCGAGGGGCGACCCCATGGTTTCGGTGGGACAAAATCCTTGGCCCCACGAGTGGCGAGGCTTCCGGGGCGCACCGTGCTCACCCTCGGTTTCGGGCTGAACCCCCGCAGGATGATGGAGCTCATCCTGGCCCCAGTGGGCCTCGCGGCGAGAATCATCGGGCCCGACCTGTACTCGGCTCTCATCGTGATGACCTTGGTCACGACCCTGGCCGCTCCTCCTGCGGAAGTTCCGCGTCCAAGATGTGCTGCCCGACATCGCGGCATCCCGGAACCCTCCGCAGCACCCCGACCGTCCGGCGAAGACCACGTGAGGATGCCTCATCCGGTCGACCGCCGACCCTTTCCTGGCGTCCCTGGAACGAAGCGCGAGCCAGGGGACATTCGGCGACACTCGTGGCCCCGGACAACGACCAAGGTTCTTGACCCATGCCCGCGAGGGACACCTCCGGAGGTACCCAGCCATGAAGCGACTCGCGATCGTGGGCAGCGTCCTCGCCCTCGTGGGCCTGCTCCTCGCCGTGGCGTACTGGCCTCTCACCTCCGTGAGCGGTTCCCAGCTGCGCGCGGCCGAGCAGGGCAACGGATTCCTGGGCTACGCGGTCGGCGCCCGGATCACAATCCACGAGAAGGTGGACAACGTGAGCTACTCGTCGTTCCTCGGGCCGTCCGTCACGGTCCTCTGGGTCGACAGCGGGGACCCGAACAACCCCGTGCCCGTGTACGTGGAAGGCGACGCACGACCCGTGATCACGCCGGGCGAGGTCGTCTACATGCCCGCCACGCTCGAGCAGACCGTGTTCGGCATCGAGTACTGGCAGGTCTCCACGCCCTCGGACATCCACGCGGCCTGGCCCATCGACGCCGCGTTCTACGGAGCCATCGCCCTCGGAGTCGTGTGCCTCGCCGTGGATGCGGTCCGGAACCGGAACACGTCACCGCAAGGCTGAAATGAGAACCGAGGCATCGGCGCCTCGATGTCGGAACTCGCGGAGCGCGGCGCGCAACGCCTCGAGTGGGCGCGGGAGCACATGCCCGTGCTCGCCGCCATCCGCGAGGAGCTCCGCCGGTCCAAGGCGCTCAAAGGCCTGCGGATCGGGATGGCCCTCCACACGGAGGCGAAGACGGGCGTCCTCGCGCTCAGCCTGAGAGAGGCCGGGGCGCAGGTCCGACTGGCCTCCTGCAACCCCTTATCCACGGACGACAGCGTCGCGGCTGCCCTGAAGGAGATCCACGGCCTCGACGTGTACGCCAAGAAATGGCAGACCACGGAGGAGTACTACGAGAACCTCCACAAGGTCCTCGACCTGAAGCCCGATCTGGTCATCGACGACGGCGCGGACCTCATCTTCCTGCTGCACACGAAGCGCCGGGAACTCCTGGACCGCGTCCGCGGGGGGAACGAGGAGACCACCACGGGAGTCCTCCGCCTCCGGTCCATGGAGAGGGAGGGGGCGCTCAAGTTCCCCATCATCGACGTGAACGATGCGAAGATGAAGCACCTGTTCGACAACCGGTACGGGACCGGCCAGAGCACGTTCGACGGGATCATGACCGCGACGAACCTGCTTGTCGCGGGCAAGGCGTTCGTCGTCGCGGGGTACGGCTGGTGCGGCCGCGGGATCGCCATGCGCGCCAAGGGGATGGGCGCCCGCGTGATCATCACGGAGATCGACCCTGTGCGGGCGATCGAGGCCACCATGGACGGCTACGAGGTCCTGCCTATGGCCCAGGCCGCCAAGGTTGCGGACTTCATCGTCTCCGCCACGGGCGACAAGGACATCGTCACCGCGAAGCACCTCCCCGCGCTGAAGGACGGCGTCGTCCTGGCGAACGCGGGTCACTTCAACAACGAGATCTCCCTGAAGGACCTCGGGAAGGCCGCGAAGGGAAAGCGCCGCGTGCGGGAGTTCGTGGACGAGTACACCCTCGCCGGAGGCAAGCGGATCTACGTGCTCGCCGAGGGACGCCTCGTGAACCTGGCCGCGGGGCAGGGCCACCCCGTGGAGATCATGGACATGAGTTTCTCCATCCAGGCGGTCAGCGCGGCCCATCTAGCCAAGCACGCCGACGAGCTCGAACCGCGCGTCTATCCGGTGCCCGAGGCTCTGGACGACAAGGTGGCCCGCCTCAAGCTCGCGACGCTGGGCATCCGCATCGATTCCCTCTCCGCCGCACAGACGAAGTACCTGGAGTCGTGGCACGAGGGGACCTGATCCTCCGCGGACCGGGGAGGGACGCGTGAAGCGGGCGGTGCTGACGGACTTCGACGGGACAGTCACCCGGACGGACGTAGCGGAGGACATCCTCGAGGAGTTCGCCCCGCCCGAGTGGTGGGATATCGAGGAGGAACACCGCGCGCGGAAGATTGGCACGCGGGAGACCATGGCGCGCCAGTTCGCTCTCGTGCGCGCGAAGGAGGAGGACGTCCTCCGGTTCGTCGACGAGCATGTCCGGCTCGACGAGACCTTCCCGGCCTTCGTGGCCTATTGCCGCTCCCGCGACCTCCGACTCGAAATCGTGAGCGAGGGGCTCGACTTCTACCTCCACCCGCTGCTCCGTAAGTGGCGAATCGACGTCCCCGTCCGCACGAACCGCGCGATCTTCGAGGACGGACGGGTGCGCATCTCCTACCCTCCGCGGACCGGGGAGGGACGCGTGAAGCGGGCGGTGCTGACGGACTTCGACGGGACAGTCACCCGGACGGACGTAGCGGAGGACATCCTCGAGGAGTTCGCCCCGCCCGAGTGGTGGGATATCGAGGAGGAACACCGCGCGCGGAAGATTGGCACGCGGGAGACCATGGCGCGCCAGTTCGCTCTCGTGCGCGCGAAGGAGGAGGACGTCCTCCGGTTCGTCGACGAGCATGTCCGGCTCGACGAGACCTTCCCGGCCTTCGTGGCCTATTGCCGCTCCCGCGACCTCCGACTCGAAATCGTGAGCGAGGGGCTCGACTTCTACCTCCACCCGCTGCTCCGTAAGTGGCGAATCGACGTCCCCGTCAGCACGAACCGCGCGATCTTCGAGGACGGACGGGTGCGCATCTCCTACCCTTACGCGGACCCGAGCTGCACCCTTTGCGGCACCTGCAAGCTCCTCCGCCTGTTCGAGCTGCGCACCCAGGGATACCGGATCGCCTACGTCGGGGACGGGCACTCCGACCTGTGCCCCGCGCTCGAGGCGGATCGGGTCTTCGCGAAGAAGGAGCTCGCCGACCTGTGCCGCGAGGAGGCAATCGACTTCATCCCGTTCGATACCTTTGCCGACGTGCAACGGGAGATGGAACGGTGGCCGTGAGGAACTTCGTGGGCGCCTTCGGGCACGTGGTCCTGGACCACATCCTGACCGTGCCCCACCTGCCGCGACGGGACACGTCCGTCGGCCTCCTCGACCGGCAGCGGTACTTCGGCGGCACCGCGGGAAACCTGGCGCGAGCGGCCGCGCGCCTGGGGGTTCCCACGTCCCTTGCCACGTTCGTGGGCCCCGATTTCCCCCGGGACTATCGCGAGGCCCTTCGGAGGGACGGCGTCGACCTGCGGGACTTGCGGGAGATCCGGGGATGCTCGACGCCCGAGGCCTGGGTGTTCTCCGACGGCCGCGGAAGCCAGATGACGATCATCGATCAGGGTCCCTGGAACCTGGGGGGACGATTGCCCGTTCTGGCGCACAGCGTGCGGGATGCGAAGCTCGTCCACCTCGGCACCGGGCGCCCGGAGTACTACGAGAAGATTGCCAACCTCGCCCAGCGCCTGGGCCGCCCGATCTCCTTTGATCCGGCGCAAGAAATCACGTACCTCTACGATCGACGCCACTTCCGCAGCCTGTTCCGGCGGGCGACATACTTCTTCGGGAACGAGGCGGAAGTGGCCGTGGCCAAGCGGTTCATGGGCACCGCATCGGTGACGGGGCTCCTGGCCACGGCGGAGGCCGTTGTGGTCACGCGCGGCGCGAAGGGCAGCGCGGTGTATACGCGTGGGGGGAGAATCGACATACCCGCGGTCCGTCCGCGACGGGTCGTGGAGATCACGGGTGCGGGGGACGCGTACCGCGCGGGCTTCTACGCAGGTCTGGCCCGGGGCTACGACTTGCGACGCTGCGGCATCCTGGCCTCCGCGGTCGCCAGCTTTGTCGTCGAAGAGAAGGGGACGCAAACGAACCTGCCGACATGGGCACAGACGGTTGGACGCGCGCGGCGACACGCCTCGTTCTGACATTTCCGCGACATTGCGTCGAAGCGGAGGCGGCGGAGACGTTCAATCCGGCCCTGACAGAAGCGTTCTTGCCGCGCTCGGCCCGCCGCGACGGGAACCTCAGGATGCCGGGGCCGGTGCCTTGCTCTGGGAGGCGAAATAGACGATGAAGAGGATCAGTTCGACCGCCAGGACGACGCCCGCGCCGAGGGCGGTGAACGCGAGAAGTAGCAGGGGGAGGACAGCGACGAGCCCGAAGAGCCCGATGAGGAAGCACGCATAGGCGAATCGATCGAGGCCGCTTCCAACCTCGGCGGTGCCGCCTGCAATCTCCATGGTGGCGAGGACGCCGAAGACGCAGACGGAGCCCACGAGTGCGATGAGCGTGATCAGCATCTCGAAGTAAGCCTCTGCGGAGAGGAAACCGACCGCAACGTGGAACGTCGCGGGTGATTGCATGATGACCACGAGGGCCGTAATCGAGAAACCGGCGAAGAACCCCATGACCAGAAGCGCCTGTTGATGGAGAACGCTCTGCCTCGCTTCAGACATGCGCCGGACCGACCCGCCCGCCGCCAACATCCGGGCACGTCATAGCCCTTCCGCTTCCGGAAGGCCGCGGCATGGAGTACGTGCGCCATCGCTGCATGCGGGCCGCCACACGTTCAACGTGCTTCCATGCGCGCAGAAAGGGTTATATCGTCACCGGAGGTTCGCCCCCTCGGTGACCAGGGATGGCTATCGGGTTCGTGCTCATTAGCACGGCTCCCGCGAAGGAGCACGAGGTGTACAACGAGCTCCTGAAAGTCAAGGAGATCGTGGAACTGCATCCGTTGTTCGGAGAGTACGACCTGATCGCAAAAATCGAGGCGGAGGACTTCAACGTCCTCGGGCAGGTCGTCGTGGACAAGATCCGCAGCATCCCGGGCGTCATCGACACGAAGACCCTGACCGGAATCAAGTTCTGAAGGTGTACCGGATGAGCGCACTTGATGTATTCACCGTGATGAATTTTGTGACCGTGCTCCTGCTCACGTTCGCGTTGTTCCTCGTCATCACCGGCGCCTTCACGGCGTACTTCGGCAGCGGCAAGAGCCG
>CAZJIP010000018.1:0-23125 GCA_964546105.1 uncultured Methanomassiliicoccales archaeon
GCGAGCGGACGTGGATCGACGCGGACGACAAGGGGAAGCTCGCCGCCTACCACGTCCTCCGTGAGACCCTCCTGACTCTCGCGTGCCTCTTGGCGCCGCTCACGCCCCACATTGCAGAGGCGATCTATCAGCACCTGGACGGCCGGACGTTGAGCGTGCACATGCTCGACTGGCCCGTGCCCCACCCCGAGCGCGCGGACCCCGAGCTGGAGAAGTCCATGGCCCTCGTGCAGGAGCTCGTCGAGGCCGTCTCCAAGGAGCGCCAGAAGGGCGGCCGGAAGCTGCGGTGGCCCGTGCGGCTCATCGCCGCGAAGGGACTGAGCCCCGACGCGGAGCACGCCCTGGGCTCTCTGCGTGCCATATTCCTGGACCAGGTCAACGCGAAGGAACTCGTCCTCCTGAAACCCGAGGAGGACTTCCCCGGGATGAGTTTGGTCCTCAAACCCGACCCTTCGTCCATCGGCAGGGCGTACCGAGGTCTGTGGCCCAAGATCGCTTCCCTGCTCGAGGCCCGGCCGCCTGAGGAGGTGAAGCGTGCGCTGGACAAGGGGACGTACCCCGTTGGCGTGGAAGGCCAGGTCGTCACCATCGAGCCTCACATGGTCCGTTTCGAGCGCAAGATGCCCGACGACGTGGCCGTGGTCTCTGTCACCCCGGGTGAGCTGCACGTCGACATGCGCGTGACGCCGGAGATTCAGGCAGAGGCGTACGCGCGCGAGGTGATCCGCCGCATCCAGCAGATGCGGAAGGACGTCGACATGGATGTGGACGACTACATCGTCACGACCATCAAGGCGAGCCGGGACCTCGCCGCGGCCCTGGAGGCCCAGCGGGATCTGGTGGCCCGCGAGACGCGCTCCCGGATCCTCTCGCTGACGGACCAGGAGGTCCAGGCTGAGTACGTCGTCGAGTGGAACGATGTCGACGGGCACAGTGTGACGGTCGGCATCACCCCGCTCCACATGACCGAGGCGCTCCGGGAGTTCACGCGCCTCCCGGGCATGTCGGCCGCGAAGGCCATGCTCCTGTTCGACGCGGGATACAAGAGCCTCGCCGCGCTACGCGCCGCCTCGCCGGCGGAGCTCGCGGCCGTGGAAGGCCTTGATCCCGGGGACGCGAAGCGGATCGAGGAGGCCCTCGCTGCCCTCGAGCCCGTCCCGGCCCCCTGCCCCGTGTGTGGCGCGCCGCTGGCCAAGGACGCGCGGCGATGCCCGCGCTGCGGCGAAGCGGTGACCGCGGAGACGGTGGCCTGCTCGCGGTGCGGTGCCCCGGTTCCGCCGGGGGACGAGGCGTGCCCGGTTTGTGGGCTTTCGCTGAGCCCGGGCGGCACCGTGCCGAGCGGCCCGTCCCGCGTCGCGTGCGTCGCCTGCGGCGAGTTCATCCTGGCGGGCTCCGAAGTCTGCCCGTCGTGCGGTGCGCGGCAGAGAGCGCCGCCCACCCGGACGGAGCCGGGGCAGCTTGCCGCGGCCGGGAGGCCGTCCCCGCTCGCCGAGTCGTCGACGTACCTGGTCGAGGAAGAGCAGCCCGGCGAAGTGTATCGGCTCCTGGAGGGAGCGATCGCCCAAGGCCGCCATGGTCTCTGCGTGAGCCGTGTGTACCCCCAGAAGCTGCGGGAGCGGTTCTCCGGCGCGGACCTAGCCATTCTCTGGCTCAGCAACGTCGGGAAGGAGGATTCCATCCGGCCCAAGGACCTCGAGAAGCTCTCCCTGGCCGTGGAGCAATTCCTGGCCCGCGAGCCCGCCGCGGTCCTCCTGGACGGTCTCGAGTACCTGGTCACGAACAACAACTTCCTGACCGTCCTGCGTCTCGTTCAAGCGCTGCGGGATCAGGTGGCCATCAACCGCGGGATCCTGCTCCTCTCCGTGAGCCCATCCGCCTTGGAGAGCCACCAGCTCACGCTGCTGGAGCGCGAGGTGGACCGGGTCATCGGCTCGACTTCGGCAGGGGCGCCGTGAGGTCCTGGACCAGGGGCCCGAACTCGCAGTTCCGGAGGATCTCCGTCGCGCTGGTCAGGCTCACGTAGATGTCGGGGTCGCCGCGGAGGTATCCGCGCTCCTGGAAGTGCTTCACGAGGCCGGCCCGCAGGGTGGAGAACTGTTCGTACGACTTGGCCGCCCCGACGACCGCGGTCTCCGCGTCGTCCGACATGAGGAAGAACACGGGGGCCACCTTGAGGAGTCGCTCAACGGAGTCCGCGCGGCTCTTCACCGTCGAGGAGGGGACGAAGCGGGCGAACGCGGACACGTACAGGTCGAACCCGAGGAGGCGCAGGTTAGGGATGCGGGCCGTGCGGATCAGGCCTTCGGCCTCGAACTCCCGGCGCATCTTGGAGACCGCCTGCCGCGACACCTTCACCCGCTGGGCGAGCCCCTTGTCGCTCACCTCGGGATAGCGGACGAGGCCCTTGAGGACCTCCGTCTCCTTCCGCGTCAGCTCGATGTCCCCCGTCTTGCTCCGCTCGATCCGGATCCCAGGCCGGTCCTCGAGCCCGAACGTCAACGCAAGCGGGTGGCTGTAGTCGAAGAAGGCGGGCACGACGGAGAGGCTCATGGGGAACGCCGAGAACGTAACGTCCCCATCGCCCAGGAGACCCGCGCGATCCAGGGACTGGCGGAGCTCGTCCACTTCGGAGCGCGCGGCCGTGTAGTCCCGGGCGAAGCCCAGGAACGACAGGTGGTCCGCCGCAGCGGCAACGTAGAAGAATCCCGGGAGGCGGTCCCGGAGCTGCTCCCGGAGTCGCGGGAGAACCTGGCTCCCCTGGGTGAGATCGAGTCGCGCGTGACCACCGATCATGAGCTCCCAGCCCAGGCGGTGCAGCATAGGGATGCGCCGGGTAACGAAGTAGTCCGCGCGCCGGAGGCGTCGCCGGATCGCAGTGACCGTGGACACCTTCACGCCCAGGAGTTCGGATAGCTCGCGGTCGTTCAGCACCGGGTGCCGCACGAGACCGTACAGCACCTGCTTCTCGTTGGCCGTGAGCCCCCGCTTAGCCATGAACCGTTAAGCGTGTTGGTGGTCGCTTAACGTTTGCGCAATTACTAGCCGCGCAAAAGTCGCTCCAGGACCTGTCCCAGGCGGGGCACGGTTTCGAGGCTCGAGAGCTCTTTCGGGGCAATCCACCGGTATTCGAGGTTCTCCCAGTCGAGGCGGACGCGGCGCGAATCCACGTCGAAGAGGAAGGGGTGGACCACGAACGCCGTGTTTCCGAGTCGGGTGATTAGAGGCGCCGCCGACTTGCGGTACCGGGCCCCGGTCAGGCCGGTCTCCTCGCGGATTTCCTGGAGAGCGCGCCGCCGGGCGTCCTCGCGTCCCTCGAGGTAGCCCGACACCGCGGACCACCGGCCCTGGAAGCTCCCGACGCGGTCGCTCCGTCGGAGGACGAGGAACCGGCCCCGATTGCGGAGGAACGCGCTCACGACAGGCTTCGCCTGGACGTCTGGGAGGTCCACGATGCCCCGGTCCGCATCGACGCGGACCCGGTCGCCCGTCACCAAGGCGCCCAGGTCAACGTGGTCGACCATGGGCACCCTGCCCAGGATCGCCCCCGTGGCCACGATCGCCTCCGCGGTCTCGTTCATGAGGGCCGCGGGACCAAGCCCACGCTTCGCTAGGCCGTAGATGATGTAGGAGCCCACCGTGCTCCCCTTGCCGCGGGGGAACGCGAAGATGCGGCCCGAGAGCCGTTCGCCGGCGCAGCCCGTGGCGGAATCGAGGACCTGCCCGCTCGCGGGATCCGCGCCCCCGACGAAAGAGAACGGCGTCGCGCTCACCAGGGCCGTCCCCTCCGCATGGCCCCGTGCGATCGTCCGCGCGCGCAGCTTCATGCGTATCGCCCCAGGAGGACCTCGATGTCGTCCAGGATGACCTTCTGCGCGCAGAGGCTGGGCAGGTAGTATGCTCCCTTGCCCGAGGGCGTGGCGACCGTGTGGAACCGGTGCTCGAGCAAGGTGACCTCGAGGCACGTGTCCGCGAGCACGCGTCCGCCGGCCCGTTCGATTGCGGCCACGGCCTCCGGGCAGGCCTCGCGGACGATGCGGCTCGTGAACACCCACACGGGAATCCGCGGTGGCCGGCGGTCCACGAGGGCCGCGATGACCCGCAGCTCCTCCGCGGAGAGCTGCGGGGAACCGAGGGCGATGAGCTCCGCGTCCGTGCCGTCCGTGTAGTGCGCTCGGGTCTCCTCGAGGTCCGCCTTTGTCACGCGCACGACTCGCAGTCCCTTCGTCCGCGCACGCCGCCATTCCGGCGTCACGCGCTCCAAGTGGAACATGCCTACGCTCCCCGAGGACGCCACCGCGGCCCCGAGCCACTTCAGGTCCGCCTCGGATCCGCGGAAGCCGCGGAAGTAGGGGACCCCGTCCCCCGTCTCTTTCCCCGCGAGGAGGCCTAGGAGGGAGAAGCCGATCCCGCGGATCGGCGTGCGGACGTCGAACACGATCGTGGGCTGCCGGCCCTCGTCCCGGTGCAGGCCGTAGTCCGGCGTGGCGCCCACGATGGCGCCGGCGAGCGCGGAGGGACCGCCCTCGCGGTTCGTGCGCGCGCCCAAGACCGAGTTCGCGAAGCAGACCGCGTTGGACTCGGACCAAGCCACGTGCTCGCCCCGGGCGGGACGCGCGCCGAGGAGATACGGCGTGCAGGAGTAGACCGGCCGTGCGCCCATGGCCTCGTAAGCGCGGGCGACGCGGGCCTGCTTCTCCGCGAAGTCCTCGGGCACGCCGAGCTCCCGCCATTGCTGCAGGTCCGTCCCCAGGGGATTCACCGTGGTCGGGACGGCCACGCGGGCGTCCGCGGCGAAGTCCTCGAGGAACTCGAGGCCGGGGTCTCCGATGAGCTTGTAGGATGCGCCCGAGACGTGGGCCGAGGTGATGGGGATGAGTCGCTCGGCGCCGTACAGCTCACCCAGGGACACGAGGAGCTTCACGGCGACATGCTGCGCGTGCGTCCCGTGGTCGCGCAGATGTCTCTGCGCGGGAGTGAGGCGCACCTAGGTCGCCTCCGGCACCAGGAGCCTCGCGATCCGGCGGAACTCCTCGGGCTTCGCGGGGTACGCCTTGAGCTTAACCTGGACGTCGATGGTGTCCGCCTCGCCCGCGAGGGAGAGCATCCCTTGAAAGGCCTTCTGCTTGTCGATGCGGAGATGCAGCACGCCGTCGTCGTCCACGCGGGATTCGATCGCGGCACCGAGCGCGTGCACGAGCCCCGCCTCGGACCAGCGCGTCCAGACCGCGCGCACCTCCATAGGGATCTCAATCCTCCGCGTGAAGATGACCACCGGGTTGCCGTGCTGTCCCTCGACGGCCTGGCGGGTCGTCTCGCCCCCGGGGACTGCGGACTTCAGAGCTTGGGCCACGCGAGACTCTTCCTCCGTGGCCTGGCAGAAAGTCCTCGCGACGATCCATCGGATGGGTAGACTAGCCATCGCTCTTCCTCAGAGCCCTCCGCACGTCCTCGTAGAAGTCCTGGAGGGTTCCCTCGTTCACGATCCGCACGTCCGCGGCCGCGATGACCTCCTCGAGGCCCCAGCCACGCTCACGGGCGTCGCGTTGCAGGAACTCTTCCCACGTTCTCGCGTCGTCCGCGCGGCGGCGCCGCTGGACCCGTGCCCATCGCGTCCCCGGGGACGCCTCCACGGCAAAGACGACGAGCCCAGACCCGAATGCGCGTCGGAACACGGCCAGCTCCGCAGGGCTCCGTAGACCATCGATGCAGACGCGCGCCGCGGTCACACGGGGAATCGTGCGCTCCGCCCAGATTGCTTGACCGTTCTTCTGCCGCTCGTCGTGGGCCATGCCGCCCACCGCGGCGTCCGTGATGGGAAGCCCTCGCCGCCTCGCCTCGTCCCGGACCACATCGCCCATGCGCACGATGACGTAGCCCTCCTCCGCGGCGATCTTCTGGAATTCCTCCTTCCCCGCCGCGGGCATCCCGGTGACGCAGATGACCTTCAACGGGCGTGCGGAACCGCGTGGAGGCCATAAGCATTTCCCGACGATGCGCACATCCGGACGGAGGCCAGCGGAACGCCAAGTCCGGCCGAAGGAAACGGCAGCGAACGTGCTCACGAAAAAGTAGAAATACCCACGTCCCGTAGGTCCCGACGGGAGTGCGGCTATGCCCCTCGACCTCGACCTGAAGCAGCTGCGGTTCGGAACCGAGCTGCTGAAGCGCGGCTTCGCGAAGATGCAAAAAGGCGGCGTCATCATGGACGTCACGAACGCCGATCAGGCGGCCATTGCCGAGGAGGCGGGCGCCGTCGCGGTCATGGCGCTCGAGCGCGTTCCCGCGGACATCCGCGCGGCCGGCGGCGTCGCGCGCATGGCGGACCCCACGAAGATCCAGGAGATCATGGACGCCGTCACGATCCCCGTGATGGCGAAGTGCCGCATCGGCCACGTGGCCGAGGCCCGCGCCCTGGAAGCCTTGGGCGTCGACATGATCGACGAGTCCGAGGTCCTGACGCCTGCAGACCCCTTCTTCCACGTGAACAAGCGCGAGTTCAGCGTGCCCTTCGTGTGCGGCTGCCGCAATCTGGGCGAGGCCGTGCGGCGAATCTACGAAGGCGCCGCGATGATCCGCACGAAGGGCGAGGCGGGGACAGGCGACGTGGTCGAGGCCACGCGCCACGTCTGGATGGTCAACGAGGCCATCGCGGAACTCAGGGAGCGCGACAAGGAGCAGCTGTATGCGATCGCCACGAAGTTCTCGGAGAACTACGCGAAACTCCTGAAGGAGGTCCGGACGATCGCGGGTGAGGACCTCGAGGTCAAGGAGGCCGACATTGTCTTCGCGGGCAAGAACCTGGACGAGGTCACGGAGGGCCTTTTCCAGATCCTCACCGAGGTCAAGAAGATCAAGAGGCTGCCTGTCGTCAACTTCGCCGCGGGCGGCGTCGCGACCCCTGCGGATGCGGCCCTCATGATGATTATGGGCTGCGACGGCGTGTTCGTGGGCTCCGGCATCTTCAAGTCCGAGGACCCCGAGAAGCGCGGCCGCGCGATCGTCGACGCCGTAGCCCACTTCGACGACCCGAACGTGGTGGCCGAGGTTTCTAAGGGACTGGGTCTTCCCATGAAGGGGACGGACGCAAAGGCGCTCCCGGTCGAGGCGCGCCTCCAGGACCGCGGCTGGTAGCCTTCGCCACTACGGCCTCCATCAGCTCGGTCAGTCCCTCGCCGGTCAAGGCGGAGCCCCGGGAGTGGCCCCGGGCGGGACCACCCAGGTCTGATTTGTTCTCAAGGACCACGATGGGCACCTCCGGGAACGCCGTCTCGACGGATCGCAGGAGGCCGAGCTGATCGCCCAGAGGGAAACCGCACGTTTCCGTCGGATCGAGCACGAAGAGGATCACCGTGGCCACGTGCCGTAGGGCCGCGATGGCCTGCTGCTCCATCCGGTTCCGTTTCTCCATGGGCCGGTCGAGCAGGCCGGGCGTGTCCAGAATCTGGAACCGTTGAACGCCCCGATCGAAGTGGCCCACCGTGACGCCCTGTGTGGTGAACGGGTAAGAGGCAACCTTGGGTTTCCCCGTGGAGACGGCGCGGACGAGGGCGCTCTTGCCCACGTTGGGATAACCCGCGACCACGATCGTGGGCAGCGCGGGATTCAAACTCGGGACCTTCCGGAGCGCGATGCGTGCCTCCACGAGGGCGTCCAGGTCCTTCGCCACTTGATGCACGACGGAGGACAGGCGGCCAACCGCCTCCTTGCGCAGGGCCGGGACCTCTTGGATGGGACCGCGGCCCATGCGCCGTACGTACTCCCGGGTCAGCTCGTGGGCCTTCCCCGCAGCCCAGTCGATGGCTCCCAGGTGCTTGCGGAGCCGATCCCGGTCCACGAGGAGATCCACGAGTTCGCGGTAAAAGGGTGGCAGGCGCTCCAGCGTGGGGAAGGCCTTGACGTAGCCGTGCAGGGTGCCCTCGAGTGTCTGCCCCGCGGTCTGCACCTTGGCGATGGCCAAGTTCCGCGCGCGCTCCGCGCGGTCGCGTCCCTTCGCGGTGGCCTTGGCCGACCGGCCCAGCGCTTTGTCCAAGAGCTCCGGCGCGCGGAGGATGGAGGGCAGGTCGAACACGCGCTCGCCATCTGGGAGGGCGGGATAAGGCTATGCGTCACGCGCCGTGCAGGAGGTCGATTCCGATGACGAAGAGGCCCGCGAGGATGGCCACGCGGTTGATCGCCGCGAAGAAGTTGGCCCCCAGGAACAGGTTCCGCTCCAGGGTCTTCCCCTCCTTGTTGAACAGAGAGTAGAGATAGATGGGGATCGTGTCGCTCATCAGGGGGATGCTCAGGAGGAGGTACAGACCCAGGTAGCCCGTCTTCTGGACGAACAGCTCGGCCTTGTCCACGAACCACTTCGCGAACCGCCACTTCTCGGACCACCAGCGGATGTTGTCCTCCACCTTGACGCCGAACACGAAGATGAGCCACGCTCCCACGGTCTTCCCCGCGGCCAGGGCCAGGGCGATGCCCGCCAGGTAGCTCCAGTCCTGGTTGACGATGGGGGCGACCAGGCTGAGCTCGATGGGGATCGGAAGGATCACCGCGATGGCGATCGCGTACAGGAACACCAGGGGGAGGAACACGTAGGGGTTCCCGTACGCGCCGAGGAGGAGGTTGATGAAATCGGTCCAGAAGTCGGCCACGGGGTCCGCCGCCGCATCCGGGGGCCCCATCTTAAGGCCGACGACCCGATTGTTCTAACTGGGAATGGGATGCAGGCGCCCGTCGTAGGTGAGCAGGACCACGCGGCTGTCCTCGCGCTCCGCCGCGACCCCGTAGCCCGTGAGGGTCGCGAGCCGCTCTGCGAAGCGGCGGATGGACGCGTGGGAGGGCATGTTCTCCGCCTTGAGCCGGAGGCGGCTCTCGCCCACGAAGCTGTAGCCCTTGCACTCGATGAACATGGGCTTGCCCAGGGCGTCCAGGCGCGCGTACTCGTCCTCCCATCCGACGTTCCAGCCGTCCACGAGGGTGTGGCGGATCACCGTGCGGGTGGGCAGCGTCGGAAGCAAGCGGAGGGTCTCCTGGAGCTTCTCGAACTCGTGGTCCGACTTGGGCGCCATGAGCTCCCGGTAGATTGCCTCGTTGGGCGCGGCGACGGTCACATAGAGCTGGGTCGGCAATCGCCCCTCCTCGCGCATCCGCCGCAGGACCGCGGGGGTCGTGCCGTTGGTCACCAGGAACGTGGTCATGTCCCTGCGTTTGAACTCGTCGATCATCTCGCCCAGGCGGCGGTACAAGGTGGGCTCCCCGGTCAGGCTGATGGCCACCTGGTTGGGGTTCCAAGCCTCCTCAAACCGCTCCGGCGAGACCTTGGGGTTGCCACCGTATCCGCTCAGGAGTTCCCGCTGGGCGCGGAGGGACTCGTCCACGATGAACCCGGGGTCGTCCGCCTCAATCAGGGAGTCCGCACCCCATTCCTGGGTCCGCCAGCAGAACAGGCAGCCCAGGTTGCACGCGTCCACGGTGGGCGTCATCTGGAGGCAACGGTGGCTGTCGATCCCGTAGAAGGTCTGCTTGTAGCATCCGACCCCCTTGGTCAGGCTAGCCTTGGTCCAGTGGCAGAGCTTCACGCCGCTGTGGTTGCCCACGATGCGGTATCCCTGGCGCTCGAGGACCTCCTTCCGCTCGGAATCCATCGAGATTGGGAAGCGGCACCCCGCTAAAAGCCCTTTGGAGATTTCGGACGACCGAACTGTCAAGGTCGGCTCACTTCCGCAGGGGCTTGCGCAGGGCGAGCAGGGAGAGATCGCCCTTGGCGAACGAGACCGTGCGGAACACGGGGTCCTTCCCAACGACGCTCTCCAGCGTCTTCAGGCCAGGGTCGAACGCGAGGTCGTGCATCTTGTACACGGAGCCCTCGTGGTTGAACTCACCCGCGATGTTCGTGGCGAGGACCGCATCGACCCAGGTGCGATCAATCCCCGCCACGCCGCGGAAGACCCACCAGGGGTCGAAGTGGACCACCGCGTCGAAGGCGGAGACGGGGAGGGCCATGATCGGCTCCAGGTGGTCTTTGGTCTCGGCGGTGTGGAGCGCTCCCCCGCGGAGCTCCAAGGCTCCGCGAAATAGTCTTGGACCCAGCGCCATCCCGTCGACGACAGCGAACGCGACTTTCCAGGACTCGTCCACGAACGGGAACACGTACTTCGTGGCCACCTCGCCGTCCGCCATGTAGAGCTGAAGGCTCGTCAGGCGCCGCTGGGTGCTCGCCGTGTCAGGCTTCATCGTCCCCCTCTTCGTCGAAGCTCGAAAGGCCCGCCGGAGGCGCCTCGACGCGGGCGCGGGCTCCCTCGACCTGCGCCGCGCGCTCCAGGAGATGCTTGACCACATGGCTGTCCTCGCTCTCGTCCAGTAGGTACGCGGCCTCCTTCTCGTCCAGGCCCAAGAGGGCCGTCGCGTGCACGCGGAACTCCTCGTCCCCCGCGAAGAGAGCCCGGAACGCCGGGAGCACGTCGTTCAGCGCGACGTCCCGCGATGTGTGCAGATAGCCGCCGAGCTTCTTGGCCAGGGAGTTCCGCGCGGTCCGCAGACCGCGGGACCGGGACATCTGCATGAGATACTGGGGGAATCCTAGTTGCCCTCCGCGAGGGCGATCGTGACGCGCCGTGGCGACCCCCGCCGACATCATCTCGCGCGCGAAGGACCAGAGGCCGTAGTCCTGCCTTCGGCGCACGCGGCCCAGGTAGATGTCGGCGCGGCTCAGCCGACCAAGGCCGCGCTCGCGGTCCGCCGCCGTCCCGTATTCGTAGGGGAGGTTGTGATCCACCCAGAGGATGAGGTCCTCGGGGGACTCGTCGAGGTTCTGGACGGAGTCCCGCGCGCGGCGGGCATCCCCCGATCGGAAGATCTCTTCGAGGGCAGCGAAGATGGACTGCTCCCGGTCGCGGTAGCCGAGCGCGGAGGTCGTGTCGCCTCCAAGTTGCGTCTTCCCGATGGCGATGGACTCGAGATCGTTCAGCGCGGAGCGCAGGTCGCCCTGGGACCGCTCGATGACGAAGTCGAGGACGTCGTCGTCGACCTGCACGCCTTCCTTGAGACATATGCCGCGGAGTAGACTTTTCATGGCGGCTCGGTTAACACGTTGGAATTTGATGGTCTTACATAGACGCCTCAAGGAGGAGGACCTGCGAGTCAGCGCGTAGTAGTCGTTCACGATCAGAACGACGGGCTGGCGCGTGTTCTGGATCAGGCTCACCATGGCGGCAATCCCGCCCTTGTCCTCCTTGCCGAAGACGTTGTCCGCCTCGTCCAAGATGATGAGCTTCCGTCCCCCCTGCTGGCTCCGGAGGAACTCTCCGGAAGGAGAGAAGGTCTGCAGGACGGAACCGCGGGTGGCCGTCCTCTCGATGGCCTCCGCGTTCCGGCTGTCCGAGGCGTTCATCTCGATGGGCGCCCAGCCCATTTCGTGCGCTAGGGCGAGGGCCGCGCTCGTCTTGCCGACTCCCGCGTCTCCTTGGAGGATCACGGCCCGTTTGTCGGGGCGCCCTCGAGCCCACGCATCGGCCCATTTCTTCAGGTCCGTGATCGCGGCGGGGTTACCGACGACTTCCTCGAGTCGCGTCGGCCGGTACTTCTCGGTCCAGCTCCGCATGCCGTTTCAAACCCAACGGCCTCCCCCCACATAACCCTTCCAGCCGGGGGCCGAAATCGGGCGATTCTGGTCCGACGTAGACTTCGTTTAGCTGTGTCCAGACCACAGATGAAATTATAGCCGTCACATACGTTGAGCTCTGAATGCCTATTTGTGTGCACTGGGTACGGACCGCTCGTATAGGTCGCACAGCTCATTCAGGAACTCGTCGTATGTCTCGCGGAACTTCAAGCGGTAGAGCCGGTCCCGCGTCGCCGGCGTGAGCTGGATCGTCGTGACCTCCTTGACACGCTTTCTCATGGTCGCTGCCTCGTCCCCATAGTTTTATGGGTGCATATAGAACTATGTGTTGTCAACACGGTGCGGGACCCTTTCCATTTACGTACGGTAGACCGAATGTAAACGGTACGAAACCTCGAAAGTGGGCCGTTTCTCCCTGGTTTCTCGTGCAATCGCGGTTCCTTCTCCATGCCGCCTCCTGGAGAAATCGGAATCATGGCACGCCTTCCCTGATTTTCCAGGAAGCCTGGCAATCACCTCGCGGGTCTTCCGCCGCGCTGGCACGCAAGTGGCGGTGCGGCAGTTGGAGGAGCGCGATCCGATGTTATGGTCAGCTGACCATAACCCAGCGGCTCTGACGCAGATCGACTGTATGCTCCTGGATCTCAGTGTGGCAGACCAGACTGTCGCGGCAGGTTTGTGGCTACCAGACCGTGTCATTCCGAGACAGAGCACGGTCCCATGATGGGATCCGACTCACTCCGCGTAGTCCTCGAGCCTGAGCTGCGGCGCTTCCGTCTTCCGCTGGTCCGGCCGACGAATGCGGCGCTGCATCTCGTATTGGACGCGGTTGAACGTCTCGACTTCGATGAGCGCCTCGTGCTTTCCCCGCTTGATTCCTCCGTTGAGCCGGGAGAGACCGCAGTACACGGGGTTGCTCAGGATGTTCGCAATCGTCTGGCTGGCCCAGGCCCTCCCGGTCTTCGTGCGGAATCCTTCCCGGTTCAGCTCCTGGCAGATCTTCGCGATTCCTTTGCCCTCGAGGTAGCGGCGGAAGATGATGGAGACGACGCGGGCCTCCTCCGGCCGCACTTGGAGCGCGCCGTTCACATAATCATATCCGTAGGGACTCGCGTACGCGAGGAACGAGTTCGTCTTCTTGGTCGCGGCGCTGAGCGCCTCGGCGCTCTGTTGCCCGCGGGCGCGCCGAAGGACTTCCCGCTCGTTCAGGTTGCGCTCTTGGCACAGACGCCGTAGGGCCTCTTCCTCGTCGTTCGCCGCGTAATGTTGGAGGAGCTCCCGCGTGGAGCCGAACCGCATGAACACTTCCCAGAAGAGGAGGGCGTCCGAGGGGGCAGAGTCCGCGCAGTGCTTGCACAGGAGGACCTTCTCCCGCCGCACGGTGGGATCGCCCCGGGGGTTCGCGTCGACCTCGTGATTCACGAGGTTCTTCGTGGCCCAGCACCGCTGGCACCGCCCCTCCGGCATGGCTCAGGCCTCCAGGGAGAGCGGCGGTTCGTGCGCCGTGCTGGCAGGAGCTCGCGCGCGGACGGCCCGCTGGACCTCGTTGAATAGGTCCACGGGCACAATGGGCTCGTGCTCCGCCTTCCGCTGGAGGCGGTCCCACCGGAGGTGGCCCGCGTAGACCGGGTTGTGGAGGATGCGGTACACCTTGACCGGGGTCCACTCCCGACCGCGCTTTGTCTGCACACCCCGGCCATTCAACTCCTTGGAGATCTCATCCATCGTCTTGCCTGCCCGAGCCCGTTCGAAGATGTCCCGCACGACGGGCGCCTCGCGATCGTTGATCCGGAGGTTCCCGTCCACCAGGTCGTATCCCAGGGGCGCCGGGAATCCGAGGACGCCCGGGCCCGTCTTCGCCTTCTGAGACATGCCGATGTACACACGCTCGCCGATCTGCTCGGACTCGAGCTGCGCGATGCGCTGGATGATGTCCATCACGAATCGGCCCATGGCCGTCGTGGTGTCCAGGGACTCCGTGGCCGAGACGAAGTCCTTCCCGGACTCCCCGAGATCCTCCATCATCTCCATGAAGTGGCGAGAATTCCGGTGGATCCGGTCCATCTTCAGCACGAGGATGGTGTCCCAGGCTTCGCGCTCCGCCATCATCCTCTCGTAGGCGGGGCGGTGCGTCGTGCGACCCGAGTAACCGTCGTCTTGGTAGGATCCGGCGATTTCCCAGCCCCGCGCTTGGCAGTACGCACGGAGGCGCTCCTCTTGGGCCGCAAGGGAGAATCCCTCCTTGGCTTGGTCCTCAGTCGATACCCTGGTGTAGACAGCGACACGGACCATCAGTGCACCCATCCCGTGCGCGTGCGAATCCAAGTTTGAGTAAAAAAGCCTGACGGTCAGCAAAATTCGCCGCGTAGGCCGCTCGGGGAGTCCACGGTTCTCCAGCGCACGCGTCCGACGTGATTTTTATTCGTTGTGACTTATGGATGCTCGCGCATTGCGACGACGGCACAACTTTCGATCGCCAGCCTGCTACGAAATAGCATGCGAAAAGGCCAAATCGGGCCCAGCATAGAAAGTTATATGCGGAGCCGGTCCAGGCTATACTATTATAGCGTCCGGCCATCCGCACCTTATTGGAATTATATGCGGCAGTAGATATTAGTGACTGCCCCTGCGTTTTCGAATCTCGTCAAGCACTTCCTTGGCCCGGTCCATGCGCACCTTGCGCTCGCGAACGAGGACTTCCGATACCCGATCGATTTCATCCCCAACGGCTCCGACCGTCGCGGCAATGTTCCGGGCATGGAGACTCATGTGACCGCGTTGAATCCCCTCCGTGGCCAGCGCGCGGAGGGCGGCGAAGTTCTGGGCCAGGCCGACCGCGGCGATTACCTCCGCCAATTCGGCCGCCGTCTTCACGCCAAGGAGTTTGACGTTAGCCTTCGCCGTGGGATGCACCGCGGTGGCGCCGCCGATCAATCCCACGGGCATGGGCATCTCGATCGTCCCCACGAGGTCGCCCTCTGCGTTCTTCTCCCACGTCGTGAGGGACCGGTACCCTCCCGACTTCCAGGCGGCGTAGGAGTGGGCCCCCGCCTCGATGGCGCGCCAGTCGTTTCCGGTGGCCACCACGACGGCGTCCACCCCGTTCATAATGCCCTTGTTGTGCGTCGCGCATCGGAACGGGTCCGCGTCCGCGAAGGCGTATGCCTGAATGACACCGTCCACGACCTCCTCGCCCGGAATCTCGTCCGTCTTGATCGCATCCTTGGCAAACACCGCGCGGGCACGCGCCAGACGCTTGACCGCTAGGTTGGAGATAATCCGGAGGTACACGCGTCCACCGGTCCACGTCTCGAGATGGGGGGCGACGGCCTCCGCCATCGTGTTTACCGCGTTTGCGCCCATGGCGTCCCGGCAGTCCACGAGCAGGTGCGTGATGACCATGGGGCCGCGCGCGGTCTCCAGCACCCGCACGTCGACGTCCTTGGCCCCGCCGCCGAACTTGACGAGGACGGGATCCTTCTCATTGGCGAGGGCGAGAATCTCATCGCGGTGCGCGAGGATCGTCATCTTGGCCCCGTTCGGGTCTGGCACGTTCACGAGCTGGATTTGGCCAATCATGACGGGTCCGGACGAGCTCGTCGTGAAGCCGCCCTTTGCGCGCGCCATCTTCGCGGCGTTCGACGCCGCGGCGACCACGCTGGGTTCCTCGATGGCCATGGGAACGAGGTAGTCCCTGCCATTCACGCAGAAGTTCACTGCGATCCCAAGGGGAAGCGGATGCGCGCCTACGACGTTCTCAATCATGCGGTCGACCTGGTCGAAGGCCAGCGCACCTGTGTTGCCGATCGTCGCAATTTCAGCGTCGGACAGCTCTCCGAATTCCCGCACGACCTGCCAGCGTTCCTTCGGGCTCTTTTTGTAGAACCCCGAGATGTCCGAGCTCTTCATGCGAGCACCGCGCGGCGGAGAGAGCTCCCCCGCCATAAAGCCATCGCGCGCTCAGACGCGCGCGCCGCATCGGCCGCAGAACGCCGCGCTGGGGCTCAGCGGCGCACCGCAATTGCGGCACGTCGGAGTCGCCGCAGGCCCCACGGGCGCGGGGGGCGGCACAGGAGCCGGAGGCGGATACATGGGCGGGGCGTATCCCGGATATGGCGCGACTCCGTACATGACCGGATGCTCCGCGCGGACGATCAGGTAGATGACGAGGACGATGAGCCCGCCGACGAAGGTGAAGAAGAGACTGCCCAAGATAAGGAGGACCACCCAGAGCGCGCCGTTCATCCCGCGGCTCTCCGCGTCGCGGTAGACCCAGACCGCGACGAGGATGAAGACGACCACGGAGGCGATGATGATGAGACAAAGCGCGCCAAGGAACGCTTCGAACGGACCGAACTGGAACGGGCTTGCGCCCAAAAGCTCGGAGACCATAGCCATCCTTCCCGCCGTCGGATGCGGCTAGGGCTATTTAAAATGGGCCTCCGGCGCTCTCGCTCGCGAGAATCCTCCGACGATTTTCGGCCCGCCTCCGGTGGTTCGAGGATTGTCCCTCAACCGTGGAAATCTTTATCACGGCAATGCAGAATGACGGCGCGGGGTTAACGATGGAGGAGCAGAAGTCAGAACCGTCCGCTCCTTCGGAAGCACCGTCGCCTCCGAAGAAGAGCCGGGCGGGAATGTGGGTTGCCATCGCTGTGATCGTCGTCGTGGTTGTGCTGCTCGGGGTCTACTTCTCGGGCGTGCTCAATCCGGCCGCGGCCCCGGACCTGCCCCAGGCGGTGTACCTGATCGGGTATCCGGGCGACGCGATCAAGATCGTGCCACCCTGGTATTCCAACCGCGCCCAATGGCCTGTGAAGTGGATGTACTCCGAGGGGCTGCAGTCCCAATCGTTCATCGACCAGCTGCGTTCGCAGGGCGTGGACGTGTCTCAGATTGAAGGAACCGCGCCCACCGCGCCTCTGAACGCGACGTACAACACGACGAGCTCGAGCTTCGATGCTTCGTTCAAGGCGAAGTACGGCCATGATCCCGCGTTGTTTGCGTCGACGTCCTACGACGCCGTATTCGTGATCGCGCTCGCGATGGAACAGGCGCAGACGACGAATACGAACTCGAGCGCTTTCAAAGCCGCGTTGCGGAACGTCACGAGCCCCGGAGGCGTGCAAATCTATCCCGGGCAGTGGCTGAAGGCCCGCCAGAATATCGAAAACGGGACCAAGATCAAGTACTACGGCGCGTCGGGATCCCTCGTCTTCAACGCGAACGGCGAGGTGAGTTCCGACTACGAGGTCTGGGACATCAACTCCACTGGGAAGATTGTGCAGAAGCTGTACATTCCCGATGGGAGTTGGGGCTCCACGAGCAGCGCTTCCCTGAGCACCGCGAACAAGCAGGTCACGACGCAGGCCCTGACCCCGGCACCCAAGATCGGTACCGTCATGTCCATCACGGGCTCCCTTGCCTTGTTCGGATACGACGACCAGAACGGGACGGACTTGGCCGCGAGCGACATCAACTCCCAAGGTGGCATCCGCGGCTCGACGTTGACCATGGTCCACCAGGACGATGCCACGGACCCGACGACGGGCGCCAGCGCAGCCCAGGCCGAGATCACCGCGGGCGTCCAGGCCATCGTGGGCTCCCTCGCCTCCAGCGTGTCCCAGGCCGTGTTCGCCAAGGTGGTCCCCGCGGGCATCATCGAGATGTCCCCCGCGTCGACCTCCCCGTACTTCACGACGGCGGACACGACGGACCAGTTCTGGCGGACCGTGGCGAGCGACGCCCTCCAGGGCCAGGCGGCAGCGTATTACGCGTACAAGTTCGCAGGCTACCGCAAGATGTCCGTAATGTACATCAACAACGCCTACGGCCAGGGCCTCTCGAGCGTGTTCATCCAGGCGTTCAAGGCGCGCGGCGGGACCATCTACCGCTCGGTGTCGTTCGAAGCGAACCAAGCGAGCTACACGTCCCAGCTGAACACCTTGTTCACGCCGGGCATCCAGACGGCGTCCCTGAGTCTGCAGGCCGTCTGGAGAGACACATAGGCGTCCCGCGACTCCATGCCTCGGGGGCGAACCCCGAGGCCTCTTCTCATTTCTGCCCGCCCAAGTATAGCTTCCCGATCTCGGGGTTGTTCAAAATCAAATCCGCACGGTCCTCGAACCGGTTCTTTCCCATCTCGAGGACGTAGCCGCGGGCCGCCAGCTTGAGCGCCTTCCTCGCGTTCTGTTCCACCAGGAAGATCGCAGCCCCTTGCTCGTTGATCGCGCTGATCCGGGCGAAGATGGCGTCCACGAGGTTCGGCGCGAGGCCCGCGGAGGGCTCGTCGATAAGGAGCACCTTGGGATCGAGCATCATGGCCCGCGCCAGCGCGACCATTTGCTGCTGCCCGCCGCTCAGGTCCCCGGCGCGGGTGCGCAGGCGGGACTTCAGGCCGGGGAACAGATCGAGGACGCGGTCCATCCGCTTGTGGATCATCGCCGTCGGAACGCGCGCGGCCGGGTAGAACCGCTGGACGGGCTTGTGGAGGACCCGTTTCCGGAACCCGTCCGAGGCGGAGGTCATCAGGCTCCCCACGAACCCCGAGGCCCCATAGTTGAACACGTACGCGCCCATCTCGAGGTTCTCCTGGACCGTGAGGCTAGGGAACGTGTTCCGCACCTGAGGGACATAGCTCATCCCCATCCCCACGATGGTCTGGGATGCGAGGCCGGTAACGTCCTGCCCGTCGAGCAGCACCTGCCCGGACACCGGCGTGATGAGTCCCGCGATCGCCTTGATCAGGGTGGACTTCCCGGCCCCGTTCGGGCCGATGACGACGACCACCTCCCCGCCATCGACGTACGCATTCACCCCATGGAGGATCCGCGCGTCCCCGTACCCGGCCACGAGGTCTTTCACCTCGAGGATGCGGCCCAGCGCCCTCACCCTCCAAGATAGACGGAGACGACCCGGGGATCGGCGCGGATCTCCGAGGGCTTCCCTTCCGCGATGGGGCGGCCTTCGTGCATCACGATAACCGTATCGCTGTGGGCCATGACGATGTCCATGTCGTGCTCGATGAAGAGGAAGGTCTTGCCCTGCGTCCGGAGGTTCCGGACAAGGTCCATGAGCTTCGCGGCCATGGTCGGGTTCACGCCCGCGACAGGCTCGTCGAGCAGGATCATCTCCGGGTCCACCATGAGCGCCCGAGCGAGCTCAAGGAGCTTGCGCTGTCCGCCGGAGAGCACCTTGCTCGGTTCCTCCGCGAGCGAGGCGAGCCCGACGTAGTCAATCAGTCTGCGGGCCCGCTCCTCCGTCTCCTTCTCGGCGGCCCACACCCGCTGCGTCCCCAGGAGGGACCGGAGGGGGTTCTCGCCCGGCTGTCCCCGCGCCGCGACCATGACGTTCTCGAGGACGGTGAGCCCGCCGAATTCCCGCGGGATTTGGAAGGTCTTCACGAGGCCGTACGCCGGCCTCTCATAGGCCAGCGCGTCCTCGAGATGGTGCCCGCGGAACCTGATTGTGCCGGAATCGGGCGCAAGCAGACCTGCGATCAGGTTGAACAGCGTGGACTTGCCCGCCCCGTTCGGGCCGATGATCGCGGTGATCGAGTTCTCCCGGCAGGTCAACGTGCAGTGGTCCACGGCGTGGACGCCGCCGAAGCTCTTCGTGAGGTCGCGGACCTCAAGGATCAAGATTCGCCTCCTTCCCGGTTGTGCGCTCCTTCGGGGAGAAGCGGGGGCGCCGGGACACCCGCGCGGGCTCGGGGAGCAAGCCCGACGGCCGGAGGACCACGAGGGCGATCAGGACGGCCCCGATCGCGATGTACTGCCCGAAGAACACCTTGTCGGACGCGGAGGAGGCCAGATTGAACCAAATCTGGATCCGTGGGGTGACCCAGAAAAGGAAGGTGATCACGAACGCCCCGAGGACAACCCCCTTGTGGTTGCCTGAGCCGCCGATCATGACCATGACCCAGATGAGGAAGGTGAGCGCGGGAGTGAACGCGCCCGGGACGGAGATCACGCGGGAGAACGAGGCGAACAAGGCCCCGGACAGCCCCATGAGGGCCGAGCCGATCACGAACGCCTGGAGTTTGAGGATGAACGTATTCTTCCCGAGTGCAGTCGATGCGTCTTCGTCCTCTCGAACCGCCCGCATGACGCGCCCCCAGGGGGAGCGTGACATCCGCTCGAGGAGGAAGAATGCCACCAGGAGGATTAGGAGCGCGAAGATCGCGAACGCCAGGTCGGTCAGGTTCGGCTGTTGGTAGAACTGAAACGGCCGTGCAATTCCGGAGATACCGAAGACCCCCGCGGTGAGAGAGGGCAGGTTCTGGATCGTGAGGATGATCACCTGGGCCAGGCCCAGCGTCGCGATGGCCAAGTAGTCTTCGCGGAGGCGGAGCGTGGGGATTGCGATGAGGAAGCCGAGGAACCCGGAGACCAGCATCGCCGCGACGATGCCGACGATCATGGACGTTGGGAAGGCGCCCAGCGGGCCGAGGGGAATCAACGGGAAGAGACCGGCGTACCCAGGATGACCCGGGTACCCGAAAATGCTCGCCGCGGCCGGGCTCGAGGTGATCAGGGCCTCCACGTAGGCTCCGACCGCCCAGAACCCCACGATCCCTGCGTTGAACATCCCGCCATACCCCCACTCCAGGTTCAGCGCGAGCGCCAGCACGGAGTAGGTCGCGGCCAGTCCGAGGAGGAACGCGACGTCGCCCCACATCGCGGCGATGTCGGCCAACCTACACCGCCCTCCGCCGGAATCCGCGCAGGCTGTCCCGCAGATAGATCACGAAGGAGCGCTCCTCTCGTCCCAGGGGCTTCCCGAGGAGACCCGAGGGGCGGATAATGAGCATAATCACCATCAGGCTGAACGGAACCGTGAGGTACCATGTGGTCGGGATGTTCAGCGCGATCGCGAAGGGGAAGAAGATCGCGTCCGCGAAGCCGATCGTCAGTGCGCCCACGATGGACCCAGGAACGGACCCGATGCCCCCCAGGATCACGGCCGTGAAGAGGAGCAGCAGCACATTGAAGCCCATCTGGAGGCTCAGCCCCTGGTTCACCCCGAGCATGACCCCACCCGCCGCGGCGAACCCGGACGAGATCGCCCAGGTTGCGAGCGTGACGGTCCGCGTATTCACGCCGGACACGCGCGCGAGCTCCGGATTATCCGCCATCGCCCGCATCGCCTTGCCCAGCTTGGTGAACCGAAGCAGAAGGAGAATCCCCGTGGCCGCGGAGAAGCCCGCGACAAGGGGGATGAAGTCCCGGATGGGGTTGATTGAGAACGGCCCGACAATCCAGTTGTTCACGAGCTGGCCGGGATACACCCGGTCGGTCCCGCCAAACATGAAGCCCACGAGGTTCTGGAGAATGAAGGAAAGGCCCACGGCCGCGATCAGGGGCGGGATGGGACCCTTGCCGTCGAGGCGCGAGAAGATGAGGATCTCCAGCACGATCCCGACGATTCCCATGATGACGACCGAGATGAGGAGCCCGAGGATGACATTGCCCTGGGCCGTGAGCGCGAAGTACAGCGCGAGGTACGCGCCCAAGGTCATCATGTCGCCGTGGGCGAAGTTCGCGAACCGCTTCACGCCGTACAACAGGGAGAGTCCGATCGCGCCGAACAGGATGATGCTCGCGTCGACGAGTCCGCTCAAGATGAACTCGAGGACCACGCCCTAATCCTCCGAGAGGTCCTCCTCCGACGATGCGTACCTTGGGGACACCGCACCTTGGAGGCCTTCAAGGCAAGATGCATGGGGGGCTTAAAAGCCCTTTCCAGAGCCCTTGCGGTCCACCAAAGGGTTTAGCGCGGCAGCCTACATTCCGCCCGCGTGGATTCCGTAATCCTCTTAGACGCGCAAGGTCGCCGGCACCTCGTGTCCCTCGCAGAGAAGATGCTGCCCGTGCCTGGGCTCGGGGCCCTCGAAACGTCGAAGCTCCGCGCCCTAGTCGGCCGCCGCATGTCCGTCGGCTCGCGTTCGTTCATAGTCCTGGAGCCGTCCTCGCGGGATCTCCACGAGACGATGGTGCGAGGCCCCCAGATCCTGGCCGCCAAGGACCTCGCCGCCATCCTGTACGAGGCGGACATCGGGCCGGGGTCGCGCGTAGTCGAAGGCGGCGCGGGCTCGGGAGCCTTGGCCTGCGCCATCGCCCGCGCCGTGGGCCCAGGCGGACACGTCTACTCGTACGAACTCCGGGAGGAGTTCTTGGCGGTCGCGAGGGCCAACGTCGCCGCCGCGGGGATGACGAACCGCGTGGAGTTCCGGAACGCGGACCTCAGGAAGCCCCTCGCGGATGGAGACTTGGACGCGGTCGTCCTCGACATCCCCGATCCCTGGGCCGCGGTCGCTGCGGCGTGGGAGGCCCTCCGCCCCTGCGGACATCTCGCGGCGTTCTCCCCCAACATGGAGCAGATCAAGGAGACCGGAGCGGCCCTCCGCGCGCGCCCGTTCGTCGATGTGCGAACCGTCGAACTCATCGAGCGGGAGATGGAGGTGCGCGACGTGGGGGTGCGACCTTCCTTCGCGGCTCTCGGGCACACGGGCTACCTCACGTTCGCGCGCAAGGTCCTCGATACCTTCTAATGGCGGGCGGTGTTCGGGGGCACGCCGGGACCTATGGACGTCGCGTTCGCGCTGGCCAGCCTCTCCACGATCTTCGCGATTGTGAATCCCATCGGCGCGACGTCCTTCTTCGTGGTCCTGGCCCAGGACTACGCGCCGGACCTGAAGAAGCGCGTCATCCAGAAGGCCATCCTTGCCGCGACGGGCACGCTCCTCGCGTTCGCCTTCCTGGGCAACTACATCTTCCAGTTCTTCGGCACAACTCTCTATGCGTTCGAGGTGGCGGGCGGCATCCTGCTCTTCCGCGTGGGCCTATCCAATATGCAAGGGGAGCGTCCGCGGACCCAGCTCACGCAGCAGGACCGGGAGGAGGCGCTCCAGAAGGAAATGGTCGGCGTCGTGCCCCTCGGGATACCCATGTTCGCGGGACCTGGGGCGATCACCACGGTCATCGTACTCATGGGGACCGTGGCCACTCCGCTCGACCTGCTCGGCGTGGCGTGGATCGTGGTGTCCATCGGCGTCACGATGGCCATCGCCTGGCTCCTCCTCACGAACGCGGACCGCATCTTCCATCGAATCGGCCGCATGGGTGTCTACGCCCTCTCAAGAATCATGGGAATCCTCATCGCCGCGGTGGCGGTCCAGTTCATGTTCGCGGGCGTCACCTACTGGCTCACGTACGTCATGAAGATCTGACCGCCTCGCGCCGTTCTCGGTCCGTGCGTCATTCGGCGAGCTGCGTGACGATGACGTCCTTCACGGCCTTCATGGTCTTGAAGGACAGGAGGAGCCGGCCTTCCGGATCCGTCTTGAAGAGGCGCGGCTCCACGTTCTCCGCGGGGCTGACGAGCATGGACTGAATCTTGCCCGTCCGCGTGTCCATGATGAAGTCCTCGAGGACGCCGAGGATCTGGCCGTCCTCCGTCATGACCGTCTTGCCCTTCAGCTCCGTGGCGAAGAGTTTCATGCCCGCCGCTCCCGCG
>CAZJIP010000019.1:0-22994 GCA_964546105.1 uncultured Methanomassiliicoccales archaeon
CCTCACGGCCTCACGAGGAACCAGTTCACCGCGGCTCGCCCGAGCACCATCACCACGCCCGTCGGGGTGATCGACGCGATCGCACAGTGCCACTAGGGCGGCAGCTTGGGCCCCACTCGAGGGCCATGTTGGGCCGCTTCGATGCCCGGTCCGCTCACTTCTTCGGCTTCTTGGGCTCGACGACCTTGACGTCGCTCAGGTCCCTCAGCAGGATCGCCTCGCCCATGCCGGGCAGGAAGAAGTCCATGAGCTCCTCGTTCAGCCGGTTCCAGGTCGGATCGTCGTGCTCGCGGTAGCGGTCGAAGTCCCCGTACTTGCTCATCTCCCACATCTGGGCGATGTCGAACTTCCCGAACCCGAGCACGGAGCCGAAGGTCCCCCGGTACTTCATGCCCTCCGGAGCGTGCTTCACGAGGTCTCCCTCGTTCTTCTTCAGCCAAGTCTGGAGTTCTGCGTATCTTCCTTCCTTCACATTGCCGAACTGGATGTGAAGCATGCGTCTCCCCCGTACCCCCATCCGATGACCTTGCTTAAAGGCTCTGAGGTGGACCCTGGCCTCGTCCCCCTTCCTCCCGCTCCCAATCGCCATCGCTCTGAGCCCCAGGGGCCACTGCAGGGCGGAACGATCCCTCGGTGGGGCAAGCCTTGGCCCGCCGACGCGGTGGTCCCCGTCGCCCGGCCGCCGGATTTCGGCGAGCCTAGATTTCATAACCGACTAACGCCTTGCGGCGTCGGGGTCCGCGATGGCGGCGGAGTGGCGGTTGAAGGGATCGATTCTGGGCTCGTGCAACTGCGAATACGGATGTCCGTGCAATTTCAACGTCGCGCCGACGAACGGAGGCTGCGAGGGCGTGTACGTCTGGGTCATCAGGGAAGGCCACTACGGGAAGACGGACCTCGGCGGTCTCACGATGGCCCACGGGGGCAGCTTCCCGGAGGCCATCCACAAGGGCCGCGGCTATGGCGTCTACATCGTCGACGAGCGCGCAACCCCCGAGCAGCGTCAGGCGCTCGAGATCCTCCAGAAGGGGAACGGCGTCGGCTTACCGTTCGACATCTTCGCCAAGGTCACGGCGCAGTGGCACGAGACCGTCTACGCGCCCATGGAGGTCCACCTGGACGGCATCCGCTCGCGCGTCAAGATCGGCGGCGGAAAGATCTACGACCTCGCCCTCTCTCGGATGAAGAACCCGGTCACGGGCGCCGAGGAGGAGGTCTACCTCGACAAGCCCACGGGGTTCACGTCGAAGCGCTCAGAACTCGGGACGTCGACCGCGGCCCGATTCCGGGTGGACGGGATCTCGTTCGACAACTCGGGCCACTACGCGGAGTACGGGGAGTTCGACTACTCAGGCGGCTGAGCGTCCTCCGCTGCCGCCTGCGAGCGTTCCGCCGTCCGCGACTTAGGGCGACCGAAACATCGATAGGGCTATGAGGCACGCGCGACATGCAGCTGGGCCCGGAGGGGAGGACAGCATGCCGCTGTACATGGACAAGCACAACAAGGTCGAAGGATTGACGAGGGAAGCCGTCGCCCAGGCCCACGCAGCCGATCTCAAGGTGCAGGGGAAGTACGGGGTCAGCTACGAGAAGTACTGGTTCAACGAGAAGACCGGCGAAGTCTTCTGCCTCGTCCGCGCCCCGACCCAGGAGGCCGCGGATCGGGTGCACAAGGAGGCCCACGGGCTCCTCGCGGACTCGCACACCGAGGTCGAAGAGGGCGACTAGGCGGGTTTCCCGCCCTCCTTAGCCGGCGGCTCGGTCAGCCGAGCCATTCGGGAAATTCGATGGTCGAGTCGAAGTCCTGGGTCGTCTTGTACCGCTCGAACTGCCCATGCTGCGCCGCCTGGGCGGTGCGCGCCAGGAGCGCTTCGACCTCCTCGTGGTTCATCGGCCGGAACGTCGTTGCGGCCCGGATGGCCTGCTCCAGAATCTCCATGGAGTCGCATCCCGTGATCACCACGCTGGTCGGCAGGTTGAGCGCGTAGTGCAACGCCTCGATCGGGGTGACCGTCTTGCTCTCCAAGACTTGGCGGTCCCCGAGGGGCTTCATCCCCAGGACGCCGATCTGCTCCTTCACGAGGACGGGCAGGACGCGCTTCTCGAAGCTGTCGAAGTGGGCGTCCATCACGTTGAGTGGCATCTGGACCGCGTCGAACCGGAACCCGTGGTCCTTCGCGGTCTCGAGCATCCGCAGATGGATCGCGGGGCTCTTGTGGCCCGTGAATCCGATGTAGCGGATCTCGCCGGCCTCCTTGGCCTCCAACGCCGCCTCGAGGGCGCCTTCCGGTGCGAAGATGCGGGCCGGGTCCCCCATGCGGATGATCTCGTGGAACTGCATCAGGTCGATCACGTCCACCTGGAGACGCCGGAGGCATTCCTCGATCTGCTCCGCGGCCGCCTTCCTCGTCTGCCCGTCGATCTTGGTCATGAGGAAGACCCGCTCGCGGTACCCGTCGCGGAGCGCCCTGCCCATCCGGATCTCGCTCGCCCCGTTGTTGTAATCCCAGGAGTTGTCCAGGAACGTGATGCCCGCATCCACCGCAGCCCGGATGATCCGGATGGCCTCCGCCTCGGGGAGCGTCGGCTGCCCGAGATGCCAACCTCCGAGGCCGATGCACGACACGCGTTCGCCCGTGCGGCCGAGCGTGCGGCGGGGGATCTTCCCTTCCGATTGCCGCAAGTCAGCGGTCGACGGCACGGCCATCACGGTCGAGGCACCTCCGGGTTCCCTCCGATCCCTAGGCCTCCATGGGACTTGTTTCTTTGGCTCTTCCTTTCCGCAGGATTGGGCACGGTCCTTGGGGCAGTCTGCCAGGACCGGTCCCGCCGTGGTCACTCGTGTCCGCTTGAGCCAAGTACCAGGGCTGCTTTGAAGCCGGGCGAAGCGAGGCAAAGGCGATGGCCGAGATGGGTCGGATCTCGCGGTTCTTCGTGAACCGGTTCAATGCGCGGCGGAACGTGCGGATTCTCGGCTGGATGCGACAGAACGTCTCGCTTCCCGCCGGCTCGATCTGTCTAGAGATCGGCTGCGGCAACGGGGACCTCGCCTCTCGCGTCGTGGATGGCTTCCGTCCCGCGCTGTACATGGCCACGGACTTGGACCCCCGCCAGGTCGTCGCAGCCAAGGCCCATCTGGCCCGACGCTACCCGGATGGAATGCCCTCCGCGGTCGAGCTGCGTACCGCAGACATGCTTCACCTGACCTTCGCCGACGCCTCGTTCGACGCGGTGGTCGCCGTCGTCTCGATCCACCACGCGAGCCCGAACCACCACGACCCCAGCGGCGTGCCGCGCGCCTTGGCGGAGATCGACCGCGTGCTCCGGCCGGGTGGCGTCCTCGTCTACGAGGAGATCCTGCACAAGGAGCGGATCCGGGCGTGGCTCGGGGAGCACGGGTACATGCTCTCGGGGATCCAGCGGGGCTTCAAGCGAGAATCCGTCGTGGCGAAGAAGCCGGGTGGCCTCTGCTGACTTGGCCTGTCAGTGCTCGTCCTTTTCCGCCGGCTTGTCCTGGGCAGACGGTTCCTTCGTGTCCTTCTTCGGCGGCGCTTCCGTCTCCTCAGGACCCGTGGTCGGGGAGATCATGCTCCGGCCCGCCGGACCCGGAGGAGGGCCGGCCTGCCGCGGCCGACTGTCCTCCGGTCGACCGGGCTTCCGCGGGAGATGTCCCTTCATCAGCGCGCCGCAGGAGTGGCAGACCTTGGCGGTGAGGGAGTTCAGGGCGCTGCAGTTCGGGCAGGGTTTGGAGCCCTTGCGCCGGACCTCCTCCTCTTCGCGCCGCCAGTCCTCGTACGTCACGAAGGTGGGCTGCGCGCGCCACCAGTCCTGGAACTCCTTGTCCGTCAGGGTGCGCCGCAGCTGCCGCTGGGCCTCAGCGCGGAACTTCTCGACGATCTCCTCGTACTGGAGCCGCATCTTGGCCTGGTAGTCCTCCGCGTCCAGCTCGCCCGTGGCGAACGAGATGCCGCACTCGGGGCACTGCTTGACCTCGACGGGGATCCAGGCCTGGCAGTTCGAGCACTTCGCGAGGTCCTTCTCGAACTCCACGCCACAGCGCGGGCAGACCGCGGCGTCCGCGTGGATGAAGGCGCCGCACTCCCCGCACTCGACCATCTTGCCGAGGCCGTACATCTTGATGTAGACCGTCACGCCGACGACGAGCGCGGCGAGGACGGCCACAATGATCAGGAAGAGCCACCAGGGGATCCCGAGGAGGGGCACGTTCGTGTTGAGGAACGCCTTGGGCGTCGCCACGGTGATCGTGCGGGCGTCCGCCTGGATGGCACCCGCGGTCGGCGTAACGGCGATCACGTAGGACCCGTCCGTGAGGTTCCCGGGGACCGTGATCGTCCCGAGGAAGAACCCGTTGATGCCCGAGGTGGCCTGGGCGCTCGCGACGACCACCGACCCAGAGCGCAGCTCGATGGTGAGGTTCACGCCGACGATGCCGATCGCATTCGGATCGCGGACGTACCCGCTCACGCTCAGGGAGCTCCCGGGCGCCAGGGTCTGTCCCACACTGGGCGCTGCGATGGCCACGAAGCCTCCGGGAGGCGGCTGTACGTCGATCGAGACGTTGGCGAAGTTGTTCGCCTTCTGCGCAAGGCCGCCCTCGTAGACCGTGTTGTCCGGGTCCACGACGAGCAGGATCGTGTGGGGTCCCAGGGACCCGATGCCCGGGATGCTGAGGCTGGCGTTCGTGGAGAGGCTGACCGTGAGGCCGTCCACGCGAGCCAGCTGCGCCGAGCGGTTCCCGTCTAGGAACGCGGCGATGGAGACGCCTGTGGCGGTGGTCTGGCCCTGGTTGTAGATGATGGCACTGATCGTGAAAGCTCGGTTCTGGCTCACGTCGAGCACGCCGGGGTAATCGGACGCGCGCAGCGCGAGGTCGGCCGGCGCACGGATGTAGACGTCCGCCAGAGTCAGGGTGACCGCGATGTTGTTGTCCGCGGCGCTGCCCGCCGGATACGGAGGGAAGGCCACGCCGCCGGAGACGCTCGATGTGTTGTACGTGACCATGAAGTGGAAGTTGCCGAAGGAGTTCGCGTTGGGCAGGCTGGCCGTCGTGATTTCATCCGTGAAGAGGGGGATCTGCGCGAGGCCGTTCGCGTCAGTGGCGTTCCACGCCGTGGCCCCGCTCGCGGTCCGGCCCAGGTACGCGAGCGTTTCCGCGCTCGGGACCGTGGAGAATCCGTTGTCCGGGTATTCCGCCGTCGTCCCGTTCGGGCTGAAGGTGGACCAGATCGTCGCGCCACCCACCGGGAAGGCGGTGGCATCGACGACCGACGCATGGAGCCATCGAAGGAGGTCGATGCGTCCTCCGGGGCCCGGTACGAAGGCGGACTTCCAGCTCGTCTCGACCGCGGGGTCTTGCGAACGGTCGATGGTCACATTGTACAGGTACGCGCTCGAGGTGCCGTCCACGCGGAGCTCGTTGTGGAGTCCGGTGATGTTGGAGTAGTCCACGCCGATGTACGAGTCGTACGCCGTGAGCGTGCTCCCCGTGGTGAGGCTGACGTTGGCCGCGAAGCTTGCGGAGATGTTGGCCGTGACGAGGGTCCAGTTCTCGGAGATCCGGTCGATCCGGGACCGGTACAGGCTGGCGGTCGTGGACGCCCAGGAGATTACCGCGCTATCGTTGTTGGCGTCCGCAGGGAGTCCTGTGGCGGCCAGTTGTGCATTCGTGAAGCCGGTGATCGTCGAGTCCGCGAGACGGATGGTCGCACCCGTCGCGTTGAACCAGCCGGGGAAGCGAAGCACCGATCCGTTCGTCATGGTGAACTGGCTGCCCGCGCCCGACACGGTCAGGGCAAGGGACAGGTAGGGGTCGATCGCGTACGTCTGCACGGTGACCGTGGAGTGGTCGAGGATGAGAGCTCCGCCCCCGTTCACGGTGAGCGCGTAGCCCGTGTGGACGGCGTCCTTGGCGAAGCTCAGTCCGCCGTTGATGAGGGTGAGACTCCCGCCCGCGTCGATGGTCACCGAGCCGTCCACCGTGTAGAAGATCCCGCTGCAGACCTGGGGAGTTGTGATCGTCCAGTCCGTGGCGATCAGGCTGCCGCCCTGGTCGCACGAGCCCGCACGGACTGGGACGCTCAGCATGCCCACGAGAGCCGATGCGGCGCCCAGCGTGAGGAAACCCACGAAGAGCAGGCTGAGTACGCGGACCCAAGGATCGGAACGGGGCGCGGTCCGCGGTGGCCGGTGGCTCCCGCATCGTGACGCTGTGGGGGAGAGTGCACTCCCTCGACGTGCAGGGGCCATTCGCAAGGGAGGTTCGGCTGGGCTCTTAAATACGTTCCCGCGCGGTTATCCGCCGCGATAGATTCGTGCTATCACTTGTGAGAACGCCCCACCGCCATGGAGAGAATATATTTATCTATGCTCCACGATTAAAAATCTTCGGCGTCCCCAAACGACCCGTTTCGCTCTCGGACGGATCCCGCCTCTGTGGCCCGTAGTCTGTCCGGAGGCGGTAACCTGGGCGAACGACTTAAATAGCGTGCAACCGACATCCTCCAAGTTCGCCCCGGATTGCTGGGAGGCTCCCTCGTGAAGACCATCCTGCGTGAAGAGACGACCGGCGTCAGCGAGGTCCTCGGGACCATCCTAATCCTCGCCATGACGGTGACGCTCTTCTCCACGGTGATCGTCTGGGTCTCCAACATCCCCACGCCGCAGGCGCAGACTCGCTCGGACATCGCCTCCCTCATGCAACCGATCTACGGGCCCGGCGGGCTCGTCGTCGGCGTGAACATCACGCTGACCCACATGGGTGGGGAGGCTCTCCAGCCCGCCTCGACCGTCTTCTACATTACAGACCAGCCGAGCAGTGGTCCTTCGTCCACGGACGTCGCGACGCTCCATCGATTCAACGCCTATCTGCCCGTCCCGAGCGGGCTCGTCGACGGATCCGACAGCGTCTGGACCACGGGCGAGCGGTGGATCTATCTGAACCAGGACTTCAGTCCCTCGGATACAATCACGGTCACCATCGTGGACAACACGCGGAGCCTCGTCGTGTGGTCGGGCCAGATGAACCCCGCCGCGGGGACGCGCCCCCCGATTTTCCTGAAGGTCTGGGCGACGGGGGTGGTCACGGGCGGCGGTCCCAACCCGGTGTACGCGGGCTCCGGGTTCTACCTCTTCGCCGATGTGGTCGCGCCGGACCACAACCTGAACCCGAACTCCGTGTACGCGACGATCACGGCCTGGTACGGAGTGAGCCCGAACCTGGGCTGTGAGTATCCCCAGAAGCTGCACGATGACGGCGAATTCCCGGACCAGGTGGCCGGGGACGGGATCTTCTCGCTCGGCGCCATCGGATGCATGTACCCGCCCTATCCCCTGCTCAGCTGGTCCGGATCGCTCGTCCTGCTCAATGCGACCGACCTGAAAGGGCACCAGACCCAGACCCGGTTCGTCCTGAACGTGTTGCCGCCGGTCTCGGGGGCGGGCGGCGCGGGCACCACGATCCCCAATCAGGTGTGGCAGTACATCGGCTTCGTCCAGATCCGGACGGGCGAGGCCTGGGTGTCCAACCTGAGCAACCCGTACACGTCACCGAACACGTACCAGCCCTATCGCGTCCAGGCGACCACGCTCAACGGGAACGGCGGCGCCCTGTTCCACTTCAAGATGGCCAACCATGGGAACACGACGATCTTCATCGACGGCTGGACGGAGGCGTTCTTCCAGAACACGCAGTCCTCCTCCGGATTCGCCCTGTACATCGTGGCCCCGTGCAACCCGTTGCTCAACGCGAACGCGGGCGGCGTCGCCGCGTATCCCGGCAGCGCGGGGAACATCAACAACTTCTCCTACGCCCATCCCGGGCTCCCCGCGTCCTGCAGCTCCGCCGTGCAACCCGCCGTGTTCGACATCAACCGGACGGACCAGCAGACCGGGGGCACGCCGTACACCGTGCTGGTGTACAACTTGAACGCGTTCGGCACGGGCAAGGTGAAGCAATGGCAGTCCGCCTCCTATTTCATCAGCATCCTCGTCTCGGGGATGGCGGGTCCCAACAACTACACCTACGCGCAGCTCATCGGCAAGGACACGTACAACCCGTACGGTTGCTCGGGCCTCGGCCTGAACTACAATCCGATCAACCACCTCAACGATCCGATCCCTGCCTGCCGCAGCACCTGGTACGCCCAGGTGATTCCGTTCATCGGGATGGTCGTGTACTAGGCGGATTCGCGCCGAATCGGCTCCCAAGGAATTGGAACACTTTTTGACAAATCTCGGGCCGTTCTCTCCTGCACTTTCGAGAAATCTTTAAGCTGGCTCCACAATGTCTTTGCGTGCTGCGTCGGGCGAACGACGACGAGACCGCCGCGTTCCTTCTGGTCGAGCGGACCATGCGCCGCGCGCGGCCGCTCGTGGGCCCTCGGGGGCTTCGCTCCATGGACGTGCCGGACGGCTGGATCGAGCGCGACCTGCTCGGGCGGCTCCGCTTCCGGTTCGATGGGCAAGACTCCGACTTCGAGCCGGAGAATGGGGTGAAGAGCCGCAAGCTGTCCGAGGAAGAGGCCTCCCGATGGCGGGACCTCGAGCGGATCGTGGACGCCTCGAACCCAGTCGCCGACGCGGAGTGGAACCTGCTCTCCATGCGGATCGGCCCGCGCGTCCTGCGACGCTTGCCCTTGGGCAGCGTGGTCACCTTCGTCCCCGACGGGACGCCACCCTACAAGGCGTCCCTCAGCCTGCGGCTGCCGCAGGCCAAGCCCGAAACGGAGATTCCGAGGCTCACGGAGGCCGAGCTGCTCGCGGCCATCGACGAGTTCCTGCGCGAGGAGGACTACCCAGGGGATCCGGACCCGCCGCTCATGCCCCCCTGGGATCCGGGTACGGCCCAGAACCGCGCGGGGAACCACGGCGTGACGCCCCACTGGTCCGGCGGTCATAAGCACGGGCGTGGCAAGTGGGCCCGATGCCCCATCTGCCACACGCCCGTGGTCAAGGACCGGTTCAACCCGCGCATCCCCGTGGGCGCGCTCCGCCCGGGCGCGGGGTCCATCCGAGATCTCCGGGGCGGCTACCTGTCGCGGCTCCGCGAGACCTACCTGCTGCCCGAGACGAACAGCCTCGTGGAGTCGAACGAGTCCCGCTAGGACGCGGTGTGCGGATCTGGGACTCGTCCCTCCGGGTTCGTGTCCCGTTCCGATGGGATCCATCCCCTCGTTGACCCCTTTGTATGGAGAGAATCCTGAAATCGGGGCAGTCTTCTGCTTGTGTTCGGAGGCTGCGAGGATGAACGCGGTAGCGCGTCGTCTGGCCCAAGCCATCTTCTTCGCCTTGTCCGTCGTCCTCATCGTCCTCGTCGCAGGACTCGAGTTCGTACAGCGGCCCGTGGGGCTCGCGTACCTTGTCCTGTGGACCTCCCTCGGAATCGCGACGGCGGTCTTCCGTTGGCCCGGAGCTCCCTCCAAGTACGACCGCAGCCAGATCGTGTGGCGCACGGTCCTGGGAATCCTCGGTTTCCTCGCGATCCTAGTCCTGGGTCCCTGGGAGTACACGCACATGACGGGTCCGATACCTCGGGACGGCCTCGTCGCGTGGAGTGGGATTGCGCTGTTCGCTTTGGGCATCGCGATCAATGTCTGGGCCATGGCGACCCTCCGTAGCCTGTACACGGTGCGGCTCTCCGTCCAGGCGGGCCATCGCTTGGTGACGAGCGGACCGTACCGGTGGGTTCGGCATCCCGGGTACTTCGGATTCGTCCTCGCCCTCCCGGGCATGGGGCTCGCCTTGGGGAGCCTGACCATGCTCGCCTTCACAGCGGCCATCCTCGCATGGATCGTCAGCCGCATCCGCGAGGAGGAAGCGATGCTCGCGGAGCAGTTCGGCAACGCGTACCGCGAGTACCAGCGGCGGACGAAGCGGCTGATTCCCTTCCTCTATTGAGACGCGCAGCCGCAGAACTCGCCTGCGGGACAGGTCTGCCACCGTCCCCGCTTGCAGTGCTCGACCCAGATCCGCACGAGCACGCTCTCGAGCCGCGACAATTCTCGGGGCGCCAGATCGGTCTCCTTGAGCGCCAGCCGCAGTCTCTTCGCCGCGCCCCTCGCTTCGTCCGATATGGGAAGCGGCGGCCCTCCCACGCCTCTCAGTTCTCTCAGGAAGATCGCCACGGTCTTGGGACCTACTCCCTTGATCTTCGTGAGTTCCGCCTCGATGTCCTCCGCGGACGCGGGGCCCATCACGATTCTGCGCAGCCGCTCCCCGGGAAGGGCCGCCGCAATCGCGAGGAGCTTCGTGGCCGTGCTGAAGTCGTACCGGACGTAGCCGCCCAGGTCCAAGATCGTCACGAGGCCGTCCCAACCGCATCGCTCGATCGCCTGCGGGCTCCGGATCTGCTCCTTGAACAGGAGGAGGGCCGTGGTCCTCGCGGCAGCCGCGGAGATGGGCTTCGCGAACAGGGACGCAGCGACGAACCAGGGGAACCAGTCCTCCGGGTCGCCCACGTCCAGACGGAGCAGCTCCGGGTACGGCTTCTGCGCGAGCAACGTGCGTAGGAGTCCTGCCTGTGCCGCAGCACTCCGTCGGCCCATGTCCTCGGAGGAAAGCCTTTATCCCGTCTCAGCAAATAGATTCTCTTGCGGGCCGTCTGCCGTGACGAACGCCTTCTCCAGCCTCTGGATCTGGGACCGGGTCGGGGACCGTCTTCCCTGGTACCTCGCCGTGGCCGAGGACCGCATGCCCGCGAAGTACCTCATCAGCCGGAGGATTCCCTGCAACCTCGATCTCCGGAGGGCGACCGAGGACGAACTCTGGGTCGAGCACGCTCGAGCGACGGAGCGTTTCCTGGAGGCCTGGGGGGCCCTTCGACGCGGAGAGCTGCGGCTGTCCGAGCTCCCGCGGGCAAAGCCCTCCCTCTTGGACCTGAGCTCCGAGCTTGCCGGTCGCATGCTCGGCCACTGCACGTTCTGCCGCTGGAACTGTCGCGTGGACCGTCTCGCCGGCAGGCGATCGGGGGCGTGCCAACTTGACTCCCTCTCTCGGGTCAGCGCGTACTTTCGCCACACTGGAGAGGAACTCTTTATCAGGGGAACCCATGGCTCGGGCACGGTCTTCTTCACATCATGTAACCTTAGGTGCCAGTTCTGTCTGCATCCCGGTTCGTTTGTCCTGACGGAGTCTGGTCCTGTTCGAATTTCGGAGTTGTATTTGCACTCTCCTGGCGACGTGGAGCGTCAGGGCGGACATGTGCGCTTTCCAGTCGGACTGCGGGTTTACTCGGGCCATGGTCGGCTGGTTCGGGTGTCCGGAATCTTCAAGCACGAGCACGCGGGCGACCTCGTGCAGATCGAGGCTCTCTATGCCCCTCCGATTTCGGTGACTCCGGGACACGAGATGATTGTCAGCGATGCACGCAGCGGGGACGTGGTTAAACTCCGCGCAGGTGCGCTCAGATCCAGCCACCGACTGGTTGTGCCGAGACCCCAGGGGAAATGGGATAGCCCCCATTTCCTCGACGTCCCTGCGATTCTTCGGCCTTGGATCAACAGAGTGGATATCGCCACCGGGGCTCAGGCTCGACTGCCCGCCCTCATACGGGCCGTGGCCTTGTCCCAATCGGGTGTTACATCACGGGAAATAGGGACGGAGGTGGGCTACCATCCGAGTTATGTCCGGAAATTCCTATCACGGATTCAGCGAGAGGGGTACCCACAGTTTCGGAGGAAGAACACACTGGTTATCGAAGACGGGAAAGTTCGAATGGCCACTGAGAAGCGTCCGGGGATTCCCGCCCGGATTCTCGTCAACAGGCAACTCGCGGAGTTCCTGGGCTATTACTGTGCTGAGGGATACGTGACTCAAGCTGCAAACAGGCCATCTTCTCTTCGAATCGGCCTCACCTTCGGGAAACACGAGAAGGACCTGTTTGATCGTGCCGCGGAGCTATTCATGGAACTGTTTGGACTGGACTCACAGTTGGTCGAGCGAAGGACGGCCCTGGCGGTGGAGGCGGGCAAATCCTCCTTAGGCGTCCTCCTCAGAGAGCTCTGCGGTAGTGGAGCCCTTAGCAAGAAAGTGCCGGAATTCCTTTTCCACTCGCCACCGAGTGTGGTCGAGAGTTTCCTCGCCGCCTTCGCTGAGGGTGATGGCTGTGTCACGAGGGGACACCTTTCGCTAAACACAGTATCTCAGTCTCTGGCAATGGGCCTCTACGCACTGTTTCTTCAGCGTGGTCATCTGCCCAGTTACAATGTGTGGGAACCCACGGCAGAGACCGTGATCGAAGGCAGGCGTGTCAAGCAGTCCACCCTATACTACATCAAAGTAAACGTCCGACGGCTACTCGAGAACTCCTGGTCGGTGGCCAGGCACGTCAGGTACAAGTTCGATGATGGGCAGATCACCGTCCCCATCTTCCGCGTCCGTCGGGTCCACTACCGCGGTCCCGTTTTCAATCTCGAGGTCGCCGACTCAGCTCACTCATACGTCGCAAACTTCCTGGCAGTGGGAAACTGTCAGAATGGCGACATTTCCCACGACAAGGAGAACGGGATCCCCGTGAGCCCGCGGGAGGTCGCCGCGATGGCCTGGCAGCTGCGGAAGGAAGGTTGCCACAACATCAACTGGGTCGGCGGCGAGCCGACGGTCCACCTGCACACGATCGTCGAGGCGATCCGGCTCCTGGGCTCGCCGCCCACTCCGGAAGACCTGACGTACGTGCAGAGCGTGAACCCTGGGGCCGCGTGGCCCTTCCGGCGCCCCGACGCGGTCGGCATGTACGAGGGCGAATTCAACGTCCCCATGCTCTGGAACTCGAACTTCTTCATGAGCCCGGAGGCCATGCGGATCCTGCGCCCCCTCGTGGACGTCTGGCTTCCCGACTTCAAGTTCGGGAACGACAAGTGCTCCGTCTTCCTCTCGCGCACGCCTTGGTACTGGGAGACCGTGACCCGGAACCACCAGACGGTCTACGACTGGGGCGAGGACATGGCCATCCGACACCTCGTCATGCCCGGTCACGTCGAATGTTGCACGAAGCCCGTCCTCGCGTGGATCGCGGCGCACACGCCCCAAGCCCTCGTGAACGTGATGGACCAATACCGCCCGGAGTACGCGTGCGACCGGTTCTCGCCCGCATACGACGACCGGTACCGCGGCCTCGCCCGGCGGCCCAACGCGGAGGAGATCCTCGAGGCCTACAGGTACGCAGAGGACCTCGGGCTCCGCTTCGAGGAGCTGTCCTACGAGAAGAACGTGACCGGGCTGCGGGCGTGACGGACGCAGGATTCAAGTCCTGGCAGCGACCCTAGTTACTACGAGATGATTCCGCAGCCCCGAGGACCGGGGGACATCCCGCCCGGTCCTGAACATCCCATGCCGGCGCCGAGGGGCGGCGAGCCCACGTCCCTCGTCTTCCACGCGATGGAGGAGATCGACTCCCTCAAGCGCGGGATCGAGGCCCTCGTCAAGCGCTTGGAGGCGCTTGAGCACCGGGTGACGGCCCTCGAATCGCCGCCCGCCTGACGCCTCCCGCCCGGACCACGCGGCCCCCCCATCTAGAGCCGATGCTCCGACCAGCCTCCCGAGGACGCGTGCCACAGCCGGGAAGGCGGCCCTTCACTCGAACTCGCCGGACGGGGGCATCCCTTCGGGTCCCGCGCCTTTCGCCCTCGGTTCCGGCGGCTTGGACGCGATCACGTCGTCGATCCGCAGGACCATGACCGCGGCATCCGTGGCCGAGGCGATCGTCTGCTTGGGGATTCGCGCGGGCTCCACGACGCCGAGGCGCGCCATGTCCGCGGCTTTCATCGCGAAGGGGTCCACCCCGACGGCCCGCTTGCCCTCCTTGTGCGCCTGGCGCAACGCGATGAGGACGTCGATCGGGTCCATCCCCGCGTTCTCCGCGAGGGTCCGCGGGACGACCTCGAGGGCGTTTGCGAACGCCTCGATCGCGAGCTGTTCCCGCCCGCCGACGGACGCCGCCTGGCCCCGGAGGTCCAGGGCGAGCTCCATCTGGATGGATCCGCCGCCGTACACGTACGTGCCGTCCTCGACGGCGAGGGCCACGGTGCTCACCCCGTCCTCCAGGGAGCGCTCCATCTCGTCGACCACATGCTCCGTCCCGCCGCGGAGGACGATGGACACGGCGCGCGGGTTCTTGCAACCCGTGACGAACGTCATCTTGTCCTCGCCGATCTTCCGCTCGTAGACCTCCTTCGCGGTCCCCAGCTCCCCGGCGGTGAGCTCGCGGATCTCGGAGACGATGCGGGCCCCCGTGGCCTTCGCGAGCTTCTTCATGTCGCTCTCCTTGGCCCGGCGCACGGCGTAGATTCCCGCCTTGGCCAGGAAGTGCTGGGCCAGGTCGTCGATCCCCTTCTGGCAGAGGACCACGTTCGCGCCCGCGGCCCGGATCGCGTCCACGTACCGCTGGAGGATGTTTTCCTCCTCCTTGAGGAAGGCCTGCATCTGGGCCGGGTCGCGGATCCGAATCTCCGCGCTCACCTCGGTCTTCTTCACCTCGAGGGCCGCGTTCAGCAGGGCGATCTTCGCGCCCGCGATGCGCTGCGGCATTCCCGTGTGGACCCGCTCCTTGTCCAGCACGATGCCCTCCACGAGCTCCGTGTCCTTCGTGTCGCCGCCGGGCTTCTTCACGACCTGGATGTCGTCTTCGTCCACGTACCAGCCCGCCTCCCGTTTCTGGGCGACGGCCTTCACCGCGCGGTACGCGATGTCCGCCAGGAACGCCCGATGGGCGCTCACGGCCTTCGTGCCCATGGCGGTCTCCGCGATCCGCAGGAGCGTGTCCCGGTCCTCGAGGGCCGCCGTCTCCGTCTTCGCCCCGAGGATCTCCTGGGCCTTCGCGGCCGCCTGGCGGAAGCCGTTCACGATGACCGTGGGATGGATTTGCTGATCGATGAGGTCCTGCGCCTTGGCCAGGAGCTCCCCGGAGAGGAGGACCGCGGTCGTCGTCCCGTCCCCGCACTCCTGGTCCTGGGTCTTGGCGACCTCGACGATCATCTTCGCCGCGGGATGATTCACGTCGAGTTCCTTGAGGATCTTGAACCCGTCGTTCGTGACCGTCACGTCGCCCATGGAACTCACGAGCATCTTGTCCATGCCCCGCGGGCCCAGGGACGACCGCACCGCATCGGCGATCGCCCTAGCCGCCGCGATGTTGTCTTCCTGGGCTCCCCGGCCTCGCTCACGTCGCGTGCCCTCCCTCAGGATGAGGACGGGCACCCCGCCCGTTGTCGCCACGTTGGTTCCTCCTCCGGCGCGATTCCCCCGCCGAATCGCTCTATTATGGCGCGGAAGGGGTACAAGAGCGTTCCGGGACGCACGCCCTCGCACGGTCCGGCGGGAGACCGGCTCCGGGCTTCCGCGGCGCGGTCCCGGTCCCGCGAGGGCGTGCGTACCTACCCTTACCGTCGTTATTAATAGCCGGGAGACGCTGAGTGTATGGGGAGCGGGCCGCAATCGGTCCATGGAGGATGGGGATGCCTGGTGCGGCGGACCCAGAGTTCGCCTTCGACGAGGAACACGTCTGCCCGGAGTGCGGCAGTGCCCACCTCGTCCGGGACTACGAACGCGGTGAGGTGGTCTGTGCAGCCTGCGGCCTCGTCCTGACGGAGCGCGCGATCGACCAGGGTCCCGAGTGGTTGGCCCGCTCCGGCGAGGAGGCGGAGAAGCTCGCGCACACGGGGCCTCCTCGCAGGGTGCTCGCAGGCGCCTCGAGCCTGACCACCGTGGTCCCGTTCCCGAACCGGGACATCCGAGGCCACCAGATCCCGGAGCCGGCCCGACGGGTGTTCCACAGACTCCGAAGGCTCCAGGCCACGTCGGCGTTGGCCGGCCGCGGGGAGCGCAGCTCCATCTCCGTGGGGCGGATCCTGGACCGGATCGCGTCCCACCTGGGCCTCCCGGCCGCCGTGAAGGATGAGGCGGGCTTCATCTGCCGCCGGGCGATCCAGAGCGGAATCATGCGGGGGCGGTCCGCCGCCGCCCTCGTGGCCGCGGCCGTGTACGCCGCCTGCCGGATCGACGGGGTCCCGCGCACCCTGCGGGAGATGGAACTGGCCACCGGCATCCCGAGGAAGACGATCGGGCGGCACTACCGGGACCTCGTCCGGACGCGGACCCTCCGGGCCGTGCCCCTCGCGCGGCCTCAGGACTACGTGGGCCGCTTCTGCACGGAGCTCGGCCTCAGCAGCCGCGCGCGGACGGAGACCCTCCGGCTGCTCGCGGAGTGGGACCGGATCGGCCTCACGCAATCCACGTCGCCCGTGGGGACCGCGGCGACGGCGATCTACTTGGCCGCCGAGGCGTGCGGCGAGCGCAAGTGCCAGACGGAGGTCGCGGAGGTCACGGGAGTGACCGAGGTGACCCTGCGGAACCGCCTGGTCGCGGCCCGCCTCTTCGTGAAGCGCTTGTCCGGATCCGTCCAGCGCACCCCGAGGGTGCGCATGCGGACGCCCCTAGTGACCTGACCGTGGGGATTCCGGGCACAGGTTCTTATATCGGTATTCCGATATCGGTAAACCGATACGGAGCAGCAAGCATGTGGGGCATGCATCGCCGCCGCGGCCTGAGGATATGGGTCCTCTCGATCTTGGCCCGCGGTCCGAAGAACGGCGCGGAGATCATGAACGCAATCGAGGAGATGAGCCAGGGGTGGTGGCGTCCGTCCCCCGGCTCCATGTATCCGCTCCTGGAGTCCCTGGTCCGAGAGGGGCTCATCGTGAAGCGCGATGACGGACGCTACGAGCTCTCGCCGACGGGGCGGCAGACCATGGAGACGCCCTGGGGTCCTTGGGGACCGTGGGGCATGCGCGGGCCGCAGGCGCCCGGCGTGGAGGGCGTCCTGGGCGAGATGGGCGGCTACGTCTCCTACCTGGAGGACGTGGCCCGAAGCGACCGGGCCGGGATCGACCAGAACCGGGCGCAGATCAAGGGCCTCGCGGACCGACTGTCCGCGTTGACCCAGAAGTGACGGAGGTCGCACGATGTACAACGAACGCAGATGGCATGCAGGGCATTGGATTCGACTCGGATTCCTCGCGGTCTTCGCCGTGTTCGTCGGAGCGATCATCTACTTCATGCTGGTGGTCGTTCCGAACGCGCCCGCGGGAACCTATATCATGTATCCGTGGTGGGGTTTCGGCTGGATCTGGATCTTCTTCCTCTTCTTCCTGTTCTTCGGCCTGCTCCGGTTCGCGTTGTGGGGACCTCGCTGGTGGGGCGGCTACTACCGCCACTACGGGTATGGCCCCTACGGCCGGGAGAACGAGGCGTACCACATCCTCCGCGAGCGCTACGCTCGCGGGGAGATCACGAAGGACCAGTACGAGGCCATGATGCGGGACCTCTACCAGCAGCCGCCGCAGGCGCGGTAGGCGGCTACGGGCCGCGTCCCAGAACGCGAGGCGCGGTCCCCTTTCCGCCCTTCCCTGACCGCGGGGAGCGCTCCCGATCGTAGAGCCCGTACCGAGGGCCTATTACCCCGGACTCCACTTCCACCGACCGGGGGTCTCAGCGTGAAGAAAGGATTCGCCACGGACATTGAAGGGGAGACGAAGAAGAACACGGACTTCCGGCGCGTCCTTTACACCGGGAGGTCCAGCCAGCTCGTGCTCATGCGCCTCCGCCCCGGAGAGGAGATTGGCGAGGAGGTCCACGACGACGTGGACCAATTCTTCCGGTTCGAGGCAGGGGCCGGCACCGTCGTCATCGACGGGGTCAAGCATGCGGTGAAGGACGGCACGGCGGTCATCGTCCCGAGCGGCGCGCGGCACAACGTGATCAACACGTCGATGACCGCGGACCTCAAGCTCTACACGATCTACTCGCCGCCCGAGCACAAGGACGGCGTCGTCCGCAGGACGAAGCAGGACGCCGTGGCCGCGCCGGAGGAGTACGACGGACGGCCGACGGAGTGAGGCGGCCGAACTGCCGGACGCCTGCCGCTCCAGACCGTCTTCCGGAGAGCGGGACCATGAGGGGGAAATCCAAACCTAGGCGAGGCGGGATCCTCCCGGGCGAGAAGGTCGATCTCGCGTCGTTGGTCGCGTACCAGGACGGCTCCGTGGTCAGTCGGACGCTCCTCGACGACCGTGCCGGGACCGTGACCCTGTTCGCGTTCGACGAGGGGCAGGGCCTGAGCGAACACACCGCGCCCTACAGCGCGCTGCTGCACGTGATCGACGGCGAGGCCCTCGTCACCGTCGCGGGGAGCGAGAGGCGTGTCGCCGCGGGCGAGGCGATCCTCCTCCCCGCGGGCAAGCCGCACGCCGTGCACGCGCCGAGGCGGTTCAAGATGCTCCTGACCATGGTCCGATCGGGCCGGACCTCCTGATGCCGCCGGACCGCAACGACTTAACGAGGTTTCCACCTCCCGGGACGCCGAGGGAAGCGAATCCATGCTGTCCGCGGACGAGCAGCGGATCCTCCATCGGATCGAGGACCGCCGGAACGAGCTCGTGAACCTCCTCGTCCGGCTCATCCGGTTCAGAACCGTCGCACCCCTGATGGGCGAGCGGGCGGAAGGCAGCGCATACCGGGACCTCCAAGCCTTCGTGTCGGAGCGCCTCGGCTCGCTCGGCTTCTCGACGGAGACGTTCGAGATCGATGCGGCGGACCTTCCCCGCTTCCCCGGCTCCGGCGTCGTCCCGGACCGCGACCTGAGCAACATGCCCATCGTGGTCGGCCGTCGTCCGGGCCGCGGACGCTCCCTCCTCCTGAACGCCCATTACGACGTGGTCTCGCCCGGCGTGGAGGCCAACTGGAGCCGCCCGCCGTTTGCGGGGGTCGCCTCCGAGGGCCGGGTGTTCGGCCGCGGCGCGTGCGACATGAAAGGCGGGCTCGCCGCGATGCTCCACGCCCTGTCTTGCGCCCAGGAGGCGGGTGTCGATGTGACGACCCCGCTCGTCTTCGAGTCCGTCCCGGATGAGGAGCAGACCTCCATGGGCACCCTCGCCTGCTGCGAACGCGGAATCCGCGCGGACGCGGGAATCATCCCCGAGCCCACGGGCCTGCAAGTCCTCGTCGCCTGCCGCGGTTCCTTCAGCGGGAAAATCATCGTCGAGGGCCGCGCAGGCCACTCCGAGATGGCCCAGCCCCCGTGGCAGGAGGGCGGGGCGGTCAACGCGATCATGAAGGCGGTCCGCGTGCTCGAAGGGCTCGAGGCGCTCAACGCCTCCTGGCAGGCCGACCCGAAGAGGCGCCACAGGTACCTCGACCCGGACACCATCGTGCCCACGATGATCCGCGGCGGCGAGTGGGAGGTCATGCATCCAGAGCGGGTCGAGATCACCTTCACCTCGGACTTCGTGCCCTCGACGAAGGACATCCGGGGGGAGATCCAGGGCCTGCTGGACTCGATCGCCCGGCGGGACCCGTGGATGCGGGAGCACCCGCCGCGGATCGACGCCCCCGGCTTCCTGTACGCGGGCGAGGTGAGGGAGGACGAGCCGATCGTGGCCGCCGCGTCCTCGGCCCTCGAGGACCTCGGCATCCCGCCGCGGCTCGCGGGCTTTGGGAGCCTCACGGACATGGTCCACCTGGTGAACCGGGCGATGGTCCCCACGATCTCCATCGGCCCCTCGCCCCGCGCGGCCCACGCCGCGGACGAGCAGGTCTCCATCGACGAGCTCATCGCGACCGCGAAGGCCCTCGGCCTGATCATCCTTCGATGGGGCGCACCGGGCCTGAGGCCTTCCTAAACCACCCCCGCCTCCGCCCTCCCGATGGCCCGCTTCCCCGAAGCCGAGCGGCGCAAGCGGCTCAAGATGATCTGCATGCGGTTTCTCACGGCGAACCGGGAAGAGCGCGGGCCAAGGGGCCAATTCCCCCTTCGACTCCTACACCACCGCAGTTCTCCCAGTATCCTGAGATGCCTTCCTCAGGGCCGATGACGCCATTAGGCGGGGACGGAAATACCCTCGCGCAGGGCCTCGCGAACGATGCTCGGTCGCTTCGAGAGCTCATCGAATTCCTCGGGCGTATAGCAGAGGAAATCCACGGGCAAGTCGAGGTCCCATTCCATGTAGAGCGGTGAGGCCCTGTCGACGATGTTCTTTCGTTTGAATCTCGGACTGACGATGACGAGGTCGACGTCGCTGTTCTTGTGGGGGGTCTCCCGCGCGCGTGAACCGAACAGGATCATTCGGCGGACGGCATACCGCTTCGAAATCTTGCGACGGAACGCCTGGAGGTCCCGGATCAAACCATCTGCCGCCGAACCCATCGAACGATCCCCCTCGCCTTCTCCAACGTCGTCTCAGCCAGACGCCTCGTAATCCGACGCCCGATGTCCGGATATCGGGAGGCCGTGTAGAGCGGCGTGACATCGGAAGCGAGCCTCATAATCCTCGGGGGCGCCCCAAGGTCACGTGCAAGCTTCGTCAGGTCATGAACTCGATCAAACGTGCCGGTTCTGAAGATTTGAAGCGCCTTCAGGGCGAACTCCGCGCCCTGATGGGCGTAGAATCCCGCTCCATCGCCGAACCCCGCGTCGAGCACGGATGATGCAATCCTCAGGTTGCGGCGTGCCCTGCGGAACCACTCTTCGGCCCCGGCCGATGAGGGTCCCTTGGGCGCCATGGCCCACGTTCATCGGGAATGCCCTACTTATGAGTTCGGGGCACGGAGAGGGAGCAGTCTCCATCCGATGCATGCACGGGGGCAGCGGGTGTTCGGATTCCGACCTGGCCCGAACGGCGTTCGCGAAGTCGTCCGCGGAACGAGGACACCGCCGCCAAACCCCGTCCTATCCGTAATGATACGTGGTTGTCGTCGCCCGTGGAAAAGGAAAGCGCCTCCGAAGCCTTCCTAAACCACCCCTGCCTCGCCCTCCCGATGGCCCGCTTCCCCGAAGCCGAGCGGCGCAAGCTGCTCAAGATGATCTGCATGCGGTTTCTCAAGCGGGCCCAGGCGACCTCGGTTCCTTGGGCGGGTCTAGTATGCGCGGACCACAAGTCCGAAGTCCGGAGGGATCCGCCGGAAATGAGCGTCGGAGGTCACGATGGGTAGTCCGGCGAGGATTGCCGTGGCAGCGATGATGGCGTCCAGGACTGGGATGAGTTCGCCCGCCTCGCCGAGCCGAAGCTGGACCGCCGCAGCCATGGAGCAGATGTCATAGTCAGCCGGTATGATAGCGTAATCCCGGGCAAGGTTCTCCACTTGGACCCGATGGCGAGGCCCTGTGACTCCGAAGAGCAGCTCATAGAAGGAGACCGCGGAGATCGCAGCGGGTTCCTCCAGACTCGCGGCGAGACTTGCCGCGGAGGAATCCCCTGCGAGGAGGTCGACCAGGAACGAGGTGTCAAGGCAGACCGCCACGGCATCCCTACCTCGCTGGGGTGCTGTGCCTCAGCCGCTCGATTCGGGCCCTGATGGCCTCGAGTTCTTTGGGATCCAGAGGCTTCCAGGCCCCCGCATACTTCACCAGCGGCGGCTGCTTCGCATCGAGGAGCCGGGTAATCGCGTCGCTGAAGCTCTCTCCGGGTCGTTTCTCCGTCTTCAGCTTTCGATAGACTGCGTCGCTGATCGAGATGGTCTTGAATCCCATGCGGTCTGTGTATTACCTGTGTATAGATAAGCCTTTCAGAGCCCGAGCCGATGCCCGCCCAATGCGGAACGGGAGTGGCCGTGGCCGGTGTTCCAGCTCCCCTGGGCAAGCCACGCCCGATTGGCGAAGATTCGCCCCTGGCCGATGATGATTCAGGATTGTCATTTGCTCTGGATGGCCGGGAACGCCCGAAGCCTTCTTAAACCACCCCCGCGTCCGCCCTCCCGATGGCCCGCTTCCCGGAAGCCGAGCGGCGCAAGCTGCTCAAGATGATCTGCATGCAGTGCTACGCACGGAACGCGCCGCGGGCCACGCGCTGCCGCAAGTGCGGGAGTACGGAACTCCGTCCAAAGGCCAAGGAAGCCCGGAAGGAGTGACCGCGCGGCGGCAGGCCGCATCCCGCTGAACGCCACACAGCGCCTTGGGGTCCAGGACGACCATGCCCCCTTCATCGGTACGTGTCCCGTGCTTCTTCGACGGTGCGTGCAGAGGGAACCAGTTCGCGGCGAAGGGTCCGATGTGGGTGGCCTACGTCGTCGGGGATGAGGAGCACGTCCACGAGATCCCCGACCTGACGACGGATCGCGAACCCCGGCGGAGCAACAACATCGCGGAGTACCGCGCGCTAATCCTTCTGCTGGGGCGGCTGCACGAGCTGCACGCCGCCCGTCCGCGGGATCGGTACGCCGTGTGCGGCGATTCCCAGCTCGTGGTTCGCCAGATGCTCGGGCGCTACCGGGTTCGGGATGCGAAGCTCCTCCCGCTCCACGAGGAGGCGGAGCGGCTCGCTCGAGGACTGCCCGTCACGTTCCAGTGGGTCCCGCGCGAGCGGAACCGCGCGGGCCGCCTGCTCGAATGAGGCCGTCTCAGAGGGGCGAGGCCGCCAGCGCGAAGCCGCCCGAGAGGGGCGCCTTGGACGCCTCCCAGACGATCCAGTAGAGCCGCAGGCTGCCGCGGCGCTTGGGCACGCGCCTCGGTCCTTCGACCTCCTTGACCGGGATGAACTCAAGCTTCATCGAGTCACCTCGCGGGTCCGAGAAAAAGGGAGACGGTCGGGCCGCGCGGTCACAGGGACCGCACGAAGGCCCAGGCCGCACCCAGGAGGACGACGAGGCCCGTCAGGAAGCCCGCGGATCCGCCCGGCATGATGAGCAGGGCGAGTCCGGCGATGCCCGCGACGATCGCGCCGTTCCTCAGGTTCGCGCGCGAGACGAGATATCCCACGAGGCCCAGGAGGCCGAATACGAACAGCCACAGAGCCCCGAAGGAGACGACTGCGAGGGACCCCTCGCTCACGGCTCGCACGACGTACGTCACAATGCCCGCGAAGACCGCGACGGCGCTCCCCAGGACCATGAGGACCTGGGAGGCGTGCATGCGGCCCAGCTCGCGCCACGAGTCCGTGACGCGCTTGGACACCGTGCCGGCTGTGCTCGATTCCATGAGTGCGTTCACCTCG
>CAZJIP010000020.1:0-22187 GCA_964546105.1 uncultured Methanomassiliicoccales archaeon
CACGATTTGCGCGGGCGTCATGTTCGGCGTCACTGGCACACCGAGCCGTGCCGCTCGCTCGGACCGCCTCTGCGGCCAAGAGGAATCGTCTCGAGGCCGACCACAGCCCGGGCTCCGTGATTGAACAAGGTTCAAGGCGTCCCCGGGGATGCGGCTTTCACGGAAGGTCCGCCTCGAAGGCTTGTGGCCGATGCCTCCGGCCTGATCGACGCTCCACTCGAGAGGGTGTGGGAAGCCCTGACGAACCCGGAGAAGATCACAAAGTACATGTTCGGGACCCAGGTGACCTCCGAGTGGAAGGAGGGTAGCCGCATCTTCTGGAAGGGTGAATGGCAAGGACGGGCCTACGAGGACCAGGGCGTGATCTTGAAGCTGAGGCCGCGGGAGCTGATCCGCTACACCCACTTCAGTCGGCTCTCCGGCCTCCCTGATATCCCGGAGAACCACCACACGGTGACCGTCCAGCTGGCCACCGAGGGTTCGCGGACGAGCGTCTCGCTCACGCAGGACAACAACGAATCGGAGGAAGCCCGCGCCCATGCCGCGGGCAGCTGGAAGATGATCCTGAGCGGGTTGAAGCTCGTCGTCGAGGGCTAGTCCCGGATCACGGAGAGACGGGGCCCGCGGAGGAGCGTTATCTCGACGAGCCGCACAAGGCCAGGGGCATCGTGAAATACTAGGTATCGGCGTATTCGGGAGAACCCACGGAGGCGCAGACGGCATGCCAGCGCGGAAACCGGACAACCTCGAGGAAGCGCTCCGCATCTCGGAGGAGATCCTTAGGACGGAGGGCTCGGACCTGCGTTCCCTGCTCTACCGGGACATCCTGCTCAACGCGATCAAGTGCAAGCGGGACGAGCTCGACATCCTCGACCTCAAGGTGATTAACCGCGCGGTCGCGGAGTTTCGGCACGCCGCACGCGTCTTCAAGCCTTACCGCGGGGTCCGCAAGGTCTCCATCTTCGGGTCTGCCCGCGAGAAGAAGGGCAGCCCCGCCTACGAACTGGCAGTGAAGCTCGGTCGGTCGCTCGTGCAGCGAGGCTTCATGGTCATTACCGGTGCCGCGGAAGGGATCATGCGGGCGGGCATCGAGGGCGCCGGGACGGAGAACAGCTTCGGCGTGAACATCCTCCTTCCGTTCGAGAAGGGGCCCACGAAGATCATCCAGGACGATCCCAAGGTGGTCCGCTTCAAGTACTTCTTCACGCGCAAGGTCTTCTTCGTCATGGAAGCCGACGCAGTCGCGCTTTTCCCCGGTGGCTTTGGTACCCACGATGAGGGATTCGAGGTGCTCACCCTGCTACAGACGGGGAAGGCGCCGCCCATGCCTGTGGTCCTCATGGAGCCGCCGGGGGAACAATACTGGGAGGCCTGGGATGAGTTCGTCCGGCGGCAGCTCCTCGCCCGCGGGCTCGTCTCCCCCGAGGATCTCACCTTGTATCGCATCGTGCACTCCCCCGAGGAAGCGACCGACTGGATCGCCGCCTACTACTCCACGTACCACTCCGTGCGCCAGGTGCGAAACCGTCTCGTGATCCGCTTGGAGAAGGAGCTCTCGGACGAGCACGTCGCCGTCCTCAACAAGAAGTTCCGGGATCTCGTGGCCTCGGGCCAGATCGCGAAGACGTCGGCCCTGCGCGAGGAGGCCGACGAACCGGATCTCCGGTCGAACCCCCGGCTCGTTTTCGCCTACAATCAGGGCCACGCCGGTCGTCTCAACGAAATGATCTTGGAGATCAACCGGCTCGGCCGCGACATTTGACGCCACAGCCCCGCCAACGGTGCGCGACCCAGCCCGCGGCCCACATTGCGGCGTCATTTAACCAAAAGGTTAAGTATACGGCGCGTCTATCACTTAACCAGATGGTTAAGCAAAGGACGACCTCCCTAGACCTGGATGCGGTCTTCGCAGCGCTGGCCCACCCCATTCGGCGCGCTATCATCGAACAGCTCGCCGGAGGGGACGCTACGGTCACCGAGCTCGCGGAGCCTCACCGGGTCAGCCTTCCGGCGATTTCGAAGCACCTGCGGGTGCTCGAGGACGCAGGGCTGATCCAGGTCTTGCCCGAGGGTCGCGTGCACCGCTGCCGGATTGACGCCGCGCCGCTGAGCGCGGCCTTCGGGTGGCTCACGCGCTACCGCGTCCTGTGGGAGGACCGCTTCGACCGCTTGGCCAAGCATCTGGAGAAGAACCGATGACGGAAAGGAAGGGGGAGCATTCCTCATGACCACGAAGGAATCCGCAACGAAGCCGAAGGCGAAGTCGCCGAGCTTGAAGGTCGAACGCATCTTCGACGCGTCGCCGAAGACGCTCTGGTCCCACTGGACCGATCCGGAGAAGTTCGCGAAGTGGTTCAATCCGGCGCCGGGCATGGACCTCGTCGTCCACGAGTACGACGTCCGTGTGGGCGGCCGGGTGCGGTTCGACATGCCGCAACCCGACGGCAACAAGAACCCCCAGGAGGGAGTGTTCCACGTCCTCCAGCCCTATCGCGAAATCGTCTCGGGCGCGGCCGACAAGTCGTTCCTGGTCGCAACCACGTTCGCGAAGGTCGGGAAACGGACCCGCATGACCGTGACGGTCACGGGTGTGCCGCCGGAGTTCCACGACGGGGCCAGGAAGGGCTGGAACGCCGGCTTCAACAAGCTCGTCGATGTGATTGAAGAGGAAGCCACCGCGCCTCGGGCGATTGCCGCCACACGCGTGTTTGACGCGCCCCGCGATGTGGTCTGGAGGATGTGGACCCATCCGGACCAGATCGCCCAGTGGTGGGGGCCCACGGGATTCACGAACTCGATCGACTCCATGGACGTGCGCCGCGGCGGACGCTGGACCTTCGTCATGCACGGCCCCGACGGACGGGACTACGACAACGAGATGTGGTATACGGAGGTGGTCGAGCCCGCGCGGATTGCGTACGACCACATCACGGGCCCGAAGTTCCACACGACGGTCCTCTTCACGGACCTGGGGGAGAAGACGAAGATATCCATGCGCATGGTGTTCGCCACGAAGGCGCTCCGGGACCGAACCGCGAAGGAGTATGGCGCGGTGGAAGGACTCCACGAGACCCTGGGGCGCCTCGCGGAGCACCTGACGCAGGCGTCCACCTCCGGGCGCCGGGAGGTCGTCCTCACGCGGGTCCTCAAAGCGCCGCGACGCCAGGTGTGGGAAGCGTGGACGGACTCCGAGCAGGTGAAGGGATGGTGGGGCCCGAAGGGCTTTACCGCGCCCCACGTCCGGATCGATGTCCGGGCGGGCGGGACGTACGTGCTCTGCATGCGCGGGCCGGGTCTGGACGGCATCCTGCGGGACAACTGGAATGTGGGGGAATTTCGCGAGATCCTGCGCGAGGAGAAGATCGTGGCGTCTATGCGATTCGCCGACGAGCATGGCCAAGTAGTGCCCGCGTCGTATTATGGGCTGCCGGGTGACTGGCCCCGGAGGTCCTCCTCACCGTGACCTTCGAGGACGCCGGCGTCGACAAGACGCGGCTCACGGTCCGGGAGATCGGGATTCCGAAGGCCATGGCAGGGTTCGCGGCTCTCGGGTGGAACCATTCCCTGGACAAGATGGCCGCGGGGCTTCGGTCCACGCCGCGACTTGGACGCGAAGAGGGCCTGACGATGAGCCTTCCCTCCGACCACGAGGTCCTCATCTCGCGGGTCTTCCGGGCGCCCCGCGACCGCGTGTTCCGTGCCTTCACGGACCCGAAGGCGATTCCGGACTGGTGGGGCCCCAAAGGCTACACGACGCGGGTCGTGACGATGGACGTGCGGCCGGGCGGGGTGTGGCGGTACGTCCAGCACGACCTCGAGGGCAAGGAACACGCCTTCCACGGGGTCTACCGCGAGGTCGCGCCGCCCGAACGCCTCTCGGAGAGCTTCGAGTATGAGGGGGCGCCGGGTCACGTCGTCGAGGAGATGATCACGTTCGAGGCCTTGCCCGGCAGCAAGACGAAGCTGACCGTGTTGGCACGATTTGCGAACCAGGAGGACCGCGACGCCATGATCAGCGAAGGCATGGAATGGGGCATGCGGGAGAGCTACGAGCGGCTCGAGGCACTTCTGGTCAGCAGGAGCTGAGGGAGAGCCCACGGCACGCCGGACCCAACGGTCGTGGAGGCGCAAAGCCCCACAGGGCGGGACCACGAGCCTAGAGCCCGAACCCGCCCTCCATTAGTTCTCGGAGCCGCTGCAGGAACATGGCCATCGGCGCTCCGTCGATCACGTCGTGGTCGAAAACCAAGGTCATGCCGAGGAACTCGCGCGCCTCGATCCGGTCTTCGACAATCGCGGGCTTCCGCGCGACCGCCCCCAGCGCGACGGTCAGAGGATGGAATTCCACGGGGATGCCCCAGTTGCTGCCGCCGCCCATCTTGCCGAACATCCCCACCGAGGTCACGCTCACGGTCCCCATGGTGCGCTTCACCCGAAACGGATCCCGGAACAACCGGTTCCAGTACACCCATTTCCGGATGGCGAAGGGCATGGACGCGAAGAGTCGGATTGTTCGCGGAGAGGGCATCTTCTCGGCCAGGCCGATAGTCTGCTCTCCAGGAGCCAGACCCCGGGCCTGCGCGGCGCGAATCTCCGCGTGGATGGCCTCTACGGTCTTCGCGTTCGCTTTGCGGATCACGTAGGGCATGGGCAGGTACTCCGGTGGATCGGTCCCCTCGAGCCGCCGCTGGAGCACGATGTTCACGTCTACGTCGTCGAAGAGGACCAGCTTGTGCCTCCCGCGCCGCAGGGCGTGGACGCGCGGGTGTTCGCTCGCGGTCTGTGCGAGGCACTTGATGACCCAGCCCGTGAAGGAAGGCGCTTCGCCCATTGAGTCCTTCCGCTTTGCGATCGCGGCGCGGGCCACGGTCACATCCACCTCGGCAAGGATGGGAATGTGGTGCCTCGTCATCCCGATGCGGACCGTGTCGCTCCCGACGACCCGGGCGGGTGGGAAGGGGAGCTCCGTGAACGAGCCGGTGAGCGCCTCGACCCCCAGTGGATTTCGCCGCGTCGTGCTCATCCCTTCACCGCATGGACCGCTTGGTGATAGACCGGCCTCCGGTGAGCTCGGTGAGCTGCTCCGTGTCGACCTCGAGGCCAGCCGACATGTTTCACGGCTCCGAGCCCGGGCGGCAGAGGGCGCGCATCGACCGTCCCTTCCCAAGGGTTGAAGCGATCACAGCCTGCCCCGTTTCCCTCGTCTCTCCCAAGACCGCGAGCACATCCAGCGCCATCCGATTCCCCTCCCTCCGGTTGGCGAGGTCCCCTCCATGAATGCTACGCAAATACCGTATGCATCTCGGTGGATCGCGCGTGTATTTCGGCTTGCCTGATCATCGACTCAGCGGGTCACCATCGCCGCCGCGACCGGGAGTGCATCCAGCAGAAAGTGCAGGAGGATTACACCCGCGATGTTCCGCGTACCGGACCTGACGTATGCGATGCCGACGACCACGGAGAGGGGGAATGCGTTGAGCGCGACGAACCCGAGGGCCCATGCGACCGAGAGGCCGTAGCCCGCCAGATACGAGGGGAGATGCCAGAGGGTGAAGAGGCCCGCGGAGAAGAGGATTGCAGGGAGTGCGACTCGGAGGTTGCACGGGTGCGTCGGCAGGAGTCGGTCGAGGACGTATCCGCGACCGAACATTTCCTCGACGAGCGCCACTGGGAAGAACGACTCGACGAGTGCGAACCAGAGATACCAGGACGGCTGAGGACCTGTGCGCGTGAACTGCGACGGCAGAGATCCCAGGAGGGCCACGAGGAGCCCGGACCCCGCTAGGCTCACAATGAACACGGCCGGAAGGAGCATGACACCCCAGAGGAGGCTCCGGCCCGTCCCTGCCTTCCGCAGTCCAAGGCCCGCGAACACGTCCGAGAGGGAGCGCCGTTTCTCGTGCAGTCCAACGAATCCCGCGAGGAACGCGAGCGAGAACCCGTAGAAGAGAGCGACCTCCAAGACGGCTGCGAGCAGGGTCTGCGCCTGCAGTCTCAGGAAGAATACGAGGGCCACGCCGTACAGGGCTAGTACGAGCCACACGAAGATGGGTCCTTTCACTTCCCCGAAGCGACGGGACGTCGCCGCGCAAGCAGCCCCCGGCGGCGTACACTCCCCTCCCACCATAATGCCTCCGGTCTGCCGATGGACTTCACCCGATCCGCCAGCTCACCGCGCCCGCAGACCGCTGCCCGGTTGCGTGCAGTCTGACGGGCAGGCCACGGCCCTCGTGGTGAGGGAATCCGAAAAGGGACGGTCCTACCCTCCGGCCTATGACTGCCATGCGACCTTCCACACGCGCCACAGCGCGGTGGGATCGGAGAGGGGATCTCCGTGGACGAGGAAGAAGTCCGCGGGTCCGCCTTCCACGATTCGTCCGGCCTCAGGCTCACCGAGCAGTTCTCCGCCGCGGGCCGTGGCGGCGCGGAGGGCCTCCCACGGCTTGAGTCCCGCCTCGACCAATGCCTCGACCTCCCAGGCTAGGTGGTTCGCCCGAAGGGATCCGCCCCCGAAGTCCGTCCCCGTCGCGATCCGCACGCCGGCCCGGTGCGCCAGTTGCAAGCTCTCGATCGCCCGCTCCCGGCGTTTCGCGGTGCGCTCCTTCCCCTCGTCGCTCACAAACCGCGGAAGTGTGGTGGTCTGGGAGAAAGAGGCCCACGACCGGAAGAGGGCGAGGGTGCTCACGAGGAACATGTCCTGACGCGCCATCTTTGCCGCCGCCTCCTCGTCGAGATCGAACCCGTGCTCCAGGGAGTCCAGCCCTGCATCGATGCCCACCCGCGCCCCGGCCAGCGTACCGGAGTGCGCGGTGACCTTGGCGCCCCGGGCATGCGCCATCTCCGCCACGGCCCGCACGTCCTCGGTGGGCCACGGAGCCTCCTCCTTCCTCGGGCCGTCCAGATAGAGCTTGAGGAAGTCCGCCCCGTCATCGAGCTGGGCCTTCGCCGCGGCCAGGAGACGCGGCCCATCGTCCGCTTCGACGGTGAGGCCGGGTGGCAGCACGCCGCTGTGGGCCAGCCAGGTCCCCGCCACGCGCAACCGCGGTCGCGCCGCGTCCCTCCGCCATCGCTCGCGCACGCGGAGGGCGAGGGCCCGCTTGCGGCCGTCCGCAGGATCCACCGCGGCCGGCGAGCCCACGTCCCTCGCCCACCGCACGCCCGCCTGCCCGAGCAGGTCGCCGTTGTGTTCGGCCTCCTCGAGCAGGCCCGCGACGGGGTCCGATGCGCGGTCGATCCAATGCGAGCCTCCGGGGAGAGTGACATGGCTGTGAGCGTCCACCATTCCAGGGACCATCGTCGCCCCGCCCGCGTCGACGATGCGCACGTCCGCCGGGAGTTTCGGTTCCTCGGAGAGAGCGCGAATCCAGACCACGCGACCCTGGTCGACGAGCACACTCACGTCCTTGCGGAGGGCGGAACAGTCCCCATCCGCGAGAGCTCCGTCCCGGTAGAGGGTGGGCCGGACGAGTGACATGGCGGCCCGGATGCGCTCGGTCGCTAAAGGGATTCCTGCCCGCTTCCCGATGCGGCGCCAGACGCCTCCCAGAAGTTCCAAGAGGATGGACGCCCCTACCGCAGATGGCCTCGAAGAGCGAACGGGAGGATGATTCGTCATGGAAGAGGGAAGTCGGCTGAGCAACGACGAGTGGTTTGCGGCGAACCTCCTGGACCTTGTGCAGAAGTACCCGAACCAGTGGATCGCGGTTCTGGACGGCAACGTGATCTGCAACTCGTCGTCCAAGCGGCGGGCCCAGGGAGAGGCCCGACGCCTCGCCGGGGGCCGGGAGTTCTCCCTCTACTTCATCGAGCCAAGCATGCTCCAGATGGGATACGCCCGCCCGCGCCCTCCGCCCGAGGCGCCGCCCGAATAGATCAACACCTCCTGCTCGGCACCGGGTGCGGGTATCTTCCGCGATCGCAAAACCTTCTTGCAGTCGGCCCCGTTCGGGTACCCCGCGGGCTCCGTCGATTCCCGCAGCGGTGGGCCGAGCATGGCAGAGGAACTTCACCTGGACCCCAAGCGCCTCGCGCTGGTGGTCATCGATCTCCAGAAGGGCATCGTGGGCGTCCCCGCCCAGCCCCACAGCACGGCGAGCGTCGTGGCGAACGCCGCGAAGCTCGCGGACGCCTGCCGCGCCTGCGGCGCGTACGTCGTCCTCGTCCATGTGGGCCCTTCGCCGGACGGGAAGGACGCGCTGCATCCCATCACGGACCCGATGCCCGCGCGGCCCCCTCCCACGCCCGGCTGGGACGAGTTCGTGCCCGAGATCGGGCCGAAGCCCGGGGACCACGTGGTCCGGAAGCGGCAGTGGGGCGCCTTCTACGGCACGGATCTCGATCTCCAGCTCCGCCGGCGTGGCATCGACACGATCATCCTTTGCGGCATCTCCACGAACTACGGGGTCGAGAGCACTGCGCGGGACGCGTACGAGCGCGGCTACAACCAGATCTTCGTGGAGGACGCCTGCTCGTCGCGCGCCGCGGAGGACCACGCGTTCCCCTTCCGTGCGATCTTCCCGCGGATTGGCATCGTTCGGAGCACGGAGGACGTGCTCAGGGCACTCCGTCCGACTGCTCCGGCGTAGGTGCACCGCGTTCGTATAGGGTCGGCAGGGTTTTGAGTGCGTCCGGCCTTGACCTGCACATGCCCGAACCCGGGACTCCTCCCGCGCCAACGCCCTCACCTGCCGCCAAGCCACCGGTCCCCCACGCCGCGGTCCTCGGTGATGCGAAGATCACGATCAACGCCCCCGTGTTCAAGGTGTTCGCTGCGCTGACTGATTCGGACCGGCTTGCTGCCTGGTGGGGACGGGCTGCCCTCGTCGAGGCGGACGAAGGCGGGCGGTACGAGACCACGCTGGACGTCGGCCGCGTGGAGGGCACGATCGTCGCGATCGATGGGCCCGGGACGCTCGACTTCACCTGGGACGTTCCCGCGGAGGGGATTCCCGTGACCACGACAATCCACTACGCGCTCTCACCTCACGGGTCGCAGACTGCCGTTCATATCGCCCACCGCGCTCCCCGCGAGGTGCCGGGAGACTGGAGCGGCCTCTGGCAGTCCGTCCTCGAATCCCTAAAGGCCTATGTCGAGGGGACCGCCTCGGAATCTGCGTAGTGTGCCATGATGGACACGCGGCCGGCGGTCCCTCGAGCCGCTCGCCGTCACGTGCTAGTCCTCGGCCACCTCCGTTTGGCATGAGGCGGGTTGCTTGGCCGACGCACGTCGGTTCGTCGGAGTGGTCTCGGCGCTAGGAGCATGCCTCCTCCTGCTCGTCGCGGGTGGCGCGTCCGCCTTCCTCATGACGCTTGACGTGGTCGTGGTCACGGACAGGACCTCGTACCTGGTCGGGGATTACGTCAACGCGACCGTGTACGTGCTGAACGGCGGCGTCCCCTCGGACGCGGACTCCGTGTCGCTCACCGCGACGGCCTTTGGCATCCCGTTTCGGTTCGTGGAGATCTCCCTCTCCCGTACGGCGATCGGCACGTACCGCGGCACGCTCCCGGTCACGTCGAACCTGACGCCCGAATGGTCCGGCGGAGTCAACCTGAGGGCCCAGGCCACCGTGGGATACCTCACAGACACGGCCAGCACGAGCGTCTACGTGCCCGGGCCGGTCAACCTGCAAGCTTGCCTCTCCCTGTCCCCATCCGAGGCGGCTCCCGGCGATACGGTGCAGGGGAAGCTGACGGTGACCTTTAACGGCGCGCCGCGGGCCCCGGACGAGGTCAACGTTTCCGTCAGGGTGTCTAATCCGTTCTTCTATCGGACCCTGTACCCGCCGACCACGGCCGTGGCTACGGGCGTCTACGCGTTCGCGTTCACGGTGCCACCTTCCCTGAACGCATCCGCCACGCTCTATGTCACGGGGACAGCGACTATCCTCACGACGAACGGCAGTTACGGCTTCAGCGACTTTGTCTCCGTCCCCGTGAGGCTTCCCGATCCGTTCCTGGTGTGGTACAACGCCACATCGTGGTCCGCGAACCAGTCCTACCTTGACGTGTGGGTGGCCACCATGACGGGGAGTCCAGTCTCGGGTGCGAAGGTAACCCTCTATCCGCTCCTGGGCCCGCTTTCTCCCCCAGGCTGGCCCGCCGTGCAGAACGCGACGACGGATGCCGTGGGTCGCGCGAGGTTCAGCATCTCGGTCAGCGGCTTGGACTACTTCAGTTTCTGGGGTTTCGTGACCCGCGGAAATGCCAACGAGTCCTTCAGCGGGGGCGTGCGGGCGCCCCCGCACATCCGTTCCCCGTTCCCCGGTTTCACGCTGCTCCGGAACAACCAACTGGATGTCTTCGAACCGGGGGAGACCGCGGTCCTTAACTACACTGCTCTCTTCAACTACGTTCCCTTGAACGGACGGCAACTCTTCTACGACGTGCACAATGCCACCGCGCTCATCGCCTACGGGAGTGTTCGGGTGTCCCGCACCGGCTCGTTCGGCATCCAGTTCCCGATGCCTCGCGACGCCGCCACGCTGGACATCGGCGGGGAGATGCCCAACACCGGGTGGTCGGTGGCCTCGGATAGCGTGCAACCTGCGATGCGACTCGCTGCTCGTGTCGGGCCGTTCCAGGTCGGCGCGACGACGCAGCTGACGGCTTCGCTCCCGGAGAGTGGGGGGCCCTGGGACGTCACTGTGGGCTTCTACCCGTACAACCTCGCGGCTTACCCAGACCTCCGGCCGGAATGGTCCGCGGCCTCGGACTTTGCCGGCACCACTCCCGGAGTGGACGTCGGAGTTGCCGGCGGATCGTCCTTTCAGGTGAACTTCACGTTGCCAGCGTTCCTGCCGTCGGATCGGATGTACTACCTGGACGTCACCGCCACGCCCACGGGATCGGGCTCCTCTCCGGATCCATCGCCCCTCCACTACGTGTTCAAGGGGCTCGTGTACGTCGGCGGTGCGCCCGGCGTCCCGCTTGAGGCGCTCCTGATCGTTTCGCTCCTGGCCGCTCTCGGCGTGGTGGGAGTCGCCGTCGTGATCGTCTGCGTCCTCCGCCAGAGGCCACGGCAGCCTGCGGCTCCGAGCCGACCCTAGCCGGATCGCAGGGAGTGGACGCAGACAGGTCGCGGTCCACAATCCACTTCCCCCGATGCACCTCCGAGACGTCCGTAGCGGCGCGAAGGGTCTCTGCGTGCAGCGTGGCAAAGGGTGAAGTCCCACGGTGCTTTCGCAGGCGTCCGGCCGAGGTGCCATGGCGACGAGCCTTCAGGGCCGCGTGTGCATTGTGACCGGGGCCACATCCGGGATCGGTCGGGAGACTGCCCTAGGGTTGGCACGCCTTGGGACCCGGGTGGTCCTCGCATGCCGGGATCCGACCAAGGGAGATGCCGTGCGTCAGCGAATCGTCACGGAATCGGGCAACGTCGGCGTGGAGGCCATGGAGGTCGACCTCGCGGATCCCTCCTCGATCCGAGCGTTCGCGCGGGACTTCCAGGCGACCCATGACCGGCTCGATGTGCTTGTCAACAATGCCGGCATCCTGTCGTTCCGTCGGCGGGTGACATCCGCCGGCATGGAGAGCCACTTCTCCGTCAACGTCCTCGCCCCGTTCCTCCTGACGAACCTGCTCCTGCCGCTTCTGAAGGCGAGCGCGCCCTCGCGAATCATCAACGTGGGTTCGGCCACCCACTTCAACGGCCACGTGGACTTCGACAACCTCCAAGGGGAACGCGAGTTCCATTTCCTCCGAGCCTACAGCAACTCCAAGCTCGAGGTGCTCCTCCTGTCGTACGAACAGGCGCGGCGGCTCCGGGGAACCGGTGTGACCGTGAACTGCGTGCATCCGGGAGCGATCCGGACGGGCCTCTACAACGGCCTGCCCGTGGCGTTCCGATTCGTCAAGTACTTCTTGCGGAGTCCGAAGACGGGGGCTGCACCGATCGTGCGGCTCGCGGCGGCCCCGGAATTCCAGGAGGTGAGCGGCCGGTACTTCGACCGGCTCCGGGAGGCTCGTTCCTCGCCCGAATCGTACGACGCCGCGGCCGCTGCGCGGCTATGGTCTGCCTGCGAGGGATTCGTCGGCGGGGCGGGCTGAGGCCGCACCTCGCGGCTCAGCGGAACCGTCGACGGCTACGTTCGCCCGGTCTCCCACGCTGCGGCGGGCGGTGCCCCCTCGGAGGCCCGTGGACCTTGGGGGGAGGCGGTGCGCGGTAGTCGAAATCGGGGAGCGTGACGCGCGGAATGGATCGGCCGAGGGCCTTCTCGATGCCGCGGAGGTCGCCCTCGTCCTCCGGGGTGACGAACGTGATGGCCTCGCCCTCCGCCTCGGCCCGCGCCGTGCGGCCGACGCGGTGGATGTAGTCCGTCGGCACGGGCGGCACGTCGTAGTTGATCACGTGGGTGATTCCTTCCACGTCGAGCCCCCGGGCGGCCACATCCGTGGCCACGAGCACCTGGTGCCGCCCGCTCCGGAACCCTGCGAGGGCCGCGTCCCGCTGGCTCTGGCTCCGGTCCCCGTGAATTCGGGCGACGTCGAAGCCCGCGCTGCCCACCTGCCGTGCGACGCGGTCCGCGCGCCGCTTGGTCCGCACGAACACGAGGACGGACATCATGTCCTCGCGGCCGAGTAGCTCGACGAGCAAGGCGGTCTTCAGGTGCTGGGGCACGGGATAGACCTCATGCCGGATCTTCGGCGGAGGCCGGTGCGGCGGCGAGACGGAGATCCGGATGGGGTTCTTCATGATGCTCCGGGAGAGGGACTCGATTTCCGGTTCTATCGTGGCGGAGAACAGGAGGGTCTGCCGTTCCCGGGGGAGCGCGTCGATGATCCGCCGCACGTCGGGGAGGAACCCCATGTCGAGCATGCGGTCCGCCTCGTCGAGGACGAGAACTTGGAGGCCGCGGAAGTCCGCGTTGCGGCGGCCCATGTGATCCAGCAGCCGTCCGGGGGTCGCGATGACGACGTCCACGCCGCCCCGGAGGGCATGTTCCTGCGGTCCCATGCCGACGCCGCCGTAGACGGACTGCCCGCGGACCCGCGTCCCCTTCCCGAGCTGCCGCAGCGCCGTCTCCGTCTGGGCGGCGAGCTCGCGGGTCGGGGACAGGACGAGGGCCCGCGTCCGGCCCGGAGGCTGCCTCAGGAGACGCTGGAGAATGGGCAGCACGAAGGCCGCGGTCTTCCCCGAGCCCGTCTGGGCCGTGCCGATCACGTCGCGTCCTTTCAGGATGGCCGGGATGGCCTCCCGCTGGATCGGCGTCGGCGCCTCGTAGCCCATGGCATACACGGCCCGGAGGAGCACGGGGTCGAGGCCGAGGTGATCGAATGCGCTGCGGTCGTGCATCGCGTGCGGTAGGCCGTCGGTCCCTTAAGGATTCCTGGAAGAGGAGGAGACCCTGGGACCCGAGAGTCCCCTCTAGGGCTGCCTGGTTTTGGTCTTCTTCTCGTGGAGCTTGAGGCGTCCGGGGGCGGAGGTCGTCTCCGAGGTGTCGACCGCGATCTGCTCGAGGTGGTCCTTGAGGTACTTTGCAGTGGAGCTCTCGGATTCCTCGCTCATTCCGGGATTTGTATCCCCGGCTTCGTATAAAGCCTTGTCCACAGGATCAGCCACCGCGGACGAACCACAGGAGCCACGCGACCGCCGCGACGGCGAACACCGGGAGGAGGAGCTTCAGGTACCGCGAGGCCCACGCGTTCTTCAACCCGATCAGGAGGCCCGCCGAGGTCGCGGAGAGGCCGCCCGAGATGGCGAGCATCTCCCGGGCCGTCTGCGCGGATCCGCCGCCGAGCGGGAAGGCGAGGAGGACCGCGACGCCCGCCACCCCAGCCAGGAGGAGCCAGGCGGTCAGGATGAGCTCTTCCATGAACGTGGGGCCCGTGTGGTAGTTCACGCGCCAGACGTACGGTTCCTCCACGGGCGGCGGGAGGTACGCGTTGAAGTGATAGTCGACGTCCTCCGTGGGCGTCGCATGGTAGTGCTCCCGCCCTCGGACCGTCTCGTCGTCCAGGTCCACGGCGAGCTGGGTGTCCGGGGGCGCGTTCACCGCGACATGGATGCCGAAGGGCTGTCCCACGCGCCTCACGTGGGCGATGTGGTACGACGGGAGCGTGAGGGCCCGGAAGGCCAGATACTTCGGCTTCTCTCCGTCCGTGTGGACCAGCCGTAGCGTGCGCATCTCTCCGGGTCGGAGGGGCGCTTCGCGGGGAAGCACGATGCTGATGCGGTACTCCGGATGCGGCGTCGAGCTGATCACGCGCTCGTACGCCGCGGGCTTCTCCTTCTTCACCTCCTCGAGGGCGCGTTCGACCTCGCGGTTCGGCAGATAGTTGAGCTGCCGCCCATCCTCGTCCAGGATTTGGAGGTTCGCGAGGAAGGCATTCAGCGGGAGGAACACCTGGTACAGCTCGTCGGATCCTGTGTTGCGGACCGTGTACTCGAGCGTGATTGAGCGGACGTCGGGCGCGGCGTGGTCAAAGATCCAGCGCTCCCGGACCAGCTCGACCTGGCTCATCCCGGGTTCCAAGGCAGGTTGCCGTCATATGCCTTCGGGGGAGGGAGGTCGGCGAATGAGCCGCCAGGGCCTTCGCACTCTCGGGCCAGGATTCCGCCTTACGCCTGCCCTTTCTTGGCGGCGTCCTGCGCCTTCTTCGCGCGCTCCTTGCGGTGTACCCGGTGGCGGCCTCGAGGAAGCGGTTGTTCCGCGTGATTGTGTCCGTGGCCACGTCGTCCGGCACGCCCGTTTTCATGACCATATCCACGAACAGCTGCTTGCCATCCGTCCAGGTCGTCAGCTTCTCAACGGCTCCGTACGAGACGACGACCTTGCCGCCATCCGCGGCCGCGGAGCCGAAGACGTCCGCGGCAATCGCGCGGAGTTTGTCCCCTTCGAGGTTCTTGCCGTGGCCCCGCCGCAACTCGTAGGCCCGCATCGGTTCGCCGGGAGGGTGGTGCCGATTATCAAGCTTGCGTCTTCATTTTCCCCGGGAACGCGTCACTTCTCCCGCCACTGGGCCTTGAACACGGCGAGCAGGATGAAAGCCGCGGTGAACCCTATCAGGATCCCCGCGGCGCGCACCCAGTCCTCGAGGGCCAGCGCCGTGATGCCCAGGGCTCCCTGGATGAGCAGCGAGGCATCCGCGGTGGGCGCCAGGTATCCGAGGATCTGGTAGCCCGCAGGGATGGCCGTGATCGGATAGTAGACGGGCGGGAGCACGGAGAGGACGAGAGAAAGCAGAGGTGAGATAGCGAACGTCTCTCGGATGTCGCGCAGATAAGTCGCCAGGAAGAAGCCGAGGGAGCAGCCGAGGGCCCAGACGAGCAGGAGCGTGGCGAGGATGATGGGGAACCCGAGGATTCCAGGCGTCTCCGTCGCGTATCCGACGACGAGGAAGGCCACGATGCCCGGGGTGGCGAACGCGAGCTCGGAGAGGGCCATGCCGAGGACGTAGGTCCACGCGCGCATGGGCGAGGCGACCACCATGTCCTGCAGCTTCAAGTCCACGCGGAAATGGGTCATGTCCGCCTGGAGGCTCGTTCCGATGCTGAACGTCGTCAGGACGAGGCCACCTGCGACGCCGAACCCGACCGAGCGGCCCTGGCTGACGATGTAGATGAAGAACAGGAAGGAGAACGGCGCGCCGAGCGTGTTCACCAGGTACAGGGGCATGCGCTTCACGGGGATGATCCCGTTCAGGGCGACCAGGCCCCACGAGGACCGCAGCTGGGTGCGGAGGCTCATGCCTCCACCTCCTCTTCCTCCTCCGTCCCCTCGTCCACGGAGCCACCCACGAGCTGCACGAAGAGGTCCTCCAGGGTCACGGGGCCGGCGACCGCGCGGACACCCCGGGACAGGGCGAGGCGGGTGAGGTCCTCCGCCCCGCCCCGATTCGTGAACACAATCCACGAATCCCCGATGGCCGCCGACTCCCCGAACGTCGCGAGCTCCTCGGGGGTGACGCCCCGGCCGTTCAGTGCGACGCGGAAGGGCCAGCGCACGCGCGCCACGAGCTCGTCCAGGCTCCCGACCGCGAGGACCCTTCCCTCGTTCAGGATGGCAATCCGCTGGCTCAGGAGCTGGGCTTCCTCCAGGTAGTGCGTGGTCAGCAGGATCGTGCGGCCCTCCTTCGCGGCCTCCTCGACCGCGGTCCATACGTCGCGGCGGGCGAGGGGGTCCAGCCCCGTCGTGGGCTCGTCGAGGAAGAGCAGTTCCGCCCCGGAGGCAAGGGCCATTGCGACGAGCACGCGCCGCCGCAGGCCGCCCGACTGCTTCCACAGGACCGTGTCCTTCCCCTGGGCCAACCCGAGCCGCTCCAGCGTCTCCAGGGTGCGGTGCTTCGCCTCGGCGGACGGGATGCCCCGCAGCGTGAGATAGTAGTAGACGTGCTCGTAGGGCGTGGCATAGAACAGGGGTCGGGATTCCTGGGGGATCACGGCCACCCGGTCCCGCACCGCGTTCGCCTCCGCGACCGCATCGTGGCCCAGCACCTCGATGCGGCCCGACGTAGGGAGGAGCTGGGTGCCCGCGATCCGGAGGAACGTGGTCTTCCCCGCGCCGTTGCGGCCGATGAGTCCGAAGATCTCCCCCGCCCCGATCTCCAGGGTCACGTCATCGAGGGCTCGCTTCCCGTGGCTGCCCTTGTACTCCTTGGTCAGCCCCTGGGCGACGATCGCGGAGGGCACGCGCAGGGGAAGCCGGGAGTGGCTTAAGCGAGTTTGGGCCGGCGCTCAGTCGTTCGCCTCGAGCCGGTGCAGAACCTGTAACGCCCGGAGGGTGATCATCTTGCTCGGCTCGCCGACCTTCTCCAAGGCGAACGGGGTCGGCGCATCCTTCGGATGCTTGGCGTACCACTCCTTTCCCGCGCCCTCCAGGTCCGGGTGGATCGCGTCGAGGTTCCACCGACCGTCGCTCCGGCGTTTCTCCTGGAGCACGGAGAGGGCATGGGCGAGCCGCGGGTCGTCGCCGTAGCCCAGGGCGGTCATGAAGTCCAGCCCGACCAGCAGGTCGTAGTAGTAGTGGACCGGGTAGTGGAAGCGGTACCAGGGCTCGTAATGGTCGCCCTGCTTTTCGAGTTCTCGCTCCAGGAAGAACCGCGCGCCCTCCTCGACCGCGCGTTGCATCCCGGCAGTCCACTTGGATTTGGGGTACACGGCGAAGGCGCTCATGGGCTCCCAGGAGTCCAGATTCCGGCCGCTCCCGAAGCAGCTCCATCCGCCCAAGCGGCTCCGGTTCTTCTCCATCCACTCGAACGCCTTGGCGACCTTGGGGTGGTCCGCATACCCGAACTGCACCAGGGCGCGTGCGGTGTTCCCGACCACGCAGAGATGGCTCGACTTGCTGCCGTCCATTCCGAAGCCGCCATCGGGCTTCGCGAAGCGCCTGATCCATTCGTCTGCGGCCTTCCGGATTCGCGGGTCCTCCCGGGTCATCCCGAGATCCGCCAGGATCAGGAGCATCCAGTTCGTCGAGAGGTACTTCGGCCGATAGAATCCCTCTTTCGAGACCCACCACCCGCCCGGATCCTGCTTCGCGAGGATGTCTGCGGCCCAGCCGCGCTCCGGGATGGCCGCCCTGGCCTCTCGGACCTCCGAGTCATCCTCGGGTTTGTCGAGCAATCGGGTCAACGCGTGATACCGGACGGAAGGCTGATCCTCCTCGAGCAGCCACTCCGTCACGGCCTTCTCCTTCGTCGGTTTCTTGACCATTCCCCTCGCCGTCGCGCCGCACGCGTGGCGGGCTTCTAAAGCTAACGGGGGGAGGGCGAAACGTGCCGCCCGTGGGACGCTCTACGCTTCGGACCTTCCCTCACTTCGTCACGAAGCAGAAGAGGCTGGACCCGTCGACCTCCTCGATGTCCGCATGCAATCCGAGCTCGCCGAAGAGTTCGCAGAACTCCTCGCCGCCCACGGTCGTGGCCCGAAAGCCGTCCTTGCAGACGATCGTCCCGTCTCCCGTCTTGTCCCCGTCGATCTCCCCGAGCAAGCCGGCCTGGGCCTGGATCCGGAACCACGCTAGGCGTTCCTCCCAGATGCGCGGGGAGTAGCTCGAGAAGAGGACGCGGCCACCCAGCCGCGTGATACGCACCGCCTCCGACACGAGTTGGTGCCGGTCGACGCCAAAGGCCGAAATTCCGTTCTGGACGCAGACCACCGCGTCGAACACGTCGGACCGGAACCCCGAGCGCGCGGCATCCGTGCGGACGAGGACCACATCGGGGCTTCCTTCCAGGAAGGACCGGGCGAGTTCGAGGCTCTTCCGAGACGTATCGCAACCGACCAGCCGAGGCACGGTGCGGGAGAGCTCTCGGAGCACGCGGCCGTACCCGCATCCGAGTTCGAGGACTCGCCCTACGCCGCGGACTTGCTCCGCGACGAACTCAATCTCCGCCGCTAGGTACCGGCGGATCCTTGGAGGAGCGAGTTCGTAGCATCGCCGCAGGCGTTCCCCGGATAGCGTCTCCTCGTAGTAGCCGCCCATGAGGGTGGCCGGGGAACGGCGGAGGCCCCGTTCAAGGTAGCGATGGACCGTGCAGCTACGCTTCCAAGACGAACAGGGGATCCGAGGGCGTCAGCATGAACTCTTGAAGGTCCACGTACTCCCGCCACAGGGCCTTGCAGTCGCACGTCAGGTCGTCGAAGTCGTGCCGCATGCCCAGGGAGAACTCTTCAATCGCATCAACCACCTTGCGATCGCACGCACCGCAGTTGTGCGCCCCGCGGACCATGCCGCCCGCGGTGGGATGCGATTTCACGTGGACCCTGAGGTCCCGCGTCCGTTCCAGGACTTCGACGACGGACCAGAGCCACGGCGGCCGGTACTCGCCGCGGCGGAACAGGCGCTCCACGAGGGTGCGGCTCTGCACGTTCACCGGGTTGAAGGAGATCGTATCGCTGTACGGGTCCGCCTCGTGGCCTGAGGCGACCGCGTCCTCGATGGCCTCGCGCTCTGTGAGGAAGGGCGGCTTGATCAAGAGATATGTCTTCACCGTGGCTCCAGCTTCGTGGCAGAGGGCCGCGGCCTTCGCGTGCTCTTCGAGGCCCCACACCTTGTTCACGCTGTGCCGCAGGACCCGCGGGTTCGTCGACTCGAGCCCAAAGGCCACCTCGAGCTCCTTCACGTGCTTCGTCGCGGCCTCGAGCTGGTCGCGGCGCAGGAGGTGGGAGAGCGTTTCCACGATGACCTTGTCGCACCGGTCCCCGAGCTCGCGGAGAATCTTCTCCCGCATCTCGGGCACGACCTCGTGGTCGTCGAAGAAGTTGCCCGAGGTGTAGACCTTGACCATAGGCTGCCCGGCGTACTTCTTGAGGACCGCGTCGAGCTGATGGGTCAGGTCCGCCACGGAGACCTCGCGGGCCACGTCGTTCACGTAGCCGCACATGGAGCAGCCCGACGCTTGGGCCCAGTAGCAGCCGCGGGTGCGGAAGATGATCACCCACGCGTCGACCACCTTGCCGTGGAAGAGGTCCTTCTCCGTCCACGTGGAGATGTACTCCCTCGGGTCGAAGTCCCGCGGACGTCGTTCGTCCTTCACGATCTCCTGGAGGCGCATGGGCCCCCGCTCGAACGGGGCGGAGGGGAAAAAGGTTTGGAGGCAGGCCGCGGGAAGTTTCATGGTCACCGAGACTCGTGAGGATTCCCGAGGGATGTGCATGGCCGCGCCACGGACGCCTCCGACCACCGATCCGCTGATGGTTAGAAGTCTGCGCGACGACTTTCCCGCGCCGATGGAGCGGGAGATCATCGATGGCGGCGTCCGCGAGGGCCGGCCCGAAACCACGCGATTCCCCGGACTGGTCTGGCTCGTCGTCATGCTGCTCGGAGGTCTCATCGCCCTGCTCGTCTTCCTGTGGTGGAGGACACCCTGGTTCCGCTAGCGGGTCAGCTTGGAGAGCCCACGCCGCTCAGGCGAGCCGCTGAAGATTCGGTGCCCGTTCCCAAAACCACTTGAAGGGTCGCGGGGTAGGTAGGCGTCTCATGCCCACCGCCGCGGAGCTGGCCCCCTTGGTCAACGGCTACACGATTCGCCCCGGGCCCCCGAAGACGATCGTCGTGCCCCATGCCTCCTCCCTCGCCGCCTTGCAGGACACCACCGTGGGCGGGACGCTGCTCCAGAAGCAGGTCATCGCGATCAATCCGAAGACGGGAAGGCGCAAGGTGTCGCCCGGGGCCGACGACGGCGCGTACGGACTCGAGGCGGACGGGGACCTGCACTTCTCCCTCGGAGTGAAGCCGCTCCAGCCCCACATCACCTGCGAGGTGCAACATGCAGCACCTTGGCTCGCGACGTTTCAGGGTTCCGTGGGCCGGCCGATTGTGGCGAGCGGGTTCTTCCGCTGCCTCTTCGAACACCCGGGCTTCGACGCGAGCGACGACGCCCACATCTTCGAGCTCCACCCCGTGTACGCGGTCGCATTCGCGGGCAAGTCCGAGACCTTTGACGTCGGCGTTCCGGTTCCGGCCTCGATCCACACATGGATCTCGCCCCGTCCGCTCAACGTGCAGGATGGGCGGATCCGCGTCGCCTACGACCGGAGCGCGGACCGGCTCACGTTCACGGACATGGATGGCCAGGACGAGAACTACGTGCGGGTCGCGGGCAAGGTCAGCGGCATCCGACCGAGTCCCGGCGGGGCCACTCCCGCCTCCTTCACGCTGACGAGTCCGGACATCGGTCACTCGATCGAGGTCTTGGCCCTTGCGAGCACGAACGCGGCGCGGCAGCTCGCACAGCTCACGTCCCCTGCGATCACCTTGGTCGGCTTACGCAGCATCGACCTCGCGCAGGCCTTCGCCGGGGCGTACGTCATCCGTCTCATCGCCATCGACATCCAGCCCGGAGGGTGAACGCATCCCCCACGTGTGCGTGACCCGTTCGATCAAGAACGCCAGGCACCTGCAAGCGACGGCTCCTCATCTCCTTCCGAAAGAGGAGCCCGCGGAGGGGTTCGGGAGCCGCATTCCGGACCGGATTCTAGCGAGGCTCCATACCCCGCTCCCGCCGACCGAACTGAACCGCGTGGACCGTCTCGCGGCGGCCCTCCAGCGTCACCCGGCCCCGAGGCCTCGGGCCGCGGTTTCGGAGCCCCTGTCCAACGGCATCCTGGTCTTCGCCCAGGTCGCCTTCCGTACGTCCAAGGGCTTCGTGTCCGTGAAGCCTGCAGACCTTGCGACCGCCATGGAATTCACCCGCCTGGCCGTCGTCCCGATTTCCGCGTACGCCACCCAGTACGGTCCGAACCACATCGAGGTCGCACCCCAGGCGGTGCCCTTCAATGCGGATGCGGGAAGCGACTCCTACAACGACCAGACACTTCAGACCTGGGTCAACGAGATTGTTGCGCAAAACAAACTGTCGAAGGACACATGCGTCGTGATCTTGAACCCGCCCGGCGTGCTGAACACGGACGCGGACCCCTCGAAAGGAGTCGGCGGCTACCACAACTTGGCGGAGGTGCCCTATGCTTTCGTGAACGTCATGGGTTCGGGGCTGACCGTGAAGGGCGAGGCAAACCTCTATGCGCTCGCCCTGAGCCACGAAATCGCGGAGATGGTCGTGGATCCCAGGGCGGACCTGGTGAACCCAGAGACCGCTGATCCGTGCGGTCCGAACAGTCAGCAGGTCTGGGTCGACTACTTCAACAACGCAGGTGGCTACATCCAGACGTCCCAGGACTTCCCGCCGCCGTTCGATTACGCGTTCTTCATCAACGCGATTGTGAAGCCATCGGCCGCAACGCAGTGTCCCGCGCCCGGGTCCGCGTGCAACTACGCGCCGCCCTAGAAGTGCGACCCCGTCAACTTGGGCTGCCACGGCGGCCGGCGACAGTGAGAGGCCCGAACCGGCCAACCGTAACCGGACTCAGGGCCGAACGGACCGCGCGGATCACACGCGGTCGCGGAGGCTGTAGAGGCCCACGACGATCCCGAGCGCCAGGAACAGGAACGCGAAGAACTGAAGGTAGTTTAGCATCTCGGGCGTGATTCCCGTTGGCGGGACGAAGCCCATCATGGCCCCCAGGTACGCAAAGAATGCGTAGACGAAGTAGAGGGCGAGACCAATCCCCGCGAGTCCGGCACCACCCGCAGGGCTGCCGTGGCGGTGCGCCGTGGCGGCTCGCACGGATGCCACAGGGGCCGCCGTGCTCGACGCGGCCGCAGTCACGGTCGCCGTAGCCGGCGCCGGTAGATCCGCGGACGCGTACTTCTGGCAGCTGTCGCACCACCACCGGTGGTGCTGGT